>PXTX01000112.1 GCA_003023275.1 Bacteroidetes bacterium SW_4_67_19
CGTCCATGCCGTGGCGGCGCATCGTGGCGAGCTGGTCGGCGCGCGAGAGGCCGCTCTCGGTCACGCGCACAACATGCTCCGGCGCACGGCGAAAGACGCGGATGGATTGGTTCAGGTCTACTTCAAACGTGGAGAGGTCGCGGTTGTTGGCTCCCAGGATGCTCACCTGGTGAAAGTCGATCTTCTCCAGCTCGTTCGGGGCGTAGACCTCGACGAGGCAGTCGAGCCCCAGCTCTGCAGCGGCCTGGTGGAGGTCGAACAGCTGCTCGGGTGCCAGCACGGTGGCGATCAAGAGCACCGCATCGGCGCCGTAGGCTTTGGCCTCGACGAGCTGGTATTCGTCGACGATGAAGTCTTTTCGCAAAAGTGGAGTCGCAACGTGCGCTCGCGCAAACGGCAGGTGCTCCACGCGCCCGCCGAAGCGCTCCGGTTCGGTGAGCACCGAGAGGGCCGCCGCGCCGGCCTGCTCGTACTGTTGCGCGAGGACGCCCGGGTTGCCGCTCGCCCGTATCTCGCCGGCCGAGGGAGCGGCCTTCTTGATCTCGGCGATGACTGACAGCTCGTTTTCGCAGAGCGCTTCGTAAAAGTCGCGCCGCTCGCGTTCGAACATCGGGCGCGCCTCCAGCTCGCGCAGCGGCGCCTCGCGCTTGCGCTCCGGCAGCCGCTCGCGCGTGGCCGCGACAATGTCGTCCAAGATGCTCATCGGTTCGGTTTGTAGGGGCGTGAGTTTGTAGGGGGGGCGGTCGGGCGTCGGAGAGGCGGGAGAGGAAGAACTCGCTTCGCGCCCCGCCCAGCGGGCGGAAGTACTCTTGGAGTGCTCGCTGAGGGGGGAGTTGAGGGGGGAGAGGGGTGTGAGGCAGTGCGATAGTGGGAGGTGCTCCTCCTTCGCCCCTGCGCCCCCTCATTCCTTCGCGAACGAATGTGATGCCTCCCCGAGCCGCTGGAGCTTTTCCAGCGCCGCGCCGCTGGCGATGCTTTCGCGCGCGGCCTCGGTGCATTCCTCCAGCCCGTCGAAGCGGCCAGACACGTGCAGCGCGTAGGCGGCGTTGAGGAGGACCACGTCGCGCGGGGCGCCCTCTTCGCTGCCGTCGAGGATGGACTCGAGGATGCGCGCGTTGGTTTCCTTGTCGCCGCCTTGCAGGGCGTCCAGTTCGGCGGGGCGCACGCCGTGGACCTCCGGCTGGATGACGCGCCCGTTTTGCGTGGCCGGTTCATCGGCGTCGCGCCTGGCCGTGTCGTGCTCGAAGAGCGCGGTAGGGGCCGAGAGGCTCACTTCGTCGAGTCCGTCGCGCGAATGGACGGCGCAGACGTGGCGCGAGCCCGTCTCGGCGAGGATGCGCATCATCTGCTGCGCCACCGACGCGCTGAAGGCGCCCACGAGCTGGCGCTTCACGCCCGCCGGGTTGCACAGCGGCCCCAGCACATTGAAAAAGGTGCGCACGCCCAGCGCCCGCCGCACGGGCATGACGTGTCGCATGGCCGGGTGAAAGTGGGGGGCAAAGAGAAACGCGATGCCGACTTCCTGAAGGCAGTGCTCGACGCCGTCTTTTTCGAGGTCGATCTTGACACCCAGCGCTTCGAGCACGTCGGCGCTGCCGCAGTCCGACGAGACCGAGCGGTTGCCGTGCTTGGCGACGGTCGCGCCAGCGCCGGCGGTCACCAGCGCGGCGGCGGTCGAAATGTTGAACGTGCCCGCGTCGTCCCCGCCGGTGCCGCACAGGTCGATGGCGTCGGGGTCGCCGGGGTCCACGCTCACGGCAAATTCGCGCATCACCTCGGTAAATCCGACGAGTTCGTCGAGCGACTCGCCCCGCGCGCGCAGCCCCAGCAAGAGGCCCGCCACGTGCTCCGGCTCGGCGTCGCCGCGCATCATCCGGCGCATGGCCGCGCGCGCCTCCTCGCGCGTGAGGTCCTTGCCGGCGGCAATGGTCTGTAGAAATTTCTTCACGAAGGGGAGAAGGGGAAAGGGGGAAGAGAGCCTCGCTCGGCGCCCCGCCCAGCGGGCGTCAGTAAGAGAACGGGACGGCCTTCGGCAGGGGCAGAAGGCGACGTTTCCTTCCGGCTCCCAACCTACCGATCTGTTCATGTCTCTTCAACCTTCCGATTTGCTGAGGGGAGGCCAGTTCCCTCCAGCACCGAGCGCGTCGCCGAAGCGTCGTTTCCGCGTGGCACGGGCTACGTGCCGTGCGTCTTCGCAACGGGGGCCGCTTTTTCGGGACGCGGACTTCGCGGACCTCTACTCCCGATCGCGGGCCACCCGCGTACTCCCCAGCGCGACTGGCGCGCGTGACGGCGATGCAGTACATGCAGAACCTGACTCACGGCTACTTGGTATTCCCTTCGCCCCTCTCGCCGGTTGGTCTCCGGGAGCAGGCAGAGCCACGACGCATTCCAGATCCCCCAAACCGTCACCCCGGCACGTGTCCAACTTCGAAAAACGCCCCCTCGGCGCCATCCTCACCGGCGACGGCACCCAGTTCCGCGTCTGGGCGCCCGTGGCCGACGACGTCACGCTCGTGCTCGACGGCTCCGAGGGCGACGACGCCCGCTCCGAGCGCCTCGACATGGAGCCCGCCGGCGCCGGCTACTTCGAACGCTTCGTCGACGGCCTCGGCCCCGGCGCGCGCTACCGCTTCGACCTCGGCGAGGCGCCCGAGCCGTTTCCCGATCCCGCCGGCCGCTTTCAGCCGGAGGGCGTGCACGGGCCCTCCGAAGTGATCGACCCGAGCAGCTACGACTGGCAGACCCCCGACTGGGGCGGGGTGGCCCAGGAAAACCTCGTCTTTTACGAACTGCACGTGGGCGCCTTCACGCCGGAGGGGACCTTCGACGCCGCGCGCGAGAAACTGGGCTTTCTGAAGGACCTCGGCGTCACGGCCGTCGAGCTGATGCCGGTGGGCGCCTTTCCCGGCACGCGCAACTGGGGCTACGACCCGGCCGCCTTCTTCGCCCCCGACCGCACCTACGGCCGCCCCGCCGACCTGCAGCACTTCGTCGACGCCGCCCACGCCGAGGGGCTGGCCGTCTTCCTCGACGTGGTCTACAACCACTTCGGTCCCGACGGGGCCTACGCCGGCGCCTTCGCGCCCTTCTTCACCGACAAGCACGAAACCCCCTGGGGCCAGGCCGTCAACCTCGACGACACGCACTCCGAGGGCGTGCGCCACTTCTTTATCTCCAACGCGCTGTACTGGCTGGAAGAATTTCGCTTCGACGGCCTCCGCCTCGACGCCACCAACGCCCTCGTCGACGACAGCGACCCGCACTTCCTCGAAGAGATGGCCGTCCGTGTCGGAGAGGCCTTCCCCGACCAGAAGCGCTACCTTATCGCCGAGGACGACCGCAACGCGCGCCACCTCATCGACCCGCGCGGGGGCAGCGGCAAAGCGGGCCGCCCCGACGAAGAAGGCTCCTTCCCCGAGGGCCGGGCCGGCTACGGCCTTGACGGGGTCTGGGCCGACGACTTTCACCACCAGGTGCGCAACCTCACCGCCGGGGACGACCTCTTTTACTTCGCCGACTTCACCGACACCACCGCTGCCGAGATCGCCGAGACGCTGCGTCAGGGCTGGTTCTACACCGGCCAGTACGCGCCCAACTTCGGCAAAGAGCGCGGCACGACGACCGAGGGCCTCGCGCCCGAGCGATTCGTCGTCTGCATCCAGAACCACGACCAGGTGGGCAACCGCCCCGCCGGCGCGCGCCTCACCGAGGACATCTCGATGCCGCTCTACCGCGCGGCCACCGCCGTGCTGCTCTTCGCCCCGGAGCTGCCGCTCTTGTTTATGGGGCAGGAGTGGGCCGCCTCCACGCCGTTCCAGTTCTTCACCGACCACCACGAGGAACTCGGCAAGCTCGTCAGCGAAGGGCGCAAGGAAGAGTTTGCCGAGTTTGCCGAGTTGACCTCCGGCCAGGTCCCCGACCCGCAGGCCGAGTCCACCTTCGAGCGCAGCATCCTGCGGTGGGACGAGTTTGACGACATGCCGCATGCGGGGATGCTCGCCTTCTACCGCGACCTGTTGCACCTGCGCCCCGAGCTGCCCCCCGCCGGCCCGCACGGCGACCGCGAGGGGGAACGGTTCCACGTCGAAGCCCACGGCGACCACGGCCTCGCGCTGCGGCGCGGCGAACACGTGCTCCTCGCCGCCCTCGCCAACGGCCAGACGCTCCCGCGCCCCGCCGGGGCCGACGTGGTGCTGCACTCCGAAGATCCCGCATACACCGCCTCGGGCCGCGAGTTGCGCTTTCCCGACGAAGGCCGGAGCGTGCGCTTCGAACGCCCCGGCGCGCTGGTGGTGCGGGGATGAGTTCGGGGAGGCGGGGGTGAGGGGAAAGGCAGCCGGGATTGCTGGGCGGAAGCGCCGCTGGCCGAACCAATCCCTGCTGCTTGCCATTCATGCCAGCGAAACCGCCGTTCTCTGGCAACGCCGCGGGCGGGCCGGCAGTCTCACGCATCACGCAACACGCACCGATGAGCGTCAAAAACGTCAAGCGCATCGACACGGGGCGCACCCACGGCTGGCAGGTCTGCATCCAGCGCGACGGGGAGCAGACGACCAAGCTGTTCAGCGACAAGAAGTACGGCGGGCGCGAGGAAGCGCTCGAACTGGCCAAAGAGTACCGCGACGAACTGCTCGAGGACCTGCCGTCGCTCCCGGAAGGCCCCAACGCGCACCTGCACACCGATCGCACGCGCCAGCAGGCGTGGAAAACGCTCACCCGCACCGGCGTCAAGGGCATCAGCCTGACGTGGGCGAAGGGCAAGAGCGGCACGCGCTACCCGCACGTCTGCGCCATGTGGCCCGACCCGGAGACCGGCCGGCGCAAGCGCCGCGCGCGCTCCGTCTCGAAGCACGGCCTCGACTACGCCCTCCATCGCTGCTGCGAACTGCTCTACGAAGGCCGCGGCGAAATCGACCCCGACCCCGAGGCGCTCTACGAACGCGCCTACCCGGTCATCAAAGAACTCATCGAGGCGCGCCGCGAGGAGCAAGAGGCGCGCGAAGAGGCCCGCCGCCGCTCGGCCGAAGCGAAAGCGCAGGCGATGCAGGACGGTTGAAGGTCGTTCGGGCCGCTCGGTTTTTGCCTTCTGGCAGCAGACCGCCCCGCAGCCATGCTGCGTTCGCTCTACGTCCGCGACTACGCGCTGATCGAGGAACTCGAAGTCGAGTTCGGCAGCGGGCTGAACGTCTTGACCGGCGAGACGGGCGCGGGCAAGTCCATCCTGATCGGCGCGCTGAGCATGATCCTCGGCGAGCGCGCCTCGACCGATTCGGTGCGCTCCGGCGCCAAGAAGGCCGTCATCGAAGGCGCCTTCGACGACGCCGACACGCCGCGCATCAACCAGCTGCTCGACGAAAACGGCATCGACGCCCTCCCCGGCGGCTCCAACGGAAGCGCCGGGCGCATCATCCTGCGGCGCCAGATCACCGACCGCCAGAGCCGCGGCTTCGTCAACGACACGCCCGCCACGCTCGACGTGATGCGCGCCGTCGCCGCCGAGCTGATCGACCTGCACGGCCAGCACGAGCACCAGAGCCTCCTCCGCGTCGAAAAGCACCTCCAGCTGCTCGACAACTTCGGCGGGCTGGAGGGGCTGCGCGCGACCTACGCCGAGCGCTACCGGCGCGTGGAGGAACTCACCGAAGAGCGCGCGGAGCTGGTCGCGCGCCGCGAGCGCCTGGAGGAAAAGCGCCAGCTCTACGAGTTTCAGATCGAAGAAATCGACAAAGTCGCGCCCGAGGAAGGCGAAGACGAGCGCCTCGACGCCGAGCGCCGTCGCCTGTCCAACGCCGAGCACCTCTTCGAGGCCACCCAGGAGCTGTACCACACGCTCTACGAGGCCGAAGACGCCATCAACGACCGCCTCGTGGTGGCGCGCAACGAAATGCAGGACCTCGCCCGCATCGACGACGCCTTCGAGGAGCAACTGGCCGAGGTGAAGAGCGCCCAGATCAGCGTGGCCGAGGCGGCGAGCTTTCTCCAGGACTACTCCGCGCGCATCGAGTTCGACCCGGAGCGCCTCGCCCAGATCCGCGAGCGCATCAGCGAGCTGGAGCGGCTGAAGCGCAAGTACGGCGGCACGCTCGAAGCCGTCCGGGCGCACCGCGCAGAGATCGGCGAGGAGCACGAACTGGCGGCGGACGTGGAGGGCGCCCTCGCGGAGCTGTCCGACCAGATCGACGACGCGCAGGCCGAGTTGTCCGAGGCGGCGCGGCGGCTGTCGAAGAAGCGCAAGGAGGTGGCCGCGCGCATCGAGGACGCCATCCTGGAGGAGCTGGCCAAGCTGGACATGCCCGAGAGCCGCTTCGAGGTGCGCTTCACCCGCGAGGAGGAGGAAGGCGGCTGGATCGTTGCTGACGACGACACGCGCTACGCGGCCTTCCAGACGGGCATGGACCGGGCGGAGTTTTTCATCTCGACCAACGTGGGCGAGGAGTTGCGCCCGCTCCGCGCCGTCGCCAGCGGCGGGGAAATCAGCCGCATCATGCTGGCCTTGAAGACGATCCTGGCCAAGTCCGAGCGCCTGCCGATTCTGGTGTTCGACGAGATCGACGTGGGCATCAGCGGGGGGGTGGCGCGCAAGGTGGGCCGCTCGATGCACGACCTGGCCAGCTACCACCAGATCATCGCCATCACGCACCTGCCGCAGATCGCGGCCCTCGGCGACGAGCACTTCCGCGTGGCCAAGCGCGTGGAGGAGGGCCGTACCGTCACCGGCATCGAGCGCCTCGCCGAGGGAGAAGAGCGAGCCGAACAGGTCGCCGCGCTGATCGGCGGGGAGGACGTGACCGGCGCGGCCCTGAAGAACGCCCGCCAGCTGATGGAGACCGGGCGTTCGGGAAAAGGGGAACCGGCAGAACCGTGACCCGAGACGGGCGCTTCGGCGCAGTAGATCGCCCGCGCCCCGCCGAGCGCCGTGCTACCGCACCAGCACCAGCTTGCGCGTTTCTGTGTAGTCGCCCGCCTGGATGCGGTAGACGTACCCCCCGCTCGCCAGGCCCTCCGCCGCGAAGCGCAGCGACTGCCGCCCGGTCTGCTCCTGGCCGCCCACGAGGGTGCGCGTCGCTGCTGCTCGTCGGGGCCGTCCACGACTGCGTGGCGGCGTCCCAGCGGTAGAGCACGGCGTCGGAGCGGGCCGCGAAGTCCACGTCGCCGTCGAGGGTCGCCCGCGTCTTGCCCGCCGCCGGGAGCGCGAGGCTGCGCCAGCCGTCGTCGTTCTGGGTGCCGTCCTGCCCGGTGATGGTGCGGGTGTAGCCGGCGGGGCGCGCGCCGTCCGCGTCGGGCGGGGTCTCCTCCTCGGGGGCGGGCAGCGGATCGGGAGCGGGCACGGCAGGCGCGTTGGCAGGCGAACCAGAAGGCGGCGCTTTACAGGAATGCCCCTGGCACCGTGAGATGCTTTCGCTGGCGTCTCAAATCCTTTCGGATGCGTGAAAATGCGTATCAAATCGTCTCAAAAAGCCCTGAAGCTCCCTGAATGGTCTTTTCGC
>PXTX01000113.1 GCA_003023275.1 Bacteroidetes bacterium SW_4_67_19
CCCTTCCTGCGCTTCCCCGCCGTCCGCCCCGACGGCAGCGAGATTGCCTTCGGCTACCAGGGCGACATCTGGACCGTGCCCGCCGGGGGCGGGGAAGCGCGGCGCCTCACCGTCAACGACGCCTACGAGGCGAGCCCGCACTGGCGACCCGACGGCTCGGAGATCGCCTTCACCAGCGACCGCAACGGCAATGACGATCTTTTCGTGATGGGCGCGGACGGGGCGCGGCCCCAGCGCCTGACCTACCACTCCGCCGGCGACGCCCTGGGCGGCTGGACGCCCGAGGGCGACCTGCTCTTCACCACCGACCGCAACTACGTGCAGGTCGAGTGGGAGCAAGAGGTCCAGCGCGTAAGCGCTGACGACGGCGGCACGCCCGAGCGCTTCCTCGACGCCCTCGGCTACGCCCCCGCCGCCAGCCCGGACGGGCGCTTCGTGGCCCTGGAGCGCGGCAGCTCGGGCCGCTCGCGCAAAGGCTACGAAGGCCCCGCCGGCCGCGACCTCTGGATCTACAACCGCGAGACCGGCGCGTACCACCAACTCACCACCTATGAAGGCAGCGACTACCAGCCGGTCTGGACGGGGCCGCGCACGCTGCTCTACATCAGCGAGAAGAGCGGCGCCTACAACATCCACCGCCGGCGCCTCACCGACGAGGGCACCGCCGCCGGCGACGCGCAGCAGATCACCGACTTCGAGGAGGGCGCCGTGCGGCACGTCTCCGCCAGCTCCAGCGGCGACGTGGTCGCCTTCGCGCGCAACACGCACGTCTACACGATGCGCCGGCGGGGCGGCGGGGACGGCGCGGTCTACGGTGAGCCGCGACGCCTGCGCCCTTCGTCGTGCGCGGAGAGCTGTTCCTGATGCAGAACGACCCGGAGGGCGGGCGCACCGTGCAGCTTACCGACCACTCCTACCGCGACCGCGACCCCGCGTGGCTCGGCGAGGAGACGCTCCTCTTCGCCTCCGACCGCCCCGGCAACCAGTACGACTTCTACCGCCTCGCCGCCGCCGAGGACGCGGACACCGACGCCCTCATGCGCGCGCTCGACTACGAGGTGACGCGCCTCACCGACACGCCCCAGAGCGAGGGCCGTCCCGTCGTGGCGCCCGACAGCCAGCACGTCGCCTACCGGCGCGGGCGCGGCCAGCTCGTCACCGCCGCGCTCCCCTCCGGCGGCGAGCTGGGCGACGAGACGGTGCTCCTCGACGGCTGGGCCGAGCCCGGCGGCGTGACCTGGAGCCCCGACAGCCGCTGGCTGGCCTACTCGCGGCCGGACCTCGACTTCAACCACGAAATCTACATCCAGGCCGCCGACGGCTCGAAAGCCCCGGTCAACGTCAGCCAGCACCCGCGCCCCGACACCGATCCCGTCTGGAGCCCCGACGGTTCGAAGCTGGGATTCGTCTCCTCGCGCTCCAGCGGCGACGACGACGTGTGGTTTGCGTGGCTCGAGGAGGAGGACTGGGAAAAAACCCAGCGCGACTGGCAGCTCCAAAAGGAGCGGGAGGAGCAGGAACGCCCCCCCGACACCGCAAAAACCGCCCGCGCCGACACCGTGCAGATCGACCGCCGGGCGCGGCGGGCGCACCCAGCAGTACAGCGTCGAGCCGGATCTTTTCAAAGTCAGGTGGGACGGCACCGAGGGCGAGCGCCTCACCTCCGGCGTGAGCCCCTACGCCGTGCGCCTGGGGCCGACGGCCGAGCATCTCTTCATGATGCGCCAGGGCGGCCAGATCGCGCGCCTGGCCCCGGAAGGCGACTCCTCGCCGAAGACGCTGGCCTTCCAGGCGCAGATGCGCATCGACCACGAGGCGGAGCGCCGCCAGGTCTTCGGCGAAGCGTGGCGCACGCTCGAAAAGAACTTCTACGATCCCGACTACCACGGCACGGACTGGCAGGCCATGCGCGAGAAGTACCGCCCGTGGGCCCTGCGCGCGTCCACCAGCCGGGACTTCCGCACCGTGATGAACTGGATGCTCGGCGAGCTCAACGCCAGCCACATGGGCTTCTACAACGACGACCGCGCCGAGACCCAAAATGAGCAGACCGGCCTGCTGGGCACCGCCATCGACCCGGCCCCGGAGGAGGGCGTGCGCATCGAGCGCGTGGTGCCCGAGTCCCCCGCCGCGCGCTCCACGAACCGCCTGCGCAAAGGCGAGGTCATCACGGCCGTGGACGGCCGGCCCGTGTCTGAGGCGCCCAACTTCTACGCCCTCCTCACGGCGAAGGCCGGCGAGCGGGTCGCGCTTACCGTGCAGGACGAAGACGGCAACGCCCGTCGCGTCGTGCTCCGCGCCGCCGAAGACCTCGATCAGGAACTCTACCAGGAGTGGGTCGACGAGCGCAAGCGCCTGACCGAGGAGTATTCGGACGGCCGGCTCGGCTACGTTCACGTCGAGGGCATGAACTGGTCGTCGTTCGAGCGCTTCGAGCGGGAAATCACCGCCAGCGGGCAGGGCAAGAAGGGCCTCGTCGTGGATGTGCGCTACAACGGGGGCGGCTGGACGACCGATTACCTGCTGACGGTGCTGACGGTGCGGCAGCATGCCTACACCGTCCCACGCGGCGCCGCCGAGAACCTCGACGAGCAGCAGACGCAGTTCCGCAACAACTATCCCTTCGGCGAGCGCCTGCCGTTTGCGGCGTGGACGGGCCACGTGGCCGCCCTGGCCAACCAAAACAGCTACTCCAACGCCGAGATCTTTTCCCACGCCTTCAAGTCGCTGGGCCTGGGGCCGCTGGTGGGCACGCCCACCTTCGGCGCGGTGATCTCGACGGGCGGGCGGGGCCTGCTGAGCGGATCGTACGTGCGCGTGCCCTACCGCGGCTGGTACGTGCGGCCCACGCAGAAGAACATGGAACGGGGGCCGGCCCGCCCCGACATCATCGTCGAAAACGCCCCCGACGCGAAGGCCACCGGCGAAGACCGGCAGCTTCGCCGCGCCGTGCAGGCGCTCTTGCAGAACATCGAGCAGGGCCGCCAGCCGCGTCCGGGCCTCTCGGAGGAATCGCCGACCGCCGAACCGGCCCCCGGACGGCGGTAACAGCCGGCGCTCGCTTTCTCGCAAGGCAACGCGTCCCGCCCGGCGGCGGGGCGTTTTGCTTTTCGCCCCTTCGCTGCAACGATTCAGCAGCGGTCTGCGACGGGTCAACGCATTTTTGGAGCGCAGGGGTTGCGCAGGGTGCGCGGCTTTTGTATGCTCGATTCATGCGCAAGATTGATCGAAGCGGAAGCCGCATTCCTCCCCCCATGGTTCCCGCCGGAGGGTTCCGATGATTCCCGTCGTTCTCCGTACGCCCGTTGCCGCCCCGCGCGCTTCCGTCGCCGCGTCGCTTCTTTTTTGCGCGCTCGGGGCCGTCCTTGCGCTCGCCGCCTGCGACGCCGGCGGCGCCACGCGCACGGCGATGGAGGAGACGCTGGCGCTGAACGGCCTCTCCCAGAAAGAGATCAACGAATCGTACCAGAGCCTCATCGAGCTGCTCGCCGAGCTGGACCCGAAGGTGCAGATGCGCCTCGCCAACTCCATCTGGTACCGCGACACCTTCTCCGTCCGTTCGGCGTTCATCGACACGAATAAAATGTATTTCGACGCCGAGGTGGCCGGGCTTGACTTCAGCAGCCCGCAGGCCGCCGAGACGATCAACGGCTGGGTGGAGGAGAAGACGCAGGGCAAGATTCCGAAGATCGTCCCGGCGCGCATCCCGCCGGAGATGGTGATGTACCTCATCAACGCGATCTACTTCAAGGGCGACTGGACGTACCAGTTCGACGAGAAAAAGACCGAAGAGGCCCCGTTCACTCTCGCCGACGGCTCCGAGAAGACCGTCGACATGATGCACCAGACCGAGCCGACCTTCGCCCACTACGGCGACGAGACGCTGGAGGCGGTGGACCTGCCCTACGGCGACAGCCTATACACGATGACCGTGCTGGTGCCCCGGCGCACGCCCGAGGGCCCCGCCAGCGCCGATTCGCTCGCGGCCGACCTCGACGCCGAGCGCTGGCAGGCCGTTACCCGCGGGCTGCGCGAGAGCGAGCGCAAGGCCGGCGTCGTGCTCCCGCGCTTCGAGCTCGAGTACGAAAAGACGCTCAACGACGTGCTCAAAGCGATGGGCATGGAAGAGGCGTTCCTCCCGGAGCAGTCCGACTTCAGCGGGATCAACGCGAGCGCCGGAGAAGACCTCTACATCAGCAAGGTCAAGCACAAGAGCTTCGTAAAGGTCAACGAAGAGGGCACCGAGGCCGCCGCCGCCACGAGCGTCGGGATAGGGGTAACCTCCGGCCCGCCCGTGGTGCGCGCCGACCGGCCGTTTCTCTTCGTCATCCGCGAGCGACACAGCGG
>PXTX01000114.1 GCA_003023275.1 Bacteroidetes bacterium SW_4_67_19
ACGTCGTCACGCTCACCACGCCGCCGCTGCTCTGCGCGGGGGCGCGGCTGCTCAAACACACCCTCGGCCAGCGCTACGGCATCTGGTCGATGGACCTGCCCCCCGGCGCCGAGGTGGCCGCCGGCATGCTCGAAGACGACGCGCTGCTCACGCGCCTGCTGCGCGCCGTCAACAGCGCCGGCTACCGGGGCGCCGACTTCGTGGTGGACCTGGGCCGCCACATGAAACGCCGCCTGGTGCGCCAGGGCGTCGCGCCGGAGCGCCTGCACACGATCCCCGTCTGGAACAAAAAGGACGAAGTCTACCCCGTCGCCCCCGAAGACAACCCGCTGCTCGACGAGCTGGGCCTCCACGATAAGTTCGTCGTGATGTACTCCGGCAACGCCGGCCTCGTGCACCGCTTCGAGGAGGTCTGCGCGGCGATGCGCCGCCTCAAGGACCATCCCGAGATCCACTTCCTCTTCGTCGGCGGCGGGCCGCGCCGCGAGGAAATCACCGCCTTCGCCGGGCAGCACGGCCTCGACAACGTCCAGTACCTCGACTACTTCCCGCGCGAGCAGCTGCACCAGTCGCTCTCCATCGCCGACGTGCACCTGATGACGCTGCGCCGCCGGGCGGCGGGCGTCTCGGTGCCCGGCAAGCTCTACGGCATCATGGCGGCGGGGCGGCCCGTGGTGATGGTGGGCCCGCGCGCCTCCGACTCTGCCGACACCATCGCCGAGAACGACGTCGGCTGCGTCGTCGACCCGTCCGACTTCGCCGATTCGGGCGCTGCCGCCGGGCGCCTCGCGGATACCCTGCGGGCGCTCTGCGAAGGGGAGACGGACGGCCGCGCGATGGGCCGGCGCGGGCGCGAAGCCTTCCTCGACACCTACGAACAACACGTGGCCTGCGAGCAGTGGGCGCGTCTCATCAATCAGCACTCGTCCCGCTCCCCATCCGTCTCCTATGCCTGACCGCACTCCTCGCGTCCTCGTCACCGGCGCCGGCGGCTTCATCGGCCACCACCTCGTTTCCTTTCTCAAAGAACGGGGCTACTGGGTGCGCGGCGTCGACGTGAAGCGCCCCGAGTTCGCCCCCACCGAGGCCGACGAGTTTCAGCTGCTGGACCTGCGCCGCTGGGCCAACTGCCTGGAGGCCACCCGCAACGTCGACGACGTTTACGCCCTCGCCGCCGACATGGGCGGGATGGGGTTCATCTCCGCCAACCACGCGGCCATCCTGCACAACAACGTCCTGATCAATACGCACACGCTCGAAGCCGCGCGCACCAACGGCGTGGAGCGCTACCTCTACACCTCCAGCGCCTGCGTCTACCCCGAGCACCTGCAAACCGACGCCGACGTGACGGCGCTGAAGGAGGAAGACGCCTACCCGGCGGCTCCGCAGGATGCCTACGGCTGGGAAAAGCTCGTCAGCGAGCGCCTCAACCAGCACTACCACGACGACCACGACCTCGACACGCGCATCGTGCGTTTCCACAACATCTACGGGCCGCTGGGCACGTGGCGCGGCGGGCGCGAGAAGGCCCCGGCTGCGCTCTGCCGCAAGGCCGCCGAGGCGAAGCTCGACGGCGAGCGCGAAGTCGAGATCTGGGGCGACGGGGAGCAGACGCGCTCCTTCTGCTACATCGACGACTGCGTGGAGGGCATCTACCGTCTGATGGAGAGCGGCCACTCCGAGCCGCTCAACCTGGGGCGCGACCGCATGGTGACGATCAACCAGCTCGTCGACATCATCGGGGAGGCGGCCGGGATCGTGCCGGAGAAGAAGCACGTCGACGGGCCGCAGGGGGTGCGCGGGCGCAACTCCGACAACACGCGCCTGAAGGAGGTGCTCGGCTGGGCGCCGGAGATCGCCCTCGAAGACGGCATCCAGCGCACCTACGACTGGATCGAGGAGCAGGTCGAGGCGCAGCGCTCGGGGGGCGCGTCGGCGTCCCAGACCGTGGATCCGCTGGAGCCTCGCGCTGCCGCCGCTTGATCGCCCGCACAAAACGGCTACTCGCCGGCGCGGGACGGCGCTTCGGTTTGCTCGCTGCCGTTTCCACGCGGTCCCAGTCGGGCTCGCCCCCGCCCCACAGGTCGCCGAGGGTGCGGCCCTGCGCCAGCAGGCACGCAAAGCCGACGATGACGTAGACCACCAGTTGCGCGCCGTGGGTGAGCACAGCGTAGGTGGCCGCCGGGGCCCGGGGCACGGCAAAGAGCCAGACGAGCGACTGGATCGTGATGTAGTGGTACGAGCCGGTGCCGCCGGGAGAGGGAATCGCCACGCCGATGGCGCCGAGGGCCATCAGGCACCAGCCGTCGATGAGCGAAAGGTCGTAGGGGCCGGCCATTTCCAGAATGAGCAGCGGGAGGTAGGCCATCAGCCCGTAGCAAACCCAGATGCCGGCGGTGCTGACGGTCAGCGCCCACGGGCGGCCCGTGCGCCCCAGCGACAGGAGGCCGCTTTTGAAGGAGCGCAGCGTCGGGCGCACGTAGTCGGCCCAGAGCGCGCGCCGTCGCAGCCCCCACACGACGAGCGCGCCCCCGGCGAGCGCGCCGCGCTCGTTGAGCACGCCGAGCTGGTCGATCAGCAGCAGCCCCGTGCTGACGAGCGCCAGGCCCAGCACGGCGGTGTCCAGCAGGCGTTCGACGACGACCGTGCCGAAGACGCCCGAGAAGGGCCGCCGCGTGCGCGCCGAGAGGTTGGCCGTGCGCGCCGCTTCGCCCAGGCGCGGGGCGGCGTAGTTGACCATGTAGCCGATCATGACGGAGTAGAAGGCGCCGCGCAGCGTGGCCGGTCGGCTTTTCGGCGGGGCGTCGGTGGCGCGCAGGAGCAAGACCCAGCGCCACGCGCGCAACAGGTGACTCGCCAGCATCAAAAGCGCCAGCGGCGCGAGCCAGCGGTAGTCGGCGGTGCGCAGCGCCTCCCACACGGTCTGGAGGTCTACCCCACGCAGTGCCAGCCACAGCAAGACCCCAGCCAGGAGAAAGCTGCCCCCCTGTGCGAGGCGGCGGCGCGTGCGTGCAGTCACGGGGAGCGTGGGGGAGCGGGAGCGTGGGAGCGTTTCGGTGTACTCCCGTATATCTTATACGGGGCGACACTGCGCGGGTTGAAGGACGACCGTCCATCGTCCACGGTCCACCGTCCTACTCACGAGCGCAGGTCGACCACCTCTACGTCCTGCGGCGCGTCGAACTGGAAGGTGCCGGCGGTCGTCTCCGCGTCGAAGGCCACGTCGCGCAGGGTGAACGTCATCGTCGAGCTGTTGGCGTCTTTGACCTTCAGGCGCGTCACGACCGCGTCGGAGGCACGCATCCAGAGGGTCACGTCCTGGAAGAAGGCCCCCTGCTCGCGCGGTTTGAGCGTGAGGACGTGATGTGTGGCCCCGTTGCGCCGGGCGGTGCGCACGCCGGTTGCGCGATAGCGCTCGCGGTAGCCGTCGAAGAAGCGGCTCGGCGAGAAGGCCGTTTCGTCTTCGACGTAGTCGTTGACGAGGACCTGGTCGCGGGCGGGGGTGTAGACCCACGTCGTCTCGCCGTCGGTGACGAGCGTCTGGCGGTCGGTCTTCACGCGGTAGCGGTCGCCCTGCAAGGTGAGCGTGCCGCTGAGGGTGTTCATCTGGCCGTTCCGCGAGGTGGTCTGCGTGAACTGTGCCTTCAGCGCTTGCCCGCCGTTGTATTTCTGTTCGAGGCGGTCGACGAGCCGGTCGGCGTC
>PXTX01000115.1 GCA_003023275.1 Bacteroidetes bacterium SW_4_67_19
GCACGATTATTGGCCGGCCAGACAAGGTTGCGACCGATCATGACTTTTTCATCCCGACCGCTACCTGCTGCTGGGTTTCAATGTGAATATTTCGCGATGTAAGTACGAATCCCTCCGTTCTCGCATCGTCCGGCAATGGCCCCCTCGGGACAGATCCCGAGCGCGCATCTCGCGAGCGCCCTCCTGTTTCCCCATTTCCACCCCGAATTCAGCTCGCCGCATTTGCACCGGGACGCTGTCTGCCGTTCTCACGACGCTACGCGGCGGCCTTTCCACTCGACGGTCCCGCGCAGGTGGCTGGCCGTCGAGTCGACTTGCATGGCCACGGCCAGCAGGAACGAGAGCGGCGCAAAGAGCGACACCCACGGCGGCTGGCCGCCCAACCCGTCGGTGACGGCTTTCAACCCGAAGACCGACGCCCACAGCCACGGCTCGAAAAACGGCGCCAGGACGAACGTCAACAGAAAGAAGCTGATAAACAGCACCGCCGCCGGGGGCGTGCCGCCCATCAGCAGGTAGGCGTTTTTGCGAAAGCCGCGCCACGCCTCGGCGTAGCGGTCGTACATGAAAATCGACACCTCGCCGCGCACGTCGCGCATGACGGGCGTGTGCCCCTCGGACTTGAGAAAGCGACCAATCTCTACGTCTTCGAGCACGTCGCTCTTGCACGCGGCGTGCGGCTGGTGGCGGTGATACGTGTCGGCGTCGATCATCCAGCACTGCCCGTTGAGCGCCCCCAGCGACGGGAGGCCGGGCGTGCGTCGCACCAGCGGCCACGGCAGGCCCGTCAAAATGGCGTTCGGCACGATGCTGACCAAAAGCAACGCCGCTCCGCGCAAGCGCGGAAAGCCCGTCAGCACGTCCGTGTCTTCGGGGCGAGAGCGAAAGCGGCGGGCAAGCGAGCGGAGCGCGCCGGGGCCTTCGAGGCGGGCGTCGGCGTCAAGGAAAAGAAACACGTCGCCGCTGGCCTCCTGCGCGGCCTCGTGCAACGCATGCGTCTTGCCGACCCAGCCGGCCGGCGGGCCGTTTCCCTGCAACAGGCGCAACGTGGCCCCTTCTTTTTCCCGAAACTCCGCCTCGGCTGCTTCCAGCACCTCGGCGGTGCCGTCGGTGGAGCCGTCGTCGTACACGATGACCTCGAAGCGCGGATGGTCCTGCTCCAGCAGGGAGGGGAGAAGACGCTGGAGGTTGCGCTCTTCGTTGCGCGCGGGAACGAGCACGGAAAGCCCCGCCGAATCGCCCTCGCCTGCGATGCGTTCCTCGTCGTCGCTGGACTCGCGGCGCAGGTACCACAGGTTGCCGGCCAGCATCAGCCAGAGGCCCGCGTGCAGGATCGTGAGGAAAACAGCCACTGGCGAGAAGGAGAACGGATGGCGTAGAACGGAGGGCGTAGCACGTTTTGCGTAGCACGCGGCGTCTGGAACGTTCGACGCGCCCCGTTCGACGCGCCACGCGAAACCTGCAACGCGGGTATTACAAAACGCACACAAGGCCCTGTTTGAGCGGACCGCCCTGTTTTGTATATTTTCCAAACGGCCTCGCTCGTTCCCCGCTCGTCCACCGACTGCCGTGCGTCGCGCGCTCTACTCCCTCCTCGCCGTGCTCGCCGTACTGATCGTCGCCGGGGGGGCGCTGTGGTATTTCGCGTACGGCGTGAGCACCGCCCCGCCCGCCGAAGCGCGCGTGCAGGGACTGGCGCGTCCCGTCGACATTGCCTGGAACGACGCGGGGGTGGCGACCATCCGCGCCGATTCGCTGCGCGATCGCTACGCGGCGCTCGGCTACGTCCACGGCGCCGAGCGGCCCTGGCTGGTGGCGCTGTGGCGCCAGACGGCCACCGGGCGCCTCGGCGAGTGGTTTGGCGAACGCACCCTGCGGCTCGACCGCCATGAACGCCGCCTTCCGGAGCGCGGCGGTCCAACACCGGAGCGAGTTTGCGCTGCTGGGGCAAACGCCCGACGCCTGGGAACCCTGGCACGCGCTGGCCATCGAACGCCTCTACGCCTACCTCGCCAGCGCGCCGCCCCCGCCCGACAGCCTCGGGGCTGCCGCGCCGCCGTCCGCGCGCCGCTTCCTGCGCGCCGACAGCTCGCTGCGCCGCTGGCTGCACCTGCACGACTTCGACCAGAGCGCCGCCTGGGCCGCTCGCGGTCCCGAGGCTACGCATCTCTTCTACCGCCACGTCTACGGCGCGTCGGCCGTGCCGCTGCTTCAGGCCGTGCTCTTGCAGCGGGCGGAGGCAAGCAACGTCGCCGCCCTTTCGCTGCCCGGCACGCCCTTTCTGGTGGCCGGGCGCGCCGGACGCCGCGCCTGGGCGCTGCTGCCTTCCGGTCCTCCGCTCGACGTGGCGCGCGCGCCCTACGACTCCACCGCCGCCCCGGTCTATGAGCGTGTTCTGGGCACAGACGGAAACGAGCACCTCGTCACCGTTCGCCGCTCGAACGAAGCGCTTCTGCTGGACGACGCTTCCGGACGCCCGGCGGCCGCGCGGCGCGCGCCCCCTGCCGCCGCGCCTGACTCCTCGGCGGGGCTTCTTTCGGACACCACGCGCCCCGACACCACGCGCCCCGACACCGCGCGCGCCGACTCGCTCTGGCAGGTGCGCTGGCGCGGCTTCCGCCCCGTTACCGACCTGGCGGGCTGGCGAGCGCTGGCGCAGGGCGAAACGCCCCCCGGCGACGGCGGCAACGAGGGGGGCTTTCGGTTGCTGCAAGCCGGCGGGGTGACGGCCGACTCCTCCGGCAGCTTCAGCCTCTTCGGCACGCCCGCACGGGCCATTCGCTTCGAGCGGGGCCTCGCGGCCTCCGGCGCGCCGGCCTGGACCCCCTACCTGGCCGAGCAGGTGCAGGGCCGTCTCGCGCAGACCACCGCCGACACCACCACCGCCGCTGCCGACCCCCTCCGGCCGTCGCAGTGGGTGCGCGCCGACTCCAGCGCCTGGGCCGCCCAACTCGCCCCCGACATGCTCGCCTCCATCGACTCGCTCTCGCGCACGCGGAGCGGCACCTTCACCTACGAGGAGCGCACCGACGTTTTTGGGCGCGCCATTCGCTACCTGCGCAACTGGAACTTCGCCTACGACCGCGCCTCCATCGGCGCCTCCATCTTCGACACCTGGGTGGCGCTCTACCGCCAGGAGACGGGCCGCCTGCCCGCCGTGCGCTCCCGCGTCGATTCGCTGGTCGCCTCCGACTCGCTGCGCGTCCTCGAAGATCGACGCCGCTTCCGCCTGCTTTCCAGCGCGGTTTCGCGGTTGGCGCGCCGCCATGGGCAAGACGTCGAGCAGTGGCGCTGGGAAACGGTCGCCCCCGACACGCGCTACTTTCCCGGCTGGAGCGACGCGCGCTCCGCCCGCCGCCTCCGGGCGCTCGCCGACACGCGCTACGCGCCTATCGACATTCCCGGCGGCGGCCACCCCTCGACGTTGCACTGGGGGGGCGCGCCCGTCGGCCTCGGCATGCCGGCGCCCGCCGCCTACGAAGCGTGGATCAGCACCGACCAGTGGCAGACGCTCTACGTGCGCCGGCGCCGCTTCGACACGAGCACCCCCTTCGGGCGCTACCGTGCGCAGCGCAGCGCCCCCGACCCGCTCCCGCTCCGCTTCGAAGGCCGGCGCGCCCCCAGTGGCACGACCCAGCTCGTCCCCGCCGGCACGACGGCAGCTGCGCAGCAGAGGCGCGCGCGGTTTTAGCGTAATGCGCGAGGCGCGAGAACAACAGCCCGACACGTTCGCGCTTTGGTTCTACCGGCGAAAGCGGGTCCAGACGCGACGT
The DNA here is from genome assembly GCA_003023275.1 of Bacteroidetes bacterium SW_4_67_19. Taxonomy (GTDB): domain Bacteria; phylum Bacteroidota; class Rhodothermia; order Rhodothermales; family Salinibacteraceae; genus QS-8-64-10. Next base: position 3,774 of record PXTX01000115.1, read on the forward strand.
CGCTCCGAATCCTTTTTCGGCACTCGTGAACCAGCAGCCATCACGCAACACGCGCCGTGAACGAAGTGAACACGTCCTCCCAGGGGGCCTCACGCAACCCGTCTTCCGACGACTCCATGCGCACCCGCGTCGAAGCCGCCCTGGCCGACCGCTTCGGGGAAGCGATAGCCCGCGAGGCGACGCTCGACCGCCGGGGCGGGCACGCCTCGCTGCGCATCTACTGGCGCGTCGAGCTGCCGGCGCCCGCCTCCGGTCGGAGCTACCCCCGCGGCGACCGCGTGCTGCGCGCACTGGCCTTGCCCGAGGCCGGCGCGACGCCCGGCGAAGCGCCGCCGCCCGACCCGCGTGCGGGCTTCCGAGATGCTGCCGACGCCTGGCCCTTCGTCAACGTGCAGCGCTACCTGCACCGCATCGGGATGCCCGTCCCCGCCATCGACCACGTCGACGTCGCCCGCGGCGTCCTGCTAATCGAGGACCTCGGGGACGAGCTGTTCGAGCACGCCGTCTGGCGGGCCGCCGGCGTTGACTTCGACGACCACGACGTGCCACCCGGCCCGCTCGGCGGCGAAGCGGTCTTCGACCTGTACCGCACTGTGCTCGACGTGGTGCTCGAGCTGCACCGCGCCGCGCGCCGCTCGCTGGCAGACCCGGCCTTCGGCGAGGCCGCGCGGTGCGTCGCCTTCGAGCGCGAATTCGACCGCGAAGCCCTGCGCTGGGAGCTGGACCATTACCGCGAATGGGGCCTTCGGGCGCGCCTCGGCGACGACGCGGTGCGCCCCCGCGAAGCGGCCCTGGACGACGCCTTCGACCGCCTTACGGGCGCACTCCTCGCGCTCCCCCAGACGCTGGCGCTCAAAGACCTCCAGTCGCGCAACGTGATGCGCAAGGCCGGGCGCTGGTACGTGATCGACTTTCAGGACGCGCTGCGGGCGCCTTTCGTCTACGACCTCGTGGCGCTCCTGCGCGATTCCTACGTCGTCCTCGATGACGCCCTGGTCGACGACCTGCTGGACTACTACGTGGCGGAAGGCGCCCGCGCCGGACTGCCGTGGTGCGAGGACCCGGCTGCGGTGAAGCGAGCCTTTCACCTGCAAACCGTACAGCGCAAGCTCAAGGACGCCGGTCGCTTCATTTTCGTCGAGCGCGAGAAAGGCAAAGACGAGTTTTTGCCCTACTACGAACCGTCCGTCGGCTACGCGCGGCGCGCCCTCGACGAACTGCCCGACTTTGCGGACCTGCGCGACGTGCTCGCCGAGGTGGAGCCGGCGTTTGGGTGAGTCCTCGACCGCTCCGTCCAGCAGCGTCCGTCCTGCTCGGGCGCTCGGTCACTTCAGGCGAACGGTCACTCCAGGCGAAAGGTGACCGGCTGGCTCATGCGCATCTTCACCGGCTCGCCGTTTTGCATAGCCGGCTTGAAGCTTTTCTCCTCGAGTGCATTGACGGCGGCGTCCGCAAGCATGTCGCTGGGGCTGCTCAAGACCTGAATGTCCTGCGCGCGCCCGCTTTCGTCCACGACGAACTGGAGGACGACCTGTCCCTGAATGCCCGCCTGTTTTGCTTCGCTGGGATACGTCGGCTGGAGGGAGCCCTGCATCTGGGCGTTGCGGTCGGCGGTGTTCTTGCTGAACACCTTGTTTTTCGGCGGCTCGGGCGTAGGATCGGGAGCCGGCTTGGACGTGGTTTTCGGCGCCTCGGTGCTCTGGTCGGCCGTCGGGGAGGTTTTCATCTTCTGCATCGGCTCGACGGTCGGCTCGTCGGTCGTTTCGGGCTTTTCCTCGAGCTGTTTGTCGGGCACCTCCTTGCGTTCGACGTTCTGCGGCGTCTTCGGCTCGGGCCGTCGCTGCTTCGGCTCCGGCTCGGGCTCACGCGCACGTCGCGCAGGCGAATCTCGCTCCGGTCGGACGTGGTCACGTTCTGGTCTCCTTGAGGGCTTCCCCAGTCGAGGTTGAAGGCCAGAATGACCAGCCCCAGCGCCGCGATGAGCGCCAACTCGCGCAAAATCAGCGTGTTTTTACCCCGCTTGTCGCGGCGCTGCTCGCGCATTTCGAGCGAGTTTCGTTTGTCGGAGGAGGAGGCTTCCCGCGAGGAGGAGGCTTCCTGCTGCGGTCGCTCGGCGGGAGAAGACGCATCGCTCATGGCAACGGCGGAGGTCGGGGGAAAGAACGGGCGAACGCGGCGAAACGACGGCGTGCCTCAAGAAGGGCAAGCATCATTCCGTTTTGGTACTCATCCGTCCTTCGCAGCGCCTGAAACGAGCATTCCCGCGTGCGTTTCCCGTTTGCCCAGTCGTCTGTCAGGCATTACGAGTGTGAAGCGGGCGACGAGGTTTCCGACGGGGCCAGTTCGGCAGGGTCGACCGTCTGGGCCAGGAATTCGAGGGTGAGCCGGTTGAACGCGCCGGGACGTTCGATCATGGGAGCGTGGCCACACTTGTCGATGAAGTGAAGTTGAGCCTGCGGGAGGCGCCGGTGAAACTCCTCGGCCACGTCGGGCGGGGTAATGACGTCGTCGCGCCCCCACACCAGCAGGGTGGGCAGCCCGGTGAGCGAGGCGAGGCGGTCGGTGACGGTGGCTTTTTTGGTCGAGCGCGCCATGCGGATGAGGCGCACCGCGCGCTCGCGGTCGTTGACCAGCGCGTACATTTCGTCGACCAGCTCGTCGGTGACGTGCCCGTCGTCGTAGAAGGTGACGGCGGCGCGCTCGCGGATGAAGTCGCGGCTGTCGCGGCGCATGAGGTCGGCATCCATACGCTGTTCGTAGATGCCGGAGGAGCCGGAGAGAATCATGGCGGCGACCGAGCGGGGCGCGCGCAGCGCGTAGAGGAGCGCCACCTGTCCGCCCAGCGAGTTACCGGCGAGCACGACGGAGGAGAGGTCCAGCGCCTCGGCGAAGGCGCGGGCGTATCCGGCCAGCCCCTCTACGTTCGATTTCGCCATCGGGAGGTCGTAGACCGGCAGCACGGGCACGAGCACGCGGTAGCCGGCGTCGGAGAGCGCGCCGATGGTGGGGTCCCAGTTGCTCAGGTCGCCGAGCATGCCGTGCAAGAGCAGCAGCGGCGGCGTTTCGGTCTGGGAAGGCCCTTCGTCGAGGTACGAAAACCCTTCGTAGTGCTGAAGGGAAAAGCGGGACTGGGGCATGGGGACGGCCTTCGGGAGGAGGGCGGCCTTCGAAGAAAGTCGGCGAGGGAGGAAGTCAGCGAAAGCACGGGGAGGGCGATGCGCGCGGCCGAGCCGCCGTGCGGGACAGCGAAAAAAGCGGTGTGCCGCGCGGCGGCAGGGGAGCCGTTTTCCCCACCGCACGCGGGACCGTCAATTCAATGTAAGTGTAACAATTGCCGAATGCCAGTATCCGTCGGCATCGGCGATGGTCTCTTCAGGGGGCGGTTTGCAAAAAAGGCTGTCTGTGGGGTACGTTTCAAAAGAACCCGAGACGCGTCTTGCAGCTCGCAACGCAGAGCCGGTTTTTGGGCGGTCGACCGGGGGCCGGTCGCGCTTCTCATGTGCTCACCTCAACGAAAAACGGTAAAATGAAAGACATGGCTCGAACTGTTCGCGACGGGGTACTGGGGGCGCTGGCCGGGGGGGCGCTGGGGCTGGCTGCGGGCCTGCTCGTGGCTCCACAGAAGGGCAAAAAGACGCGTCGCCGCCTCATCTACCAGCTCGAGAACGCCGCGTTGCGAGCGGGAATCGTGATCGAGGAACTGCTCCGCTCTTCCGGCGCGGAGAATGGCGACGCGCGCCGCACCGGCGACGCTCTCGTCGAAGACGCCGAGGTGCGCGCCAAGCTCATTCGCGAAGACATCGACGCGTTGCTCAACGAATTGCAGCAGTAAGACGCAGACGCACGCGGCGCTTTTCACCCAGGTGTCGCTTTTTCTCAATCGCTCCTTCGTATGCCCAATTTTGTCGTACTTCTGCCGCCTTCGGCAAACAAGCAGCCCGGCGGCAATCCCTTCGCCCCGGACATGTTCGACTACCGCACGTCGAACACGTTCAACTACTTCAGCGACCTCAACCCCAAGCGCCGCGAGCTTATCGGCGCCCTCCAGTCTGCGATGAGCGAGGCGGACGACCCCGCCGAGCTGTTCCCGGAGCTGGAGGGCTTCGAACTGGAGGAAGCCGTGCGCGTCAACGAGGAGATCTACGAGGCCCCGCTGATGTCGGCGCTCGACCGGTACAGCCCGGGCGCGCTCTACTCCGCCACCGACTTTGCGGATCTGCCCACCGGCGCGCAGCGGCGCATGCTCGAAAACGGCGTCATCTTCAGCGGGCTCTTCGGCCTGTTGCGCCCGGATGATCTGGTGCCCAACTATCATCTGCGCATGGACGCTGAACTGCCCGAAATCGGGGAGGTGGGGGCGTTCTGGCGTCCCCACATCAGCCCGGCGCTCAACAAGACGCTCGAGGACCGTTTCGTCTGGGACTTTCTGCCGGAGGGGTTGCGCGCCGTCTGGGACGACGAGCACACCTACGCCGAGCGCGTGCAGGTGCGCTTCGTCGATGAGGAGGGCGAAGAACCGACCGGCGAGGATCTCCTGTCGCTCCAGGGCCAGTTCGTCAACCACATCGTCCGCGAGACGCTCGAAGACCTCGAGGACACCGAGGAGTGGGAGGCCATCGCCGGCTTCCAGCTCGACGAGGAAGCCAGCACGTACGACGAGGAGACCAAGACGCACACCCTCACGATGGTCCCCGCCCCCGAGGAGGAACCAGAAGAGGAGGAGGAAAAGGTTGAGGGGTGAAGGGGGAAAGGGGAAGGGGGAACGTTTTTTGGCCGAGATGAGTCAGGCGATGCCGATCACGGATTGAGCAAGGGCGCTGTTGACTTGTCTTCTCACGGCTCGGTAGGCGGTGCAGCGTTGCCGGCAGAAGCCGAGCGCTCCCGCTACCCGCGCTCCCGCTCACCCGCGCTCCCACGCTCGTTCAGTCGCATGAGCGCGTGTACGCCCCGGAGCACCAGGTGGGGCGCGTGCTGGGGGATACGGTCCGGAAGGTGCTCGCGCAGGAAGTAGCTCCATCCCCCCGTGGCGACGACGACGGGCGCGTCGGGAAGAGCGTCCGCGAGGCGGCGAATCATGCCGTCGGCGCTGTCGATCAGGCCGTAGAGCAGGCCGCTCTGGAGGGCGTTCTGGGTCGAGGAGCCGATGGGGGAGGGCGGAAGCGCCCCGAGCGGGACGGACGGCAGTTGCGCGGCGTCGCTCGCGAGGGTGCGCCGCAGCAGGGCCGGGCCGGGCGCGATGGCGCCGCCTTCGTAGACGCCCCCGCCCTCCGCGTCGGCGCGGACGACCTCGTAGGTCAGCGCGGTGCCCGCGTCGAGCGCCACGACGGAGCGGGCGGCGCGGGAGTCATGGTCTTTGCCGGGGTCGTTGTCTTTGCCGTAGCGGAGCCAGGCGGCAGCGGCGGCGGCCAGCCGGTCGGCCCCGAGCGTGGCGGGCGTGCGGTAGCCCAGTTTAAAGGGCAGGTGCACGTCCTTCGCGTCGGCGCGGACGGCGAAAGCGTCCGTCAGGCCCCAGCCCTCGCGCAGGGCGGCGCGGGCGTGCTCGGCAGCTGCTGGGACGACCGAGGAGACGCCCGCGCGTTCGGGCGTCGGCGTTACGGCGTCCCGGAGGGCCTGCTGCCAGTCTGCGCGCGAGGCCGACGCGGGCGTTAGGTCGAGCCGAAAGGCGCGCTCCAGTTCGCCGCCCTGGGCGAAGAGCGCTCCCTTCACCGCGCTGTTGCCGATGTCGAGCACGATATCCATCTGCGATTGTCGATTTTCGGTTGTCGATTTTCGATTGGCATCCATTCGACACTCGCCAATCGTCACTCGCCAATCGTCGTCACGTCGCCGGCGTGCAGGACGTGTTCGGCGCCGCCGGGGAGGCGCAGGCGCATGGCGCCGTCGGGGGCGAGGCCGAGGAAGACGCCGTCGAGGCGCTCGCCGGAGCGGGGACGCTCGACGGTCACGCGCTCGCCGAGGGCGGTCAGGCGCGCTTCGCAGGCGGCGCGCACCGAGCGGCCCGCATCGTCGAAGAGCGACTGGTAGCGCGCTTCGAGGCGGCGTAGGATCTGCGCCAGGAGCGGGGCGCGTTCGACGGGGCGACCGGCGACGCGCGCCAGCGACGTAGGCGGCGCGCGGTGCGGCTCTCGTTCGGAGGTAACGCCGGGGAAGGCGCGCTGGTTGACGTTGAGTCCCACCCCCAGCACCACGACGGGACCGGGGGCGTGATCGGCGGCGGAGGCGGTTTCCAGCAGGAGGCCGCAGCACTTGTTGCCGTCGACGAGCACGTCATTGGGCCACTTGAGCGCCGGGGCAGGGGGAGCGACCGTCTCGGCGACCGCTTCGCAGACGGCCAGCCCGCCGGCCAATCCGAGAAGCCCGAAGCGGGCGGGCGAAAGCGCCTGGCGGTCGGTCGAGGGCGCGGCGGGATGGAGGACGACCGAGAAGGTCAGGTTCTGTCCCGGCTTCGCGCGCCAGCGTCGTCCGTGGCGCCCGCGGCCTGCCGCCTGGTGCTCCGCCGTGACGACGGCGCCTTCGGGCGCGCCGTGTGCGGCCCACGCGAGGGCGCGCTCGTTGGTGGAGCCGAGGCGCGCGTGCCCTTCCATCGGGCGCCCCAGCTGGCGGGTGCGCAGGTGCTCCTGCGCGGCGCGCGTGAGGGCGGAGGCGGAAGCAGACGTCGATGAGGTCATGAGCGGCGGGCCGGAATGATTTTTGATATGAATGCTACCGATGGGGCCGGGCAAGATCACGAAGTTGAAAAAAGCACGCGGGACGCTGTTCGTAATGACGACGAGGACCGCACGATGAGTAGCCGCAACGTGACATGGGCCGGATTGCTGATGCTGGTGATCCTCTGGGGCGCGGGGCCTGCCGGGGCGCAGGTGCCGTCTTCCGAGCAGACGGACCGCCAGCAAGAACGCCTCACTCGCGTGCAGGGCGGGCGCCCCCCCGCGATAGACCGCCAGTTTCACCGCGCGCGAGCGGCCTGGCGCACCGGGTCGAGCCTGTTGGAGGCGAAGGCGCGCCTCGACCGCGTCCTGCGCGCGCTTCCGAAGGACACGGAGGCGCGCAAGCTGCGCGCCAAAGTGCTGTTGGAAATGGGCCGTTCGGCGGAGGCCCTGAGCGACGCCGAGCGCGCCACCGAGCTGGCCCCGAACGACGGCGAAGCGCACCTGCTTTGCGCAGAAGCCGCGCGTGAGCAGAGCCGCTTCGAGACGGCCCGCCGCGCGCTCGATGCCGCCGCCGATCACCTCCCCGCCGAGGACGCCGCGCTACACGCGCGCCTGTCATGGAACGCCTTGCTGCTGGGGCGGCTCGACCAGGCGGAAGCCTTTGGGCGGGTCGCCCTGCAACTCGACTCGACCTCCGCCCCGGCCTACCGTCAGTTGGCGCGCGTCTTTCTCGAACGCGAGCGCCCCGGTGAAGCCGCCGCCGTGCTGGCGCGGGGCCTGCGCGCGAAGGCGCTGCGTCCCCGGGCCCTCCGCGAGGACGAGCACCTCCGCCGCCTAACCGACCACCCGCGCCTGCGTGAGTCAATGGAGTGAGGCGTGTTGCGTGATGAAGTCGGGCCGATTCGTTTGCGCCTGGGCGCTACGGCGAAAGCCATTCAGAACGATTGACGCCCGCATTCTCTTTCAACGATAGCAGCCTCACGAGTCACGCATCACGCGGGCGGCGATACTGGAAGTACGACGCCGTCGAGCGAAACCGGCGCGGCGGGCGCAGGAGCACGTGCAGGCGCGTCGCGAAGCGCGTCTCGGCCGGGACCCAGCGGGTCGAATCGGGGGGGCGCGCCGAGCGCCCGGGCAGCGGGCGAAGGCGGACGAGCTGGCGCGTTTCTTCATCGAAGAGCGTCGAGCGCCGCACGCGGTGCATCCGCAGTCCCACGAGCTGGCGCGTGTCTTCGTCGATGGTAAGGCGCGCATACCGGATGGACTGGTTTTCGCCTTCCGCGTCGGGGCGCGCGCGCACGACAACCACGTGCGCCGGCCCGCTCGCCAGCGTCGTGTCCGGCAGGCGGCGGTACTGAAAGGCGTAGCGGTTGCGCTTGGAGAGAAAGGGAAACTCCGAAGGAAGGACCTGCTGCGCCAGGTTGGCGGACGGGGCGCCGGGGTCCGCCTCGTCGCTGCCGGCGAACCGCCCGAGTGCGCTGGAGGCGAGGGCGCCGGCGGAGTCGCTTCGCAGAACGCGCGCGCCGCCGTCGCCGCCGGAGGCGTACCGCACCACGCGCTGCTCGAACGCTTCGACCTGTCCCCCCTCCGCCAGTCGTTCAGTGCGCACGCGCCGCGTGTAGCCGAGGCGTTCGAGGGGAGCAAATGCGTCGCGCAGGGCGGAGCGTTTCAGCGAGTCGAGCAGGGCGAGTGCGGCCTTGCGCGTGCCGGCGGCCGCAGCGAAGGCCTGCTGCTTGCCGGGGTGCCGGGGGAACGCCGTCTCGGAGGACTCGTGCAAAGGCGCGTCTTGGTCGGTCCCGGCAGGGCCGCATCCGCCCAGGAAGCCGCCGGCGAGCAGCCCCCCCAGCAGCAGTACGGAGCGGAACAAGACGGGCGGTCGGGGCATGGCGCGGAGCGGGGGGGAAGGAGGGCCGTCCGTTTGCGAAAAGCGGCCACCGGACCCCTTGTTTCTCGAAAAGATGCACGGGCGCTGACGCCCTTTTCTTTTTCACCGCGCCTTCTGCAACGACGCTTTCTGCATGAGCACGAACGCTTCTCCGTCCGCGAACCATTCGCCCGCGCGCCGCTTTCGCCGGGAGCGCGATGCGGCCGGCGTCGCGGCGGATGCGCGCCAGCTGCTCGGCCAGCTCGGCCACCGGCGCAACGATGTCGACCTGGTTGGCCGCGATGGCGCTGCGGGCCATGCTGGGGTGGGTGGCCTCGTCGGGCACCTGCGCCATGGTGACGCCGCCGCGCTCCTTGATGCGCCCCAGCCCCAGCGTCCCCCCCTGCCCGGTGCCGCTGAGCACGATCCCGACGGCCCGCTCGCCGTGCGTCTCGGCGAGGGAGCGAAAGAAAAAGTCGATGGGGGCACGTTGCCCGCGCGGCTCCTCGAAGCTGGTGGGCGTCAGCTCGTCGTCGGTGATCGAGAGGTTCTTGCCTGGCGGGATGACGTAGACGTGGCCGGGCTCGAGCGCCACGGTCTCTTCGACCTGCTCGACGAGCATCTCGGTGTGCCCCTGCAAGAGGTCCGCCAGCCGGCTTTCGTGCTCGGGCGAGAGGTGATGCACGACCACGAAGGCAA
>PXTX01000116.1 GCA_003023275.1 Bacteroidetes bacterium SW_4_67_19
TCCCCGCAGTGCTCGCAGGTGAACAGCAGGGAGCCGCTCTCGCCACAGCTCTCGCACGCTGGCATGAGAACTGCGTTCATACCGGAAGATCTTGAAATTTCTGTAGTATTCATTGTCACATTGGCCGTATATAACCGGTAGATAAGCGACTATGAATTGGTATCGGTCGGGCTGCTGCCGGGGCGGGCACCGGCGACCACTACCGGCCCACAGCCGTGGAAAACTCCCCGACTTCGGCGGGTTGCGCCGGGGCGGAGCCGTCGATGAAGAGGGCGCCTTTCGCGTCGCGGGGCTGCCGGCCGGGCGCTACCGCGTGCGCGCCAGCTACCTCGGCTACCGGGCCGCCGAGAAGCAAATCGCGCTCGACGCCGGCGAGACGCGCCGCCTCCCGTTTTCGCTCCAGACCGCCGCGCTGGAGGGCGAAGACATCGTCGTCACCGGCGAGGGGGCCGCCGAACGCGCCGAGCGCGCCCTCGGAGCCGAGCGCCTCACGCCCGCCGAGATCAAGGAGCTGCCCACCCCCTTCGAGCCGGACGTCTTTCGCGCCCTCCAGCTCCTGCCCGGCGTGAAGGCGGCGTCGGACTTCTCCAGCGGCCTCTACATCCGCGGCGGCAGCCCCGACCAGACGCTCGTGCGCCTCGGCGAGACGACCGTCTACAACCCGACGCACTTTTTCGGGTTTTTCTCGACGTTCAACCCCGACGCCATCGGCGACGTGCGCCTCTACAAGGGCGGCTTCCCGGCCCTCTACGGTGGGCGCCTCGGCGCGGTAGTAGACCTGCAAAACCGGCGCGGCTCGACGGAGAACATCAGCGGGACCGCCAGCATCGGGCTGCTGGCCTCGCGCATCGCGGCGGACGGCCCGCTGCCCGACGCACTGGCGCCGGCGGACACGGCGGGCGGGGCGTGGATGCTGGCCGCGCGCCGCTCGACGGTCGAACCGCTCTTCGCGGTCCTGCGCGGGCAAGACGTGGACGGCATTCCCAACGACTTCCATTTCTACGACCTCAACGCCCGCGCCGACGTGCCGCTCTCAGGGCGCGACCGCCTCACCGTCAGCGGCTACGCCGGGGCCGACTATCTCGACTTTTCCTTTCTCGACGATGCGCGCGTGGAGGTGCCCTACGGCAACCGCACGGCCACGCTGCGCTGGCGGCACCTGTTCGAGGACGGCGCGCTGGGCGACCGGGCCTTCTCGGATGTATCCGTCAGCGCGTCGCGCTACTTCAGCCGCCCGCGCTTCGAGCTGGCGGGCAACACCTTCCGTCGCTCCAACGAGCTGACCGACCTGGCCGCCAGTGCGGACCTGGAAGTCCGGGCCGGGGCGCACACGTTGCGCGGCGGGGCGCGCGGCAGCGTCTTTACCAGCGCCCTGGAGCGCAGCCTCGACGGCGAGGTGCTTTTCAGCCCCACCATCCAGACGGGGCGCGTCTCCGTCTACGCGCAGGACACGTGGCGCCCCGGCAGCGAACTCGGCGGCGACGGCGGCAGCTACCGTCCCTGGCGCATCACCGGCGGGCTGCGGGCGGCCTACCACACGCGCGGGGGCTTCCTGCGCCTGGCGCCGCGCCTCTCGGCGCAGTACCGCCCGCAGCAGCTTTTTGGCACACGCCTCGACGGGCGCGTGCGCCTGCAGGCCGGCTACGGGCGCTATTATCAGTACCTGACGGTGCTCTCCAGCTCCTTCTTTAGCGGGGCCGACACGTGGTACGCCGCCGGCGAAGGGGTGCCGCCCGCTTACGGCGACCAGTTCGTGGGCGGCGTGAAAATCGACCTCGCCGACGCCTGGCGCCTCGACGTGGAGGGCTACTACCGCACCATGCGCGACCTCTTCGAGATCAACCGCTACATCCAGGACACCGCCGGCCTGCCCTACGAAGAGGCCTTCTGGTTTGGCGAAGGGCACGCGCAGGGCCTGGAGGTGAAGCTGGAGCGCACCGACGGGCCGGTGACGGGCTTTCTCGCCTACACCTTCGCGCAGACGCGCCGCCGCTTTCCCAATCTCAACCTCGAAGAGGGCCGGCAGACGGACCTCGCCGGCCTCAACGCGCAGAACGCCCTCGGCGGCTCGTATCCGCCCAAGTACGACCGTCGCCATGACCTCAAGGCCGTCCTCAACTACGACTTCGCCGACCAGTGGCGCGCGACGAGCGTGTTTACCTATGCCACCGGCCAGCCCTACACGCGCCCAGAGGCGCAGTACAAGCTCGTCACGCCGCCGCAGCGCGGAAGCACGCTCGACGTACTGGTCAGCCCGTTCAACGGGGCGCGCCTGCCCGCCTATCACCGCCTGGACCTGGGCGTGCGCCGCCTCGGGGACGTGTTCGGCCTCGACTACGAACTGCAAGTGCAGCTCCTGAACGTCTACAACCGGCGCAATCCTTGGTTCTACTTCTACGACACCGGAGGCGACACCGGCATCACCCGCGAGGAAGTCCCCCAGCTTCCGATCCCGCTCCCCAACGTGGCGCTGACCGTGGAGTTTTAGGAGCGGGAGCGTACTCGAAAGCAGTACGCCCGGGAGGAGTCGAACCCCCGACCTTCGGTACCGGAAACCGACGCTCTGTCCGACTGAGCTACGGGCGCGTGTGCGACCGGTGATAGGCGCTCGCCGAGGAGAGGTTCCGAGGTTGCCGGGAAGGCGGGGAGGGGCGTCCCGGCAAACGGGTGAGCCGAAAGGGTGAAAAGCGTGGAAGCCGACGGGGAAAAGTTGGGCGAAAAGAACATCGGTTTCGTACGTTCACTCACGCTTGTTTTCTGCACGCTTTCCGCCGAGCATGATCGACTGGGACTGGCCGTCGTATGCGAAATGGCTCTTCGTCACCGAGCCGGCCGTCGCAGCGGTCGCGATCACCATGCTGGGCGTCTACCTCGCAGTCATTTTGCTGACGCGCCTAAGCGGGTTGCGCAGCTTTTCGAAGATGTCGAGCTTCGACTTCGCCATCACCGTCGCCGTCGGCTCGACGGTCGCCAGCACGGTCGTTTTGAAGTCCGTCTCGCTGCTGAAAGGCGCTGTGGCGCTGGCCGCGCTCTACACCGTGCAACATGGCGCGGCTACCCTGCGGCAGTACGTCCCCTGGTTTGGCCATCTGCAAGACAACGACGCGCTGCTTTTGATGGCCGGCGAGGAGATCCTCGACGACAACCTGCGCAAGGCCCAGGTCACGCGCGGCGACCTGCGCTCGAAGCTGCGCGAGGCCAACGTGATCCACCCTGGCCAGGTGCGCGCCGTCGTCATGGAAACGACCGGCGACGTGTCGGTCCTCCACGCCGATCCGGACGGCCCCGACCTCGATCCCGAACTGCTCGACGGCGTCCGCGACGCCGAGCGCCTGCTCGAAAAGCAAAACGTGCGGGAGGCTGAAGGGGGAACGTTGGAAAGTTGAAGATTGAAGGTTCTTCAGTCCGCAGAGCGCGCAGCGACGAGGAACGCCCCTGCACATTCCCCCCACGCTCCCGCACTCGAAAATGCCTCTCATCGCCTCGATCTCCGGCATCCGCGGCGTCTTCGGGGACGGCCTCGACGCCGCCGCGCTGGTGAACTTCACCTCCGCCTACGGCACGTGGGCACGCCGCCGCGCCGAAGACACCGGCCGCGCTCCGAAAATCGTCCTCGGGCGCGACGCGCGGACGACCGGCCCGGTCTGCACCCAGATCGTCGCCGCCACGCTGCGCACCTGCGGCCTGGGCGTCATCGACGCCGGCCTCGCGCCCACGCCCACCGTCGAAATGGCCGTGCGCTTCGAAGAGGCCGCTGGCGGGATCGTCCTTTCCGCCTCGCACAACCCGGCGGAGTGGAACGCGCTCAAGCTGCTCAACGAGGAGGGCGAGTTCCTCTCGCAGGAGGCGGGCGAAGAGGTCCTGCGCCTCGCCGACGAAGGCGGCGCCGAAACCGTCTCCCACGACCAGGTGGGCGGGTTTTCCGAAAAGGACTTCCTCGACGCCCACATCGACGCCATTCTCGCGCTCGATTTCATCGACCAGCGGCAAATCGCCGGGGCGAACCTCTCGGTCGTCGTCGACGGGATCAACTCCGTCGGCGCGCTCGCGCTGCCGCGCCTGCTGGAGCATTTCGCCATCGACGGCGACGCCCTCACCGTGCTCAACGCCGAGCCGACGGGCCGCTTCGCCCACCCCGCCGAGCCGCTGCCCGGGCACCTCACCGGCCTCACCGAGCGCGTCGCGGACACGGGCGCGGACCTGGGCCTCGCCGTCGATCCCGACGCCGACCGCCTCGCGCTCGTCGACGACACGGGCGCCTACGTTAGCGAAGAGCTTACGCAGGTCATCTGCGCGGACTTCCTCTGGCGGCGAACGAGCGGCCCCTTCGCCACCAACCTCTCCAGCTCGCGCGCCGTCGAAGACGTGGCGGCCCGCTACGACGGCGCCGAGGTGCACCGCTCGGCCGTCGGCGAGATCAACGTGGTCGAGAAAATGAAAGAGGTCGGCGCCGTGCTCGGGGGGGAGGGCAACGGCGGCGTCATCCTGCCGGACCTGCACTACGGCCGCGACGCGCTCGTCGGTACGGCGATGGTCCTCCAGCACCTGGCCTCCGAGCAGACGCCCCTTTCGGAGGTACACGCCGACATGCCGCGTTACACCATCGTCAAGGAAAAGTGCCCGCTGGACGGCATGGATGCGGAGGCGCTTCTGAAGCAAATGGCCGAGCGCTACGCCGGCGAGAAGATTTCGACCGTGGACGGCGTGAAGATCGACTTCGCGGACGGCTGGGTGCACCTGCGCCCCTCCAACACCGAGCCGGTCCTGCGCGTCTACGCCGAGGACGCCACCGAAGCGGACGCCCGCGACCGCGCCGCGCGATTTAAAGACGAGCTTCAACAATTGGCTTCTTGACTTCTCCGCTGTACGACCTTTTCGTGATCGGGACCGGGCTGGCGGGGCAGGACGTGGCCCTCGCCTGCGCGGAGGCCGGCTGGTCGGTGGGAATCGCCGACGAACGCCCGTTCGGGGGCACGTGTCCGTTGCGCGGGTGCGACCCGAAGAAGGTGCTCGTCCACGCCGCGCACGCGGCCGACCAGGTGCGCCGGCTCGCGGGCGGGCACGGCCTCTCCGGGGACCCGCAGATCGACTGGGGCGAGCTGATGGCGTTCAAGCGCACCTTCACCGCGCCGATCCCCGGGGGCGTGGAGGAGAAGCTCGACGAGGCGGGTGTCGACTGCTATCACAGCGCGGCCCGCTTCACCGGCGAACGCACGCTGGCGGTGGGCGGCGAGACCGTCGAGGCCGAGCACGTGCTCATCGCCACCGGCGCGACGCCTATGGAGTTGGGCATCGAGGGGGAGGAGCACCTGACCCGCAGCGACGAGTTTCTCGAGATGGACGCGCTGCCGGAGCGCCTCGTCTTCATCGGCGGCGGCTACATCTCGATGGAGTTCGCGCACCTGGCCGCCCGCGCCGGCGCCGGGGCGGTAACGATGCTGGAAATGACGGAGCGCGTGCTCCAGGGCTTCGAGCCGGACGTGGTGGAGGCGGTCGTCGCGGCCACCGGCGCGCTGGGCGTCCAGATCGAGACGGAGCGTCGCGTGCGGGCCATCGAAAAAGACGGCGACACGTTGACCGTCGTTGCGGAAAGAGAGGGAGAAGAAAACGGCGACCGGGAGCGCTACCCCGCCGACGCGGTCGTGCACGGCGCTGGGCGCGTCCCGCACCTCGACGCGCTGGACCTGGAGGCCGCCGGCGTGGAGCGCAATGACGACGGCACGCTCGCCCTGAGCGAACATCTGCGAAGCACGAGCAACCCCGCCGTCTACGCCGCCGGCGACGCCGCGCAGCAGGGGCCGCCGCTCACCCCCGTGGCCCACCTCGACGGGCGCGCCGTGGAAAAAGCGCTGCTCGCGGATGGAGAGCCGCCGAACTACGCGGGCACCCCCTCGGTCGTCTTCACGACGCCGCGCCTGGCCTCGGTGGGGCTGACGGAGGCGGAAGCGCGCGACAGCGGCTTCGACGTAGCCGTCGAGAGCGGCGACGCGTCGGGCTTTTTCCATCCCCGGCACCGCCGCCAGGAGCACGCGTTTTACAAAGTCCTTGCCGAAGCCGGCAGCGGGCGGGTCCTCGGTGCGCATCTGGCGTACCCGCACGCCGAGGAGGTCATCAACGTTTTCGCGCTGGCGGTGCGCGAGGGGCTGCGCGTGAACGACCTCAAGGCCGGCGTCTACACCTACCCGTCCGCCGCCTCCGACGTGCAGTACATGCTGCCGTGAAGCGGTCAGCCGTCAGCCGTCAGCTTATCGGGCCGAATGGCTGAGGGCTGATAGCCGAGGGATGATGGCTGACGGCTAACGACCGTCGATCCACGCGTCGAATTCGTCGAGCGGCTTGGCGTTGAGGCACTGCGCGGCGGTGAGCCAGCCCTTGCGCGCGACGGGCACGCCGAAGCGCGTCATGTAGTCCAGTTCGGCAGTGCGGTGCGCGTCGGGGTTGACGGCGACGAGGACGCCGGCGTCGGTGGCCGCGCGCAGGTGGCGCCAGTCCAGGTCCAGGCGGCGCGGGTTGGCGTTGAACTCGAGGGCCACGTCGTGCTCGGCGCAGGCCGCGATGACGCGCTCCACGTCGAGCGGGTAGCCCTCGCGGGCCAGGAGCTGCCGCCCGGTGGCGTGGCCCAGGATGCGCGTGTGCGGGTTCTGGACGGCGCGCACGACGCGCTCGGTGGCCTCCGTCTCGGTCATGTCGAGGCCCTGGTGCACGCTGGCGACGACGAAGTCGAAGGAGGCCAGCACGTCCTCGGCGTAGTCGAGCGCGCCGTCAGCGAGCACGTCGCTTTCGATGCCGCTAAAGATGCGAAACGGGTCGCCCTCGTCCGCGGCGAATGCCTCGTTGAGCGCGCGGATGTCGTCCTGCTGGCGCCGGACCTCCTCGGGTGAGAGGCCGCCGGCGACGCCCAGCGACTGGCTGTGGTCGCAGATGCCGAAGTAGGCGAGGCCGCGGTCGCGCGCTGCGTCGGCCATGGCGCGCAGCGAGGCGGAGCCGTCGGAGTAGGTCGAGTGGTTGTGCAATGCCCCGCGTAGGTCAGCCGCCTCGATGAGCGAGGGCAGCGCGTCGCCGCCGTCGTCGTCTTTGGCGGCCGCGTCGAGTTCGCCGCGCCCTTCGCGCAGCTCCGGCGGAATGAACGCAAGCCCGGCGGCGTCGTAGAGAGCCGCTTCGGTGGCGTGCGGCTCGGGCGCGCCGTGCGCTTCCCGGAAGGCCGTGCAGTGCGCCTCCGCGCCGGTCATCAGCCACCAGTCCGTGCCGAAG
>PXTX01000117.1 GCA_003023275.1 Bacteroidetes bacterium SW_4_67_19
CCCTCGTATTCGATGCCGACGTAGCCGTGGTAGTCGTGGTTGAGCACGATCTGCATCATGCGCTCGAAGTCGGTCTGGGCGGCCGTGCCGTCGTCGTCGAAGCCCTTGCTCTTGGCGCTGACGGCCTCGGCGTAGGGCATCAGTTCGCGCACGCCTTTGTAGCGGTCGTATTCGCGGGCGCACCCGGATTTCCAGTTGTTCCCTTCCCATTCGATGCAGAAGTTGCCGAAGTCCGGCAGCGTGCCGGCCAGCGGGTGGTCGACCCGCTCGATGACCGAGGCGAGCCACTCCCCGTCGCTCGACAAGCCGCCGTGGTTTTCGACGAGCACGCCCAGGCCGCCGTTTGCTTCGGAAAACTCGCACAGGCGGCGCAGCCCGTCGGCGGCGCGGCGTTTCTGTTCGGAGGGCGAGCCTTCGCTGCGCGCGTTGACGCGGATGGAGTGGCAGCCGAGGAAGGCGGCCGCCTCGACCCATTTTTTGTGGTTCTCGACCGTCTCGATGCGCCCCTGCTCGGTCGGCGCGCCGAGGGCGCCCTCCTTGTCGATCATGATGAGCAGGCTATCGACGCCGGCGTCGGCGGCGCGCGTTTTCATTCGGCGCAGGTAGCCGTTGTTTTGGGCCTGGTCCATGAAGAACTGGTTGACGTACTCGACCGCCTCGATGCCGAATTCCTGACGGGCGGTGGGCGCGAAGTCGAGAGGGTCCAGCTCGCCGCCGAAGAGCGCGCGGTTCAGCGACCATTCCGCCAGCGAGATCTTGTAGAGCGGCTCGCCGGCCGCTCATTCGGCAGCGTCTTCGTCTTTCAACGCTACATCATCGAAACCGTCATGGTCTCCTCGCTCGACCGCCGTTCGTTTCTCAAAACCGCTTCGACCGCCGCGCTGGGCCTGTCGCTGGGCGGCTGCGCGTCAACGGCGACGGAGACCGCGGCTTCCGGAACGGGTTCGTCGGCAGGACATTCCCCGCGCCGCGTTCATAACATCAAGTTAAACGATTAAAACCAAAATGCCAATCTGAAAGGGCTTCCACTCGCTCGCCGCTTCCCGATCCTCCCCCAATCGGTTGTTTACCCCAACGCCATGTCCCAGCCCGCTCCCACGCAGACGGATGCACCCGTGAGCACTGGCGAGGTGCGCCGGCGGCGCCTCTTCATTGGCAGTTGTGTTGCGCTGCTTTCCACCTCGTTGGCCTTCGCGGTGATCGGAGCCGTGACGGTGGCGCTGAAGCAGGAGTTTATCCTCTCCAACAGCGAGGTCGCCTGGGTGATCGGGGCCAACCTGTGGGGCTTTACGATCACGCAGGCGATTTTCGCGCCGCTCTGCGACCGGCTCGGGTTTCGGGCCTTGCTGCGCGTGGGCGGTGGTCATCGGAATGTCCAACGGCACCGTCGAGGCGGCCTGCAACCCGCTGGTGGCCACGCTCTACCCGGAACAGAAGTCCGTCAAGCTGAACCAGTTTCACGTGTGGTTCCCCGGCGGCATCGCGGTGGGGGGAGTGGCGGCGTTTCTGCTCGACCAGGCGGGGCTGGGGTTCTGGCAGCTCAAGCTGGGCCTGATCGCCGTGCCGACGCTCATCTACGGCGCGCTGATGCTGTTCGACCGCTTCCCGGCGACGGAGAACGTGCAGGCGGGCGTCTCGACGACCGAGATGCTCAAGGCCACGTTCCTGAACCCGCTCATGTGGCTGCTGCTGCTGGCCTTTTCGATCACCGCCTCGACGGAGCTGGGGCCGAACCGCTGGGTGCCGGCGGTGCTGCAGGCGGGCTTCGAGGGGCAGTCCGGCTTCGAGGGGTTCGTGGGGCTGGGCGTGCTGATCCTGGCCTACATCAACGGCATCATGGCGATGCTGCGCTACTACTCCGATGCAACGGTCGGGCGTTTTTCGCCGACGCTGATTCTCCTGGCCGGGACGGTGGTGTCGGCAGCCGGGCTGTTGTGGCTGAGCTACGCGCAGGCGACGGGAGCGATCTTCCTCTCGGCGACGCTCTTTGCAGTGGGGGTGGCCTACTTCTGGCCGACGATGCTGGGGCTCGTCGCCGAGCGCATCCCGCGCAGCGGCGCGCTGGGGCTGGGCCTGATGGGCGGGACCGGCATGGCCGTGGTGGGTCTCGTGACGACCCCGCTGATGGGAGACATTACCGACGAGTACGCCCACGACCAGATCACCTCGGAGAACACCCAGCAGGTCGTCTCGACCTTCCGCGAGGCGGCGAAGACCTACCCGACGATGGCCGAGAAGGCGGAGGGAAACTTCGCCCAGCAGATCCGGAGCGCCGCCACCTCGGCGCAGGAAGTGGTCTCTAAATACGAAAACACAGGCACCCTCCCCGACCCCCAAACGGCCAACGCCCTGCGCGCGATCATCGACAGCCAGGTGGCCGTCGAGTCGGTCAGCTCCGGCGGCGGCGCCCCGCTGGCCGAGCGGGCTTCCGGCATCATCGGCCCGGCGGACAACTACGGCGGGCGCGTGGCCTTTCGCTACGTGGTGCCGTTCACGTGCATTCTCCTTCTCATCTTCGGCGGGCTTTACTGGCGGGACCGCCGGCGCGGCGGCTACCAGACGCGCTCGATTCACGATGGCGACGAGGTGCACCAGGAAGACCTGGAAGAAACGCAGGCGGAGGCGCGAGCGACGAAGTGATGCGTGCAACCCCTTTCAGGACATTTCCCGTCTTATGCAAACGCAATCTCTTATGCAAACGCAGTCTTCCCGCGAGTCCAACGACATCTCCCGGCGCGAGGCGGTCAAGCGCGTGGGGGCGTTGCTGGGCGGGGCGCTTTCGGCCTCGGCCGTCAGCGGCGTGATGAGCGGCTGCCAGCCGAGCACGGCCCCGAACTGGACGCCCGACGCGCTTTCGCAGGCGCAGAACCGAATGGTCACGTCGATGACCGAGCACATCATCCCGGCCACCGACACGCCCGGCGCGAAGGCCGCGCAGGTCAACCGCTTCATCGACAAGATGCTGGCCGAGTGGTACGGGGAGGACGAACGCAGCCAGTTCCTCACGGGGCTGGGCGAGGTCGACAAGCGCTGCCGGCAGCAGTACGGGCAGCCCTACCTGAAATGCAGCGAGGAAAACCAGTTCGCCTTGTTGGAGCATCTCGACCAGAAAGCCTTCGAGCCGGACGACGAGGGCCGGACGGGCGAGAAGAAATCCGGCGACGCCGAGGAAGCGCCCGCCGACGCCGGCGAAGCCAAAAAGGGCGGCGCGGAGCGCACCGAGGAGGCCGTCGAAAGCGCTCAGGCGACCGACACGACCCGCGCGGCGCCGGAATCGCCGAAGCCCGCGGCCGTCGATCCCGCGTTCTTTCGCCTGCTCAAGGAGCTGACGCTGCTGGGCTACTACACCTCGCAGATTGGTATGGAGCAGGAGCTGAACGTCACCATCGTGCCGGGCCGCTACGACGGGTGCGTCCCGCTCGAAGAGGTGCGGCCGAATGTGGCGTGAAACGTGATTCGTGATGCGTGAGGTTGCTTTCCACGGACGCTCGACAAGCATTCGAGCGGTAACGGCTGTTGAATGGCGTTGCCGGTAGATCGAAGCGATACGGTCCGTCTTCATCACGCGCCGTGAGCGAAGCGAGCGCCCTGACCGAAGGGAAGGACCCCCTGCGGGTCATGCCCTCGTGGTAGAAGTACGCTCCGGGGGGAAGTACTCTTGGAGGGCATCACGCAATACGCACTACGCAATACGCATCACGCAATACGCATCACGCATTCCCAGACCGCAGGACACCCCGGTCTGCGATCCTCATTTCCCAAAAACGAAGTCTCCGCGAAATGAAAAACACCCGCATCGCCGACGCCGCCGACCGGGAGTACGACGCCATCGTCGTGGGCAGTGGCATGACCGGCGGGTGGGCAGCCAAAGAACTGTGCGAGAAGGGGTTGGAGACGGTCGTCCTCGAACGCGGCAACTTCGTCGAGCACGGCGATTACCCGACCGAGCACATGCCCGCCTGGGACATGCCCTATCGCGGCTGGGGCGACCGGAACCTCTACGAAAAGGAGTACGGCGTGCAGAGCCAGTGCTATGCCTTCGGCGAGGCCACGCGCCACTTTTTCGTCAACGACGAGCAGCATCCCTACGTGCAGGAAACGCCGTTTTCCTGGATTCGCGGCTACCAGCTGGGCGGGCGCTCGATCATGTGGGGCCGCCAGAGCTACCGCCTCTCCGACCTCGACTTCGAGGCCAACAAAAAGGACGGCTACGGGGTGGACTGGCCGATCCGCTACGAGGACGTCGAACCGTGGTACAGCTACGTCGAAAAGCACGTCGGCATCAGCGGGGCGCTTTTCCCAAGCGCGACATGACCATCGGCCGGGTGGCGGTCCTCACCGAGCAGCACGATGGGCGCGCCCCCTGCCACTACTGCGGCCCGTGTCACCGGGGCTGCTCGACGGGGAGCTACTTTTCGAGCCTGTCCTCGACGCTTCCCGCCGCCGACGCCACGGGCAACCTGACCATCGCCTGCGACGCGATCGTCGCGGAGGTGCTCTACGACGAGAACGAGCAACGCGCCACCGGCGTGCGCGTCATCGACCGCGAAACGGGGCGCTCGCGCGAGGTGCACGCGGAGGTGGTCTTTCTGTGCGCTTCGGCATTGGGCTCGACGCAGATCCTCCTGAACTCGAACGCCGGGGGGCGCTTTCCCGACGGGATGGGCAACCAGAGCGGCGCGCTGGGCCATTACCTGATGGACCACATCTACGCCGCCGGCGCGAATGGCACCTTCGAAGGCTACGAGGACGACTTTTACTACGGCCATCGGCCCAACGGGATCTATATTCCGCGCTTTCGCAATCTGGACGGGCCGTCCTCGGACGACCTCGACTTCGTGCGCGGGTACGGCTATCAGGGCAGCGCGCGGCGTGAGGGGTGGGGCCGCGGCGCGAACCAGGCCGGCATTGGCGCGTCCCTCAAGCAGAATCTGCGCCGCCCCGGCACGTGGAATATGGGCCTGTCGGGCTTCGGCGAGATGCTGCCGCGCTACGAAAACCGCGTCGAACTGGACTCCGACGAAACGGACCCGTGGGGCATTCCGCTGTTGCGCGTGCGGTGCGAGCACGGCGAGAACGAGCGCAAGATGAAAGACGACTTCCTCGTGCAGGCGCAGGAAATGCTCGACGCGGCGGGCGCGAAAGACATCAGCACCTACGACCGCGACGCCCCGCCGGGGCTGGGCATTCACGAGATGGGCACCGCGCGCATGGGCCGCGATCCCGACACGAGTGTCCTGAACGGCTGGAATCAGGTGCACAGCGTGCCGAACGTCTTCGTCACCGACGGGGCGTGCATGACCTCCTCGGCCTGCCAGAACCCGTCGCTGACGTACATGGCGCTGACCGCTCGGGCGGCTGATTACGCTGTGAAGCAGCTGAAGAAGCGCGAGCTTTGAGTGCGGAGGGGGTTTCAGTGGTCAGTGATCCGTTTCTCGCTCATCTACCGAAAACTGAAAACGGACGACGCGCCCGCCCCCCACTGAAAACGAGTCACCGCAGCGCTCCACCAGTGGAAAAAGAACGTTCACCCCTCAACCCTCGACGTTCAACCCTATGAGTAGTGTGCAAGTCGCCGCGTCGAAGACGGCGAAGCCGGGAGAGACGTACGACGCCATCGTCGTGGGCAGCGGCGTGGCCGGCGGATGGGCCGCGAAGGAGTTGTGCGAGAAGGGGTTGAGCGTGCTCGTTCTGGAGCGCGGGCGCTACGTTGAGCACGGCGATTACCCGACCGAGCACATGGCCGCTTCGGAGTTCGAGTTTCGCGGGCGCGGCGACAAATCGCTTTATGAAGAGGAGTACGGCGTGCAGAGCAACGTCGGCGCCTTCGGGGAAGCCACGCGGCACTGGTTCGTCAACGACAAAAAGCACCCCTACAAGCAGGACGAACCCTTCGGCTGGATTCGCGGTCACCACCTCGGCGGGCGCTCGCTCACGTGGGGCCGCCAGTGCTACCGCTGGTCGGATCTCGACTTCCGGGCCAACGCCCAGGACGACCACGGCATTCCCTGGCCCATCGGCTACGACGACGTGGCGCCCTGGTACAGCCACGTCGAAAAGCACGTCGGCATCACCGGGCGTGCGCTGGGGCTGCCGCAACTGCCGGACTCGGAGTTCCTCGAGCCGATGGAGATGAACTGCGCCGAGCGCAGCATCAAGAACGGCCTCGAAAGCGCCTATCCCGACCGCACCATGACCATCGGCCGCTCGGCGGTCCTCACCGAGCAGCACGATGGACGCGCCCCCTGCCACTACTGCGGCCCGTGCCCGCGCGGCTGCTCGACGGGGAGCTACTTTTCGAGCCTCTCTTCGACGCTCCCGGCGGCGGCGAGGACCGGCAACCTCACCATCCAGTGCGACAGCATCGTCCACCGCCTGGACTTCGACCCGCAGACCGAGCGCGCCAGCGGCGTGCGCGTGATCGACCGCAACACCGGCAAGGAGCGCGCCTATCAGTCGAAGATCGTGTTCGTGTGCGCCTCGACGCTGGGGACGGGGCAGATCCTGCTCAACTCCACGTCGCCGCGGTTCCCCGACGGCCTCGCCAACAGCAGCGGGGCGCTGGGGCACTACATCATGGACCACCACTTCGCCGCCGGCGGCTACGGCACCTTCGAAGGCTACGAGGACGACTTTTACTACGGCCACCGTCCCAACGGCATCTACGTCCCGCGCTTTCGCAATCTGGGCGGTCCGTCCTCGGACAACCTCGACTTCGTGCGCGGATACGGCTACCAGGGCCAGGCCAGCCGCGAAGACTGGAGCCGCGGCGCCGGAAAGGCGGGTCTCGGGAAAAGCCTCAAGGACGAGTTGCGCCGGCCCGGGGCGTGGAAGATGGGCCTGGTGGGCTTCGGCGAGTGCCTGCCGCGCTACGAAAACCGCGTCGAACTGGACTCCGACGAAACGGACCCGTGGGGCATTCCGATGCTCCGCACGCATTGCTCCTTCGGCGAGAACGAGCGCCGTATGCGCGAGGACCTCAAGACGCAGGCCGCCGAGATGCTCGAAGCCGCCGGCTGCACGAACGTCGGCACCTTCGACGGCCTCTTCACGCCCGGCTACGCCATTCACGAAATGGGCGGCGTCCCGATGGGCGACGACCCGTCGGAGAGCGTCCTCAACCGCTGGAATCAGGCGCACGATGTGCCCAACCTCTTCGTCACCGACGGCTCCTGCATGAACAGCACCGCCTGGCAAAACCCGTCGCTGACGTACATGGCGCTGACGGCCCGCGCTGCCGACTACGCGGTCGAGCAGCTCAAGAAGCGCGAGCTTTGAGTGTGTTGGTTTTTTGGTGTTATGGTGTTTTGGTTTCTCGTTGCGCAGCGCGCCTCTGAATGGTTCAGCGCCTGATTGCTGAAAAACGTTCACCCTTCCACCTTCAACGTTCAACCAATTATGCGTCGCAGAGACTTTTTGAAAACCGCTTCCCGTTCCGCCGCCGGCCTTGCACTGGTGGGCGGGACGGCCGCCACTGCCGCCGGGTGTGCCGGGTCGTCGTCCGCCGCCGCGTCGGGTAGCGCGGGCGCCGATCCGCTCTACGAGATTTCGCTGGCGGAATACTCGTTGCACCGCGCCATCGGGAACGGCGAGATGAGCAACCTCGAATTTCCGCAGGTGGCGCGTGAAGAGTTTGGCATCGACGCGGTCGAGTACGTCAACTTCTTCTTCGATTCTACCGAACAGAGCTATCTGCGCCGGCTCAAGACGCGCGCCGACGACGCGGGCGTCAACAACCTGCTCATCATGTGCAGCCGGGAAGGGCACCTCGCCGCCCCCACCGAAGCGAAGCGCCAGGAGGCCATTGACAACCACAAGAAGTGGATCGAGGCCGCCGCCTACCTGGGCTGCCACTCGATCCGCGTCGACGCCGTCGGCAGCGGCAGCGCCGCGGAGCAGGAGCGCCGCATGGCCGAGAGCCTGCGTCGCCTCTGCGCGTTCTCCGAGGAAAACGGCGGGCTCAACATCCTCGTCGAGAATCACAGCCAGCAGGCCGCCGACGCCGCGTGGCTGGCCTCCGTCATCGAGCGCACCGACCACCCGCTGGCCGGCACGCTGCCGGACTTCGGCAACTTCTGCCTCGAATGGGAAGGAGAGGAGTGGACGTCCGACTGCGTGCGCGAATACGACTACTACCAGGGCATCCGCGAACTCATGCCCTATGCCGACGCCGTCAGCGCCAAGAGCTACGACTTCGGCAGCGACGGAAACGAGACGACCATCGACTACGAGCGCATGATGCAGATCGTGGTCAACCACGACTATCACGGCCACGTCGGCATCGAGTACGAGGGCGACGAGATGGGGGAGTACGAAGGCATCCGCGCGACGAAGCGCCTGCTGAAGCGCGTGCGCCGGACATTGCGTGATGCGTGAAACGTGATGCGTGAACCGAATACAGACCGATACGCTTTTCATCATTGCGCAAGCGTGCGGCCTGAAGAACGTTCAACTTTCCACCGTCAACTGCAACGCTCTCATGCCAAACGTACACACTGACGAAGAAACGTACGACGCCATCGTCGTGGGCAGCGGCATCACCGGCGGGTGGGCCGCCAAAGAGCTGTGCGAGAACGGCTTAGACGTGCTGCTGTTGGAGCGCGGGCGCTACGTCGAGCACGGCACCGACTACGTCGGCGAGCACAAGCCGGCCTGGGACATGCCCTACCGCGGCTGGGGCGACCGGGACCTCTACGAAGAGGAGTACGAGCACCAGCACCACTGCTATGCCTTCGGCGAGGGCACGCGCCACTTTTTCGTCAACGACGCGAAGCACCAGTACGACACGCCCGATCAGGGAGAGGACGGCCACTTCCGGTGGCTGCGCGGCTACCAACTGGGCGGGCGCTCGATCATGTGGGGGCGTCTCTGCTGGCGGTGGTCGGACCTCGACTTCGAGGCCAACAAAAAGAGCGGGCACGGGGTGGACTGGCCCATCCGCTATGACGACATCGATCCCTGGTACACCTACGTCGAAAAGCACGTCGGGATCAGCGGGAGCAAGGAAAACCTGCCGCAGGTGCCCGACGGGGCGTTCCTCCCGCCGATGGACATGAACTGCGCGGAGCGCAAGGTGAGCGACGGCATCGCGCGGGCCGGCTTCGACGACGAACGGCGGCTCATCATCGGGCGCGCGGCGGTGTTGACCGAGCAGCACAAAGGGCGTGCGCCGTGCCACTACTGCGGCCCCTGCCATCGCGGCTGCTCGACGGGGAGCTACTTTTCGAGCCTCTCCTCGACGCTCCCGGCGGCGCAGGCGGCGGAGGGCGACCTGACCATCGCCTGCGACTCGATCGTCAGCGAGGTGCTCTACGACCGCGACGCCGGCGACGGGGAAAAGGGCCGCGCCACCGGCGTGCGCGTCGTCGACCGCCTCACCAAAGAGCGGCGCGAGCACGAGGCCGACCTCGTCTTCCTGTGCGCCTCGACGCTCGGCTCGACGCAGATCCTGCTCAACTCCACCTCGCGGCGCTTCCCCGAGGGCCTCGGCAACGACAGCGGCGCGCTGGGGCATTACCTGATGGACCACCCCATCGGCGGCGGGGCGACCGCGACGGTGCCGGGACTGGAGGACAAATTTTACTACGGCCACCGGCCCAACGTGGTCTACATTCCGCGCTTTCGCAACCTCGACGGCCCCCATTCCGACGACCTCGGCTTCGAGCGCGGCTACGGCCTCCAGGGCGCAGCCAGCCGCGAGCCGTGGAGCCGCGGAGCGAATGAGGCGGGGATCGGCCAGCGCCTCAAAGAGAAGTTGCGCCGGCCCGGGCCGTGGAAAATCTCCATCGGCGGCAACGGCGAGATGCTGCCGCGCCGGGAAAACCGCGTCGCACTGAAGGACGAGACCGACGAGTGGGGCCTGCCGCTGATCGACGTGTACTGCGAGTTCGGCGAGAATGAGGCGCGCATGAGAGAGGACGCGAAAACGCAGGCCGCCGAGACGCTCGACGCCGCCGGCTGCCGCGACATCGAAACCTACATGCGCGACCATCCGGCCGGGCACAACATTCACGAGATGGGCACCGCGCGCATGGGCCGCGATCCCGACACGAGCGTCCTCAACGGCTGGAACCAGATTCACTCGGTGCCCAACGTCTTCGTCACCGACGGCTCCTGCATGGCGTCGAGCGCGTGCCAGAACCCGTCGATCACGTACATGGCGCTGACGGCCCGCGCCGCCGACTACGCGGTCGAGCAGCTGAAAAAGCGCGAGCTTTGAGTGTTCGGGGGTTGCGGTGGTGGAGTGCCCGAGTGCGCTTCGCCCGCAACCCCGGACCCCAACACCGGAGCACTCCAACACCAACCCGCCATGCGACGCCGAGCCTTTTTGAGAACCGGAGCCGCCGCTGGCGCGGCAGTCGCCAGCGGGTGCGCCGCGTCCGCTCCGCGATCCGAACCGACGCCGGCAGCGACCGCGCCCTTCCGGCAGTCGGTGTGCAAGTGGCCCTACGGCGGCATGAGCGTCGCCGAGCTGGCCGCCGCCGCGCAAGACATCGGCCTCGCCTCCGTCGAGCTGCTGGGGCCGTCCGACTGGCCGACCCTCGAAGAGCACGGCCTCACCTGCGCGATGACGCGCCCGCCGGAGACGCCGATCCCCGTCGGCTTCAACCGGCCGGAAAACCACGAGCGCCTCGTGCCGCTCTACAAAAGTCATCTGCGCAAGGCCGCCGACTTCGGCGCGCCCCACACGATCTGCTTCTCGGGCAATCGCGGCGAGGACCTCACCGACGCGGAGGGCCTCGAACACTGCGCCGAAGGCCTCGAGCAAATCATGCCCGTGGCCGAGGAGGTGGGCGTGACCGTGTGCATGGAGCTGCTCAACTCGAAGGTCGATCACGCCGGCTACATGTGCGACCGCACCGACTGGGGGATCGAGCTGGTCGAGCGCGTCGGGTCGGAGCGCTTCCGGCTGCTCTACGACATTTACCACATGCAGATCATGGAGGGGGACGTGATCCGCACCATCCAGAACCACCACGAAGCGTTCGCGCACTACCACACCGCCGGCGTGCCGGGCCGCCACGAGATCGACGAGACGCAAGAGCTGTTTTACCCCGCCATCATGCGCGCCGTCGCCGAGACGGGCTTCACCGGCTTCGTCGGGCAGGAATTCGTCCCCACCTCCGGCGATCCTATCGCGTCGCTGCGCGCGGCGTACGAGACATGCAACGTGTCGGTGTGAGCCTGCTGCGGCTCACGGACGGCGGACTGTGGACGCAAGACGGCAGCGCGTATTATGCCACCGGTTACTGCGCGTGCGCCGGAGAGGTCAATGAATACGCTTCGACCTCCGGCCAGCGGCGGCGGCAGACCACCCGCCCACTAGAAAATGCTGGACGCGCCGGGAAGGCGGAGGGT
>PXTX01000118.1 GCA_003023275.1 Bacteroidetes bacterium SW_4_67_19
CCTTCGACGACGAGGAGCAAGCGCGGCGCTGGCTCCGCGAGCCGCATAGCCTGCTCGGGGGCGAACGCCCGCTGGAGCACATGGACACCGTCGCGGGAACGCGCGAGGTGCAGACGATGCTCCAGAGCATCGAGCATTCCCTGCCCGTCTGACGAGAGCGGCTCTTCGCATCTGTGCCCTTCCCTCCACGGGGTACTCGTGTGCGAAGCGACCGCTTCAAGCAAGGGCATGGGCTGCGGGTTGGAAACTCCATTCAGCGCAGTCCGGTAACAGTAAGCGTCCTCAACCAACCCGACGAGCACGATGATCGAGGCGGCTTCGAAAAAAGACGGCCGTTCCGCGCAGGTGTCGCCGGCGTCGGTTGCCGGTTACGACGCCTTGGCGCGCCGCGTGCCGGAGCGGCAATCCAGCGACGTTGCGCACTTTTTCGATGCGGCCGTCGTGTCGTTTCGCCGGCGCTCGCCCGCTTCGGTGCGCCACGTCATTGCGTACACGCCGGTAAGCTGGAAGAAGCGCCCGTCCGAGATACAGCTGCTCGCGTTCGGGCGCGAGGGGGAGCGGCGCCGCGATGTCATCGAAGACATGGTACCCGTCGTCGCCGAGATGATGCGCCAGTCGGAAATCCTCCCCGAGATTTTCCCGGTGATGCCGGGGGAATGGACGCGCGCAGGGTAGTGGCTAATCGCTAAGTGAAAACTGCTGGTTGTAGGTGCCGATAAACCAACGCGTGACCAAGTGATGCATCCGCTCCGACTTCGAAAACGAGAGAGTCTTTCGAACGTATCGCGCGAGCCTTTGGCGGAGCGTGCAATAGAAGCGTTCCATGTGCGAGGTCGCCCCGCTCTTTTTATCTACCTGCTGATGGGTTTTCTCTGCGAACACCTCGCCGTAGGCGTCCCAAAAGTTCGAGAAGCTCTGGCACTCGCGGCGGTAGCTCTCGGGAATCTTCTTCCACAGCTTCGCGCAGGTGTCGGAGCTGCGGTCGCCGATGGCAAAGGCCACGACTTGCCCCGTTCGACGGCAGAGCGCCGCCGGAAGCCATCGCTTGTTGTCTTTCTCGCCTACAAAGCTCCATGCCCTACAAAGCTCCATGCTTCGTCGAGTTCGAGCCCCGCGTCGCCTTCGCGGACTGGCGCGAGCGTCTCGGCCAGCGGCTTTAGCTCACGTCCTTTTTTTTGAGCCAGCGCGAGAGCGTGTTGCGGCTGACTCCGAAGACGCGTTCGACCCCGCGCATCGATCCGCGCTCTTGGTAAGCGCGCAGAATGCGTTCCTTCTCTTCTTTAGAATAGCCCTTTTCCTGTGGGTCGAGCACGCCGTAGGCCCCGCAGTCCTTGCAATGGTACTGCTGGTTGCCGCAGGCATTCTTGCCGTTCTTGACGATGCTTTCGCTCTGACACTGCCGACACTGGAAGGTCTTGGTCTGCTCGATCACGATACGGAAAAGCAGCTATGCAAGAACCGAACGCGCGACCTATATGCATAGCGTCATTTAATGTTTGCCCACCACCCAGGATTGTTGTACCTATGTTGTACCCTTAAGAACGTAAACCCCTGAATAACAGGGGCCTACGGGCTCATTTTGTGGGTCCTGGTGGATTTGAACCACCGACCTTCCGCGTGTGAGGCGGACGCTCTAAACCGCTGAGCTAAGGACCCGTGTTGGAAGGACCCGTGCTGGGGGACCTCCCGGTAGGCAAGTTCGAATACCAGGCAACGCGAATATACGAAAAACGGCGGCGCTCGTCAACTGCGTGTTCTGCCCAGGGCAGGAAACTGCCGAACGCACGCGAAGAATTACGGGCTCAGTACCGTGTGCCGAAGCGGAGCGTGCGAAGCGTGCGCGCTGTCCCCGGCGCCGACGGGCATTTTTTTGAGCGGGAGCGGGGGAGCCGTCCAGGAGTCTGCCGCCTGCGCCCCGCCGAACGTCATGCGACCGCTGGAGGACGCGCGGTTGCCCGAGGACGTGCGGTTGCCGGGCAGACGATGCGGCGGAGCCGGCGAACGGTCCGAGGCCCGGTCGGCCGGCTCCTGGGTCATGGCAGGCGCCGGCAGCGTTCTCGACTCATCCGCAAAGAACGCAGCCCCCGCCACCATGCCGACTCCCAGCATCAGCGTCATGGCCGAGGCGACGGCCGCGACCGTTCTGGTTTTCGAGGAGAGCACCGAAGACCTTCGCGCTTCACGGGACGAGTCTTCACGGGACGGGCCCTCCCCGGGCGGCTGGGGGCTGGCCGAGGCGTTTGTTGCCATCGCCTCCCGCACCTGCTCCTCGATTTCACGGCTGGCCTCTTCGAGCCGGCCGGCCTGCTTGGCCCGGTGCAGGCGTGACTTGACGCGCTCGGCGGCTTCCTCGCGGCATTCGCATTCGCTCAACAGCAAGCGCGTACGGCAGAGGCGTTCGACGTGATCGGCCAGCTCGGGATTGGCCTCCATGTACTCCTCAAAGACCGCCTGCATCGACGGGTCCATCGTGCCGTCGACGTACTCGCACAGCCATTCGCCGATCCACTCGTACGAGCCGTCGTCGCCCGAGCCATTCGCGCCCCCGACGTTCGCGTCACGAGGGGGATCGTCGTATCGCTCCGCCATAACAGCGCCGCGTTGGTCGAGAAGGGAGAGTCGAGAACAGGTGTTCGCGCTCCCGCCGCGCGAATGCCGAGACATGCCAACCGCCTGCCGCTGCTCAAATGTAACGCCCCGATTTGGCGAGTACGTAATGCCTGTGCTGAAGAGAAAGTTTCGCCCCCACCCCCTTTCTTCATGATCGTGTTGGTCGGTGGTCGGTTTTAAAAATGAGTCGACGTCTTGACTTTTACAATGTCAAGTTTGCGCCCCGTTTTTCTCCCGCACGCCCGCCCCCTCCCTCACTGGCCCGGGGCGAGGCGGCGCAGCAGAAGCGTCATGATCAGCGCGGCGCTGCGGCGGCTGCCGCCCTTGAGCTCGTAATCGGCGGCGAGGAGCGCCGAGAAGGCGCGCGCCAGCGCCTCGGGGTCGAAGCGCCCGGCCGCGGCGACGTACTCGCGCGCAAAGTACGGGCTCACGCCGATGCGCCGGGCGACCTCTTTATTCGAAAGGCGGCGCGCCTCCGCAGGCGGAGGCAGCTTCCAGAGCTTCGCAAAGAAGGCATTGAGCACCGAGACGATCATGATGGCCTCGCTTTTGGCATTGGAAACCCGGCGGAGCATCCGGTCGGCAATGCGCTGGGCGTCAGCCGGGCGGCCCTCACCGATGGCGTTCTGAAGTTCGAAGACGTTGAACTCGCGCGTCTGGCCGCTGGCGTGCAACACGTCGTCGGCGGTGATGCGACGGGCCGGCGCGGAGCCCGCGGCGTCCTCGCTCCGCCCACTGGCGAACGTGATGAGCTTTTCGATTTCGCCGGCGATGGCGCGCAGGTCGGTGCCCACGTAGTCGGCCAGGCGCTGCACGGCGCGCGGCTCGATCTGGTAGCCCTGCGCTTCGGCGCGCTTTTTGATCCAGCCGGGCACGTCGCTTTCGTAGAGCGGCTCGAAGTGCGCCCAGACGCCGTGCTCGCGGAGCGCGCGGTACGGGTGCGCCGAGAGATTGGGCTTGCGGCTGGCGGCCAGCAGCACCACCGCCTGCGGATTGGGCTGCTCGGCGTAGCTTTTGAACGCGCGGTTGCCGCTGAGCTTGTCAAAGTCGCGCACGATCACGACGCGGCGCTGCGCCATGACGGGATACTCTGCACAGAGCGCCAGCACCTGGGCGGCCTCGGCCTCGGCCCCGTAGACGATGTCGAGATTGAATTCTCGCTCCGCTTCCGTCAACGCCTCTTCGATCAGCAGATCTTGGAGTTGATCCGGCTGGAAGGTCTCTTCGCCATAGAAAAAGTAGAGCGGCTCGAAGTTCTGGTGCCGGAAGGCCGTGCGCAGCTGCTCGAAGGAGTGTCCTTTCTTTTTTGCCATGGCGGAGTCGCAGGAAAACGAGAAGACCGACGCAACCGCTTCTACGTTGACCTTTCAGAATGGCTCCGCCTCACCGACTGGCTCCCCCTCATTCATTTAAGGCCGCCCCGCCCCTCACGCAACGCGCGTGGCTTCATCGCGCGTGACGAGGTCGCCGGGGCCAAGGATAAAGGCTTCGCCCACCCCGTCCGACACGGCCTCGAGCGCCGTGTGAAGCTTCACGCGCATCCCGCCCCGGATCCAGCCGCCGTCGACGCCGTCCGCGAAGATCTGCGCGTCGCAGCGCGGCAAACGCGCGCCCCCGGCGTCCTCGACGCCGCCGGCGGCAGTGACCAGGAGCAAGCGTTGCGCGTCGAGCGCCGAGGCGAGCGCGCAGGCGACCGTGTCGGCGTTGACGTTGTAGACCTGCCCGTCTGCGTCGACGCCGAGCGGGGCGATGACGGGCGTGAAGCCGCCGCCCAGGAGCGCCTTGAGCACGTCGGGGTGCACGCGTTCCACGTCGCCGACCCAGCCGAAGTCGACGGTCTCGCCATTTACCTCCCACGGCGGACGCCGGGTGACGCGCACGAGGCCGCCGTCGGCGCCGGAGAGGCCCACCGCCGGGACGCCGTGCTGCTCGGCTTCGGTGACGAGGCGCGTGCTTAAGGCCCCGCGCAGCGCCCACTGCGCAACTTCGAGGTCCAGGTCGGTCGTCACGCGGCGCCCCTGCACCTTCTGGGGGTCGTGCCCCATTCGCTGCGCGAGCGCCGTGGCCTGCCGCCCGCCGCCGTGCACCAGCACGACGGGCGCTTCCTCGCGGAGCTGGGCGACGCCTCGCCAGAGCGCGTCGGTGGCGCCCGCGTCGTCGAGCACGGCCCCGCCGGCTTTGATGATGGTGGGCTTGGGATTGGTCATCGAGGGTTGCTGCAAGCAGGCGCGGTTACTCGCGAGAGGAGACGTGATTCGAGGAAGTACTCCCGGGGTTCATCACGCAAACACGTGCTCCAGAATGGCCTTCTGCGCGTGAAGGCGGCACTCGGCTTGCGGAAGGTGAATCGACTGGGGGCCGTCGAGGACGGCGTCGTCGACTACGACGTTGCGGCGCACCGGGAGGCAGTGCATGAAGGCCGCGCCCGAAGCGGTGCGCGCCATGCGGTCGGCGGTGATTTTCCAGTCGCCGCGGGCGGCGCGCTGGTCGGCCTCGGCGCCGGGGGAGTCGTAAATGGCGTTTCCGGCCCACGACTTGGCGTAGATCACCTCGGCGTCCGAGAAGGCGGCGTCCGGGTCGGCGCTTTCGGTGAGCGAAGCGCCCTGTGCGTCGGCGTAGGTGCGCGCCTGCTCCATGACGCCGTCGTCGAGGGCGAAGCCGTCGGGGCGGGCGACGGTCACGTCCATGCCGCAGCGCGCGGCCATCAGAAGGGCCGAGTGCGGCACGGCGCGCGGGAGCGGCTTGGGGTGCGGGGCCCACGAGAGCACGAAGCGCTTCCCGCCGAGATCCTCTTTGCCAAAATGCGCGGCCAGCGCGGTCGCGTCGCCGAGCGCCTGGCACGGATGGTAACGGGCCGATTCGAGGTTGACGACGGGCCCATCCGCCGCGTCGGCGACCATCCGAATCAGCGCGTCGCTTTCGTCTTGCTCGCGGTCGGAGAGGGAGGCGAAGACGCGCACGCCGAGGGCGTCGTAGTAGCGCGAGAGGACACCGAAGGCGTCGCGGACGTGCTCGGCCTCGGAGCCGTCCATCACCGCGCCGTCGTTCCAGGCGAAGTCCCACGTCCCGCTGCCGGGGGTCAGCGTGGTGGCGTGCGCGCCGAGCTGGTGGGCGGCCAGTTCCATCGAGCAGCGCGTGCGCAGCGACGGGTTGAAGAAGACGAGCCCGATGCTGTGGCCGCGGGCGTCGTCGGTCCAGGTCGCGCCGGCCTGCTGGTGGCGCCGAGCCGCCTCGCGCAGGGCGTTCCAGTCGTCGTCGGAGACGGCAGGCCAGTGGGTGAGGGAGTGCATTTGCGGTTTCGGGTTGCGGGTTTGGGGTTTCGGGTTGGTTGGGCGCGGAAGGGCTGCCGAGCGTGATGCGTGATTCGTGAGGCTGCTGATTGGTGTACGCTGAACGAGAATTCAATCGTTGGTCCGTTCCGAATGGCATTCCGGTAGGGGTTCATTGGAAGCAACGAGGGCCGGCTTCATCACGCATCACGTGTCACGCATCACGTGTCACGCATCACGTGTCACGCATCACGCTACCTCTCGCACACTGTCGAGCGCCTGCTCGAAGGCATCAGCGAATGCTTCGACTGCACGGTCCGGAGTAGTTAAGGGCGGCATGAGGCGCAACACGTCCGAGGGGTTGGCGCCGCCGACGAGGACGCCTTCGTCGCGGAGCGCCTCGCGCACCGGCCCGGCGGGGTGGTGAAGCTGCACGCCGATCAGCGCACCGCGCCCGCGCACGTCGCGCACCGCCTCGTGCGAGGAGAGGGCGTCGTCGATCTGCGCGAACAGGTCGCCGGCGCGCTCCATAAGCTCTTCCTTTTCAATCGTTTCCAGCGTGGCGTCGAGGGCGGCCATCGCCAGCATCCCGCCGCCGAAGGTCGAGCCCTGGTCGCCGGAGCCGACGGTCGCGGCGATGTCCTCATTCACCAGCACGGTGCTGACGGGTACGCCCGCGCCGAGGCTCTTGGCCATCGTGATGAGGTCGGGCGTCACGCCGAGCTGCTGGCTGATCGAGAAGGTGCCAGTGCGCCCGACGCCGGTCTGCACCTCGTCGAAGATGAGCTTCGCGCCGTGGGCGTCGCACAGATCGCGCACCTCGCGCAGGTAGTCCGCCGGGGCTTCGCGCACGCCGGCGATGCTCTGGATGGGTTCGAGGATGACACCACCTACGTCGCTTGTTTCCAGCGCCTCGGCCACGGCACCGGCGTCGGCGAAGGGGACGAAGTGCGTCTCGGGCAAAATGTCGGCGTACGGGCGGCGGTACTTTTCGGCGTGCGTGGCCGCAAGCGGGCCGAGGGTGCGTCCGTGGAAGCCGCCTTCCATGGCGACGAGGCCGCTCTTGCCGGTGGACGTGCGCGCCAGCTTGAGGGCCGTCTCGTTGGCTTCGGAGCCGGAGTTGCAGAAAAAGGCCTGCGCCATCGCGTCGGGGGCCATGTGCATCAGGCGCTCAGAGGCGCGGGCGCGCACCGGGCTGTACGCGGCGTTGGAGTAGAAGACGAGCTGAGCGGCCTGCTCTTGCACCGCCTCCACCACGCGCGGCGGGCAGTGCCCCAGCAGC
>PXTX01000119.1 GCA_003023275.1 Bacteroidetes bacterium SW_4_67_19
ACCGCACCTTTCAGCCGGTGGATGCGCGCTGGCTGGTGAACAACCTCTCCGCCGCGCTCCGTCGCCACGGCTCAATGCAGCACCTTTTCGCGCGCCACCTGGCGCCGCAGGCAAAGCACGTGGGGCCGGCGATTCAGGGCTTCAGCGAGACGCTCCTCCAGATCGACCCGCAGACGCCGGCGCGCCTGCGCAAGCACCTGGCGCGGCCCGAGGCCGGCAGCGCCTGCAAGCGCCTGGCGATGTACCTGCGCTGGATGGTGCGCGGCGGACCGGTGGACTTCGGGCAGTGGAAAACCATTCGGCCCGCGCAGCTGCTGGTGCCGCTCGACACGCACAGCGGGCGCACGGCGCGGCGCCTCGGGCTCATCCAGGGGCGCAAGTCCAACGACTGGAAGGCCGCGCTCCAGCTCACGCGGCGCTGCCGCCGGCTCTGCCCGCGCGACCCGGCGCGCTACGACTTCGCGCTCTTCGGGGCGGGCGTCTCGGGCGCAGACCTGGCGGAGCGCTTTTCGCTCTCGGAAGCGGCCTCGTCCGCTCGCTGAACGCTTTGCCGGCTCTCTTGCTGCACGCCGGCTGGGAGCGCGCGGTAGCCGCGCTGGTGGTACAGCAACGGATCGGCAGCGGGCACGCCCTTCGGGTCCGTTTCGAGGGCGGCGTCCTCGGCCCCGGTCACGCGGCCGACGACGATGTCGGAATCGCCGGCGCGGTGGCGCGCGTGCAGGCGGCAGTACAGCACGGCCAGCACGTCATCGAGCACGGGCAGCCTGTGCTCGCCGGCGCGCCAGTCCACGCCCGCAAACTGCTGCTCCGGGGAGCGGCCCGGATCGGCGAAGCGCGCCGCCAGCGCGGCCTGCTCGCGGCGCAAAACGTGCACGGCCAAATGCTCTGCCTCCGCAAGCAAGCGGTACATGCGCGCCTCCTCCGACACGTTGAACGACACGAGCGGCGGGCGCAGCGACACGCTGGCGAACGACCCAATCGTGATGCCGAACGGCTGGCCCTCGTCGGAGCGCGCCGTCACGACCGTCACGGGGGAAGGCACCTGCCGCAGCACCGCGCGCAGCGCCGCCCCGTTGACGTTTTCGGTGGTCTCTGTCGCCGTGTTCATCGGGGCACCGCCGATTGGGTTTGCAGGCCGATGGCGATGAAACCGTGCGGGCGGGCGGTTTGGTTCGGAAGCGGCGGCGCGTGCTCGTGCGCCCCCTCGGGCACGTCATTGTCGTGCCTCTACCGTTTCGTGAACGACCTTTCGTGAACGACCTTTCGTGAACGAAGGGATGCTATGTGGCCCGGCGATCCGCCGTCCGCCGTCGCGCCGACGGCGCTCACGTAAACACGTCTTTCACTTTACGGAAAAACGATTTTTGCGGGCCGCCCTTCTCGTCGGGGTTCGGGACGAAGGCGTCGTCGTCGCGCCAGGCGTCGAGTTGCTCGCGCTGCTCCTCCGAAAGCTCCTGCGGCGTCCACACGTGCACCCGGATCATCTGGTCGCCGCCGCGGCCGCGCCGGGAGACGTCCGGCAGGCCGCGCTCTTTCATGCGCAGGATCTTGCCGGGCTGCGTGCCGGGATCCACCTGGAGGCGCGCCTGGCCTTTGAGCGTGGGCACCTCCACCTCCGTCCCCAGCGCGGCGTCGGGGAAGGACAGGTGCAGGTCGTAGTAAATGTCGAGTTCCTCGCGGGCGAAGTGCTCGTGGGCCTTTTCTTTGATCTCGACTTGCAGGTCGCCGGCCGGGCCGCCGCGCCGTCCGGCGTTGCCCGCGCCGCGAATGGTGAGGTAGTGCCCTTCGAGCGCGCCCGCCGGCACGTTGACGGTGATGCTTTCTTCTTTTTTGCGCCGCCCTTCACCACCGCACTCGGCGCACTCGTTTTCCACCAGGCGGCCTTCGCCCCCGCAGGTGGGGCACGTCTGCACGTTGACCATCTGCCCAAAGACCGACTGCGAGACCTGGCGCACCTCGCCGTTGCCGTCGCAGGTGGAGCACATGACCAGGTCTTCGGCGCCGTGTTCGCCGCCGGTGCTGTCGCAGGCGTCGCACTCGACGAACTTCTTGACCTTGAGGTGCTTTTCGACGCCCTCGGCAATTTCTTCGAGCGTGAGCGGGAGCGTCACGCGCAGGTCCGACCCCGGCTGGCCGCCCTGGCGCCCGCGCCCGCGACCCCGGCTCCGGCCCCGACTCCGGCCCCCCTGCGCCTGGTTGAACATTTCCTCGAAGATGGTGCCGGCCGCCCCGCCCCCACCGCGCTGCTGGCCGAAGATGTCGCCGAAGGCATCGAAGATGTCCTCCACGTTGCGGAAGCCGGCCTGGCCACGCCCGCGCCGGCCGCCGCCGCCCCCAGCGCCGCCGCCGTTGACGCCGGCGTGGCCGAAGCGGTCGTAGCGCTGGCGCTGATCGGCGTCCCCCAGCACCTCGTAGGCCTCGGCAGCCTGCTTAAACTTCTTCTCCGCTTCCGGGTCTTCCGGGTTGCGGTCCGGGTGGTGCTTCATTGCTTTCTTCCGGTACGCGCTTTTGATCTCGTCCTCGGAGGCGTCGCGCGAGACGTCCAGTACGTCGTAGTAATCGGCGGGCATTTCGTTGGTTGAAGGTTGAAAGTTGAAGGTTTTTCGGGCCGAACGGTGACGTCGGCCAATGAAAAAACGAACGACGATCTACGAGACGGTCATTCGTCGGCAGGTTCGTTTTCTTCGCTGTCTTGTTCTTCGCTGTCTTGTTCTTCCGTAGCGGACGGCTCCGGCTCGGCCGCGACGACCACGCGGCTGTGGCGCAGGATGCGCTCCTCGTCCGCGTCCGCGTCGCCCGTGGCCATGCGGTAGCCGCGCCGGATCTCCGCCAGCACGGTACCGGGATCGGTGCCTTCGGGGGCGGGCTGTTGCATCATGGCCTCGTGCTTGCGCTCGTCGAAGGGCCGGCCCTCCGCCTCGATAGGCTCGACGCCCAGCCCCGCCAGGGCGCGCTCGAACTTGTCTTCGACCATCTGCACGCCGCTGTGGAGGGAGGCGAAGGCCGCTCCGCCCTCCTGCTGGGAGGAGTCCCCGTCGCCGTCCTCGGCCGCCTCGTCGGCAGCGGCGAGGGCGCGCTGGAGATCGTCGAGCACCTCGAGCATGGGACGCACCGCGGCGGCCTTGGCCTGCGTGGCGCGACGGCGCTGCTCCTTGGCGGCGCGGCGGCGCACGTTTTGCAACTCGGCGGCGGTGCGCAGCAGGCGCTCGTTGGTCTCTTCGTGCTCGGCGCGTGCGGCCTCCAGTTCGGCGCGGAGGGCTTCCTCCTCGGTCGCAGGATCCGCCTGCTCGCCAGCGGCTTCTTCGGGCGGTGTTTTTTCAGGCGATGCTTCTTCAGGCGCAACGGCGGCAGGCTCGTCGTCGGGGGTTGCGGCATCGGGGTCGGAAGCGGGGTCGGTGCTCTGCTGGTCGCGGTCGGCGCTCTGCTGGTCGCGGTCGGCGCTCTGCTGGTCGCGGTCGGCCTGTGGATTCGTCAAGGGTCGAAGCAGGTTAGCGAGAAAGGAGTAAAACGTGATACGTGTGCACCCCGGGAATACTTGTTCACCTCGTTCACGGCGCGCGAGGCGTGAAGCGGCTGGTTTACGGAGGTCGAAAGAAGAGTCGAGCGTCAACATCTGCGAAAGGGCTTCCGCCCGTAGAGGGAGTTGAACGCGACGCGGGCCGACTTCATCACGCCATACGCCTCACGCATCGGCCTGGCTCATCAGGCGAGCGGTGTTTTCGACGAGGGCCATGGCGCGCCCGTAGTTCATGCGCGTGGGCCCGAGCACGCCGACGGCCCCGACCGCGTCGCCGCGCCAGAAGTGGGCGGTGACGACGGAGTACTGCTCGGCACGCTCCGCGCCGGCCTCGCGGTGCTCGCTGCCGATGCTCACAAATGGATCGCCGGGAAGGGCGCTGCCGGCGTGCTCCGTGGAAGAAGCGGCGGCCTGCACGCGGTCGGCCCAGTGCACCTCGTCGTCGTCAACAGCGGGCGTTTCCCCCTCCGAAAGGTCAGTCACCTCTTCGAGCAGGCGCACGACGCGATCCTCATCCTCGACCATTTCGATGAGGGCGCGCAGGTCGTCGACTTCCTGAAACTCCGGCTGCGCCATCAGGCCCTGCGTGCCGCCGTGGCGCAGGCGCCCCTCGGCCGGCTCGCTGAACAGGAGCGCCGCCTCGTCACGCATCAGTCGGATCACGCCGGCAGGGTCGCTGGTGCGGTCGCCCGCCAGGTCGCCGGTGCGCTCGCGGAAGGTGCGGCGAATCTCCGCCAGGGTCAGCCCGCTGAGGCGCTCGTTCAAGATCGAGACGATACGCGCGAGGTCGGGGCGATGCAGGTCGCCTTCCGCTTCGGCTTCGAGCACGAGTGTTTTGACGAGGCCGCCGCGCACGCTGAGGACGAACATCAAGCGCCCGCCCGCCAGCGGCACCAGTTCCAGCCGCTCCAGCACGCTCGTCGAGAGGCGCGGGCTGAGGACCACGCCCAGCAGGTCGGTCAGGCGCCCCAGCAGGCGTGTGCTCTCGCGCAGCAGGTCATCCACGTCGCCAATGTGCCGGGAGAGCACGGCGCGCACCGCTTCCTGCTCCGCCGGCGCGAGCCGGGGCTGCTCCATCAGTTCGTTGACGAAGGCGCGATACCCGCGCTCGGTGGGCCGGCGCCCGGCCGAGGTGTGCGGCTGGTCGAGGAAGCCGCGCGCCTCGAGGTCGCTCATGGTATTGCGCACCGAGGCGGGGCTGAGGTCGATCTCGGGATGCTCGCGCGCGAGGGTGCGCGACCCGATAGGCCCGGCCGTCTCGATGAAACGCTCGATGACGAACCGCAGAATGGTCCGCTCGCGCTCCGTCAGATCGAAGCAGCGAGGGCCCGTGCGGTCTTCAGAAGTGTTCGCGTCTTCGTGCGTGCTCATAACGTGCGATCTGACTGCAAAGGAAGGCTTCCGAAGGAATGCTTCGCAGCAGAAAAACCTTGCAAAAACGAGACCGTCGACCCAGAGCGTGCGGCGCGAGGTAATAGACAAATGGCACTGGCGGAAGCGTTCCGTCAGCGCCGTTTTTCGAACCGCTCCTGGCCGGAGGGGGTTTCGACTCGACGACCGCGCGCTCACACGTGGAGCCGCCTTCAGCCGCTCTGGGAGGCGTGTTTGCAGAGGTTTGAAACGCAGGCCCGCCCCATTCAGCCGACGAACGCATCTTTGAGGCAGCGCACTGCGTAAGGCGCAGCTGTGTTGCATATCGCGTGTTGTACCTGCATATTGCGTGTTGCCCCCCGGAAGGGCAATTGGTGTACCGAAGCATGAGAACATATGTAAACTGAAAAATGAGCGGGGGACATGGGGGCACCCCGGGAGTACCTGCACCGCAAGGGCATGACGTTAAGGCCCTTCGCTTCGCTCGCGGCGCGGGTGCACGGGGGAGTCTATCCCGCACTCCCACGCTCTCGCACTCCCACACTCCCACGCTCTCGCACTCCCACGCTCCCAACCCCGGCACATGCGTTTTCTCTCCAACGTCGTCGCCAGCGCCCTCGGCGCGCTTCTCGCCCTCGGCGCGCTTCTGGTGGTCGGCCTTCTCGTCATCCTCGCGCTGGCCGCCTCGACGAACAGCGAGCCTTCGGTGCCCTCCGAAGCGGTCTTGACGATCCGCCTCGAAGGCCCCGTGCCGGAAAACGCCAGCGACGACCCGCTGGCCGAGGTCTTCGGCGGAGGCGGTGCGCGCTACGACCTGCTCGACTTTCGGAAGGGCCTGCGCATGGCCGCCGCCGACGACCGCATCCGGGCGGTGGTCCTCCAGACCGAAGGCACCGGCGCCGGCTGGGCGCAGCTTCAGGAAATGCGCACGGCGCTGGAACGCTACAAAGCGAGCGGCAAACCCCTCTACGCCACCACCGGCGAGACGGGCATGGCCGAGACGGACTACCTGCTGGCCAGCACCGCCGACAGCGTGTTCGTCTCCCCAGAGTCCATCTTCGAGTTCAACGGATTCGCGCTGCAAAGCGCGTTCTTCAACGGCGCGCTCCAGAAAATCGGCGTCGAAGCGACCGCCGTGCGCGCCGGCGAGTTCAAAAGCGCCGTCGAGACGTTCACGCGCGAGAGCTACTCGGCACAGAACGAGCGCCAGCTCACCGAGATCGTCCAGACGATCAACGACGAGTTCAAAAGCGCCGTCTCGGCCGGCCGCGGCCTCTCGGTCGATTCGCTCGAAGCCCTCGCCGACAACGGCACGGTATTCAGCGCCGAGGACGCCGTTTCCGCCGGGCTTGCCGATACGCTCATGTATGAAAACGAAATGGACACGCTGCTCGCGCAGCGCTTCGGCGAGGACGACGCGGGAAACGGCGACGCGGAGCACCCCGACCCGATCAGCCTGAAAACCTACGCCGGCACCTCCGCCTCCCAGGCCGGCCTCGACACGGACGGCGACGCCGGCGAGATCGCCGTAGTCTACGGCTCCGGCCGGATCGTAAACGAAGAACCCGAAGAGCTGGGCGGCGGCCCGAACGTGCTGGCGCCGGGCCCCTTCCGCGAGGCGATGCAGGACGCGCGCGAGGACGACGACACCCGCGCGGTGGTGGTGCGCGTCAACTCGCCGGGCGGGCAGGTGGCCCCGTCGGAGGCAATGCGCCACGAGCTGAAGCTGACGGCCCAGCAGATGCCGGTGCTCGTCTCGATGAGCAACCTCGCCGCCAGCGGGGGGTACTGGCTGAGCGCCCCCGCCGACACCATCGTGGCCGACCCGCTGACCCTGACCGGCTCCATCGGCGTCTTCGCCGTGCTCTTTAACGGGCAGGAAATGCTCAATGACCGGCTGGGAATCACCTTCGATAAGGTGCTGACCAGCCCGTACGCCGACTTCAGCAACTTCACCACCGAGCCGATCCCTGACGAGGAGCGCCAGCTCTGGCAGCGCTACATCTCGGACACGTACCAGACGTTTTTGAAGCACGTGGCCGAGGGGCGCGGCATGACCGTCGCCGAGGTCGACTCCATTGGGCAGGGGCGCGTGTGGACGGGGCAGGCCGCCGAGGCGCAGGAACTGGTGGACGCCCTGGGCGGCCTGGACACGACCGTGGCGATGGCCGCCGCCTACGCGCAGGCGGATTTCCCGAAGGCCGAAGGCGCGCTGCTGCGAAACGCGCGCGAGCTGCGCCGCCTCCGCCAGATGCACGCCCAGCCGCTGGCGCTCTGGCCGGTGCGCCCGCGGATCGAGTGAGCGTTGCTCGCTTCGCTCGCTGGATTGTGGATGGTAGATCGTACGTCGGTCGGCAACGCGACTGCCAAATGAGCACCATCTACCATCCACACCCCCTCATCTCGCGCTCCGACGCCCCCGCTCCCCCACGCTCTCACCTCCCCTCTCCCCGCGGCGCCTCGGGCACGTTCGCCCCAATGCGCTCGGCGTAGCGCTGCATCCGGCGGCGCATGCGCTCCACGCGCTCGGGGTGCGCCTCGGCGCGGTTCCAGCGCGCGGCCGGGTCGGTTTCGAGGTGAAACAGCTGCGGCTCCTCTCCGGCCAGGCGCAGCTTCCACGGCCCCACTCGCATCGCCTGAAGTTCGCCGCCGTAGACGTAGGCGTACTGCTCCCGCGGCGACTGCGCCTCCTCGCCAGTGAGCCACGGCAGGAGGTTCTTTCCGTCCATCTCGCGCTCGGGCCGCCCGGCGCCGGCCGCCTCCACGCGGCCGGGCCAGCGAAGAATCGCCGGCACGCGCGTGCCGCCCTCGTAGGTGCTTTGCTTCGAGCCGCGCAGCGGCCCGGTCGTGCCCTGATGCCAGGGCTTGTTGCCCCCCTGGAGCATCCGGTCGGGCAAGTCCAGCCACGGGCCGTTGTCGGAGGCGAACACCACGATGGTGCGGCCGGCAACGCCTTGCTTTTCAAGGGCTTGCATGACTTGCCCGACGCTCCAGTCAATCGTCTCGACCACGTCGGCGTAACGGCCCGCCCCCGACCGGCCCCGGAAGCGCTCGGCGGTGTGAATCGGCAGGTGCGGCATGTTGTAGGCCAGGTACAG
Organism: Bacteroidetes bacterium SW_4_67_19; assembly: GCA_003023275.1. Classification (GTDB taxonomy): domain Bacteria; phylum Bacteroidota; class Rhodothermia; order Rhodothermales; family Salinibacteraceae; genus QS-8-64-10. The sequence continues at coordinate 7,987 of PXTX01000119.1, forward strand.
GAAAAACGGCTCGCCCGCCTTTCCGCTTTCCTGCTGGATGCGCTCGACGGCGCGCCGGGTGTAGCCGGTCGTCAGACGGCTCTGGTCGATGTCGCGGTCGATGATCTCGGTCTCTCCATCGGCCGTGCCCTGGTACATCGCCAGCGGCTCCTCGGTCTGCACCCAGGGTTTTTTGTAGTCGTTGGAGTAGGGCATTCCGTACCACGTGTCGAAGCCGCGATTCGTGGGCAAATAGGCCTCCTTCTGATAGCCGAGGTGCCATTTGCCCAGCATGTGCGTGCTGTATCCGGCGCCTTCGAGCACCTCCGCGAGCGTGCGCTCACTCGGCGGAAGGCGGCCCTCCCCGTCTGCGCCGGTGCCGCCCTGGAAGTCCATGCGCGACATGTAGCGCCCGGTCAAGAGTTGCGTGCGCGAGGGGACGCACACCGGCGCGGTGTAGAACGAGGTGAACCGCGCGCCCTGCGCGGCCAGACGGTCGAGGTTCGGCGTCTCGATGGCCGGATGGCCGTAGCTGGAAAGGTCCCCCCAGCCGAGGTCGTCGGCGAAAAGGATAACGATGTTGGGTCGCGCCTCTGGTTGTGCTGCCGGCTCTTGCGCAGCGGCCCGGTGCCCGCCGGCGCCTCCGGCCAGCAAGAGCAGAGTTAAAAGCCACGCTTGTACACATCGAGCACTTCTGGACGACATCATGGCCTCACTAAATGAACGCAAACGGGGAGCGAGCGGCGGCAGGGGGGCCTGCTCTTCCCAAGAAAACGCCCTACCGCACAAAAAGAAAGAAACAAGGAAGGAGCGGATCAATGGACGCGCGTCGCCTTCGTCGAAAGCCGGGCCGAAGGCGGAACCTCGACCGGGCCGATCAGCTACACCCATCGCGCCGATAACCCCGGTTACGGCCGTCATGTCTTCCGGCTCGTCCAGCGCGACCGGAGCGGAACGACAACCGAAAATCCTTTCAGGCGACCCGCAAGGCCACGCTGGTCAAGTAGCAGCGCGGCTCGGCCCGCGGGGTAAGCGCTTCGCAAGGAGCACCTTGCATCATCCAAACATCTCATCCCGTCCGTCACGAGCCCCCTCGCCCGCAGCCTCGATGCGCCGCCTGCTTCCTGCCGTGCTCATTGCGCTTGCGCTCGCCGCCTGCGGCGACGGCGGAAGCAACGGAACCGACGCGGACACCCTCACCGTCGCGTCGCAGTCGCCGCCCGACACGGCCGACATTCGCAACGAGATGCTCACGCCGGCGACCCTCAGGGACCCACGCCTCGAAACGCTCACCGATGCGGAGCAACGCATCCTCCAAGACTACGTCAACCGCGGCATCCGGCGCGACTCCCTGGAGAAGGCCAATACGCCAAACACACTCGGAGGGTGGCTCGACAGCAACCTGACCGTCGGCCAGGTCATCGCGCTCTACCAGAGCACAGAAAAACTGGAGCCGCTCCCGCCCCAGCCTGTCTCTCCCCGGGCCCCCGTACGCCCTCCCCAGGAAGGGCCGTAACCGAAGAGCACGGGTTTTTAACAGCCCCCGCCCCGAAACCGAGGAACTCCCCGTGCGCCCTTCAGTTACGAGCGGATCCAACATGAGACTTTCCGCGAAAGAGGTCCTGGCAGCACTTGGCGCTCCAGTGTCGATTCCTTCTTTCGCACCAGGCAAAGGGCAAGTCCCATACGGCCAGCTCCCTCTGAACTCCGTCAGGGCCGGAAGGCAGCAGCGGTAGGAGGTTGTAGCGGCGCGATATGGGTCGCTTGACCAGGCCCCCCGCCCGAGCGCACCGCCCCGATCCGCTCGCTTCCCGGCACGCCGGCTTCCGCCTCGCTGACTTTCACCCGCGCCGACCATGCTTTTGCTCGCTCGTTTTGCGCTTCCGCTCGCCGCCCAGTTTTTCGGAGGAGAGGGAGGCGGCCTTCTCGGGTTTCTGCTCCCGCTCGTCCTGATCGGGGCCGTCTTCTACTTCCTCATCATCCGCCCGCAACGACAGCGCGAGCAAGAGCGCCAAGAGATGGTCAACGACGTCGAGGAAGGCGACCAGATCGTCACCATCGGGGGGATGCACGGCTCCATTACCAAAGTCGAGGACGACAGCATCCTCGCCGACGTGGGCTCGGAGACGCGCATCCGCTTCGACAAAGACGCCATCGCCTCCGTCAACGGCGTGTCGCCGGACGACAAGTAGGCGGTTACGTTTGTACGTGTGCACGTTTGTATGTACGTGTGCACGTTTGTACGTGTGGAGGAAGGTACGTGGACGTTCTACGTGGATGTTCCCCCCTCCAAACGTCCATCCCTCCACACCAGAAAGGCGAACCCCTCTCCGGGACATGCGGTACAAGCCCTGCCTCTTGCGCCGAGAGCGTGAGGGGCATCGCTGTTCCCCTCCCGACCGAGGCCTTTTTATGAACGACCCTGCTTCCAATGACGCAAGCAATGGCGCAAGCGCCCCCGGCACGCCCGCGCAAACGGACGGCGCCCCAGGCCGCGACGCGCTCGACCCCGACGCCTTCGACCCCATCGAAGATGCGATTGCCGACCTGCGCGACGGGCGCCTCGTCATCGTCGTCGACGACGAAGACCGCGAAAATGAGGGCGACTTCGTGGGCGCCGCCGGGGCCGTCACGGCCGAGCAAATCAACTTCATGACCAAAGAAGGGCGCGGCCTCATCTGCGCCCCGATCACCCGCGATCGCGCCGCCGCCCTCGACCTGGGGCCGATGGTGGACGAAAACTCCGCCCTCTACGACACGCCCTTCACCGTCTCGGTCGACTACCACCGGGGCACCTCCACCGGCATCAGTGCCTCGGATCGCGCGCGCACCATCCGCGCCCTCGCCGACCCCGCGGCGACGGCGACCGACTTCGGGCGTCCCGGCCACGTCTTTCCGCTGCGGGCGCAGACCGGCGGCGTCCTCCGCCGCGCCGGGCACACCGAGGCGGCCGTCGACCTCGCGGAGCTGGCCGGCCACGAGCGCGCCGGCGTCCTAATCGAAATCATGAGCGAGGACGGCACGATGGCACGCGGCCCTGAGCTCGTCGAGCTGGCCGACCGGCTGGACATGCGCATCGTCACCATCGAGGCGCTGATCGCCTACCGGATGCGCAACGAGCGCCTCGTGGAGCGCGCCGTGACGGTGGACCTGCCGACCGCCTACGGCACCTTCGAGCTGCACGCCTACAAAGAGCAACTGACCGGCGACGTGCACCTCGCGCTCACCAAAGGCTACGACGAGTGGCGCGAGGACGAGCCGGTCCTGACGCGCGTGCACTCCCAGTGCGTCACCGGCGACCTCTTCGGGTCGAAGCGCTGCGACTGCGGCGAGCAGCTGGGGGCGGCGCTCTCCAAGATCGAAGCGGAGGGCTCCGGGCTGCTGCTCTACATGAAGCAGGAGGGGCGCGGCATCGGCCTCCTCAACAAGCTGCGCGCCTACAAGCTCCAGCAAGAGGAAGACATGGACACCGTCGAGGCCAACGAGGCGCTGGGCTTCGGCATGGACGACCGCGACTACGGCATCGGTTGCCAGATCCTGCGCGACCTCGGGATCCGCCGGATGCGCTTGATGACCAACAACCCCCGCAAGTACGTGGGCCTCGCCGGCTACGGCCTCGAAATCGCCGAGCGCGTCCCCCTCGAAATGGACCCCAACGACGTGAACCGGTCTTACCTCGAAACCAAGCGCGAAAAGATGGGGCACCTGCTCGAAGAACTCGAAGGAGGCGACCTCAGCGCGCACGACCGTGAGGCGCTGGAAGACCTCTTGTGAATGGTAGATGGGTTTCCTCTGGCGAGGCGGCTGCTGAACGAAAACCATCCCACCATCTACGATCCACCATCCACCAGCACACATGCTCGACGACTTCGAAAACCGCCTCATCGAAGGCGACTGCCTCGACGTGCTGCCGGAGTTGCCGACGGACTCGGTGGACATGGTCCTCTGCGACCTGCCCTACGGCACCACGCGCAACGGCTGGGACAGCCTCATCCCGCTTGGGGGCCTCTGGACCGAGTACCTGCGCGTCGCCAAAGAGCGCGCCGCTATCGTGCTCACCGCGCAGGGCTTGTTTACGGCGCGTCTCATCATGAGCCGCCCCGAGCACTTCAAGTACAAGATCGTCTGGGAGAAGTCGAAGGCAACCAACTTCCTCAACGCCAAGCGGCAGCCGCTTCGCAAGCACGAGGACATCTGCGTCTTCTACCAGAAGGCGCCCACGTACAACCCGCAGATGAGCGAGGGCGACGCCTACGACAAGGGCGTGCGCAAAGACCAGCTCACCGGCAGCTACGGCGACTTCGACCCGGCGCACGTCAAGTCTGAGGGTGGGCGCTACCCGACGGATATCGTCTACTTCAAGACGGCTGAGAGCGAACCCGGCGAGGTGTGGCACCCCACGCAGAAGCCCGTCGCACTGGGGCGCTACCTGGTGCGCACCTTTACCAACCCCGGCGACGTCGTGCTCGACAACGCCTTCGGGAGCGGGAGCTTTCTGGTCGCGGCGCTGATGGAAGGGCGCCCGTTCGTCGGCATCGAGAAGAACGACGACCTCGAACGCTTCAAGAGTGAAGACCTCGACTGCCTCGACGTGGCGCACCGCCGCCTCGACCGAGCGCGCCGGCGACTGGTGCGGAGCGGCGAGGACCCCGGCGAAGTGCGCGGCGACGGTGCTCCCGAAGAAGCGACGCCGGAAGAAGACCGGACGCCGAGCTTATTTCAAGACATGCAGGTCCGCGAGGTGCGCGGGGAAGCGTGGTCGTAACGCCCCGGCAGCAACGCTCCGACGCAGCCGTTCCACGCGAAACGCCCCTTCAAAATGCCCGCCATCTACAACGAGCGAAGCTGGGCCGCCGACCTCATCGCGCACTTGAACCGGCTCGCCGACGAGCAGCGACTGAACGTCAAACGAGCCGGCGGGGAGCACACCATCCGCGACGACGAGGGGCTGCTCTTTCCCGACGTGCTCCTCTTCGGCGACGAGGCCGGACAGGCAATCTTGCAGGGCTGGGAGGAGAAAAGCTGGGCGCTGCCCGGCGGTCCAGCCGAGGAGCGTGGGCGTGTAGCCGACCGTCGTGACGACTGGAAGGCGCTGGCGGAGAGGATCTTGCAGGACGTAGACCGCCTACTGGGCGAGGGGGTCCTACGCGACCGGACGCTGGTAGACGCCTTCTCCGAACGCGCGCTCATCGAGGCGCTTTTTGCAAACGTGCCGCGCACCGCCGAACAGCTTCAAGAAGCTGCACGGCGCGATAATCGCTTTCAAGCGAAAGTCGATCTCTGGTGGAGCCACGTCGAAGAAGAGCACGCAGGGGAAGAAAAACTGGACGTGCTGGCGCGCCGCTCGCTGACGGGCTGGATCAGCAAATTCGTCTTCGCGCACGTCCTGAAAACCGCCTGTGCCGATGCGCGGAGCGTCGAAAGCCTGCCCGAGGGCGCCACCGCCGCCGACGTGCAGGACGCCTTCGAAAGCATATCGCAAGCCTGCAATTTTCTGAACATCTTCCGCGCACAGCTCGGGGAAGACCGCATGGCGGGCCGTCCGTGGTCGCAGATCGCACAGGTCAACGGCTTTCTCTCGGAGGTGGATCTTCAATCCGTAGGCGCAGAGGCGCGGCAGGGTCTGCTCCGCAATACCGTCTCCGCCGCCAAGCGCAAGGCCGCCGGCCAGTTTACCACGCCGCCGCCGCTGGCGCGGCTACTCGTGCGCGTGGCAGCCCGCGACCGCACAGGTGTCGTCTTCGACCCGTGCTGCGGCACGGGCACGATCCCGGCGGCGGCCTACGCCGAGAAACGCGACGCCGGCCAGCCCGCACGCGAGGCGCTGGACACCGTCTGGGCGAGCGACAAGTTCACTTTTCCGCTGCAGGCGGCCACGCTGGCGCTCGCACGACCCGAGCACATGGGCGCGCCGCTGCACGTCTTTCAGAACGACGTACTGGACTTGGAGGTCGAGAGCGAGGTCACCTTCCACGATCCCAGCAGTGGAGACGAAATTCAGAAGCCGCTACCACCAGCCGACTGTATTGTCTCGAACCTACCGTTCGTACAGTTCGAGGACGTGGAAGAAGCCAACCCGACCATCGAGCGCGTCAACGAGCGCATCGAGGCACTGGCCGGCGAGGAAGTGCGCCTGCCGGGACGGAGTGACCTGTACGCTTACCTGCCGTTTCATCTTTGGACGCTTCTGGCGGAGGATGGCC
>PXTX01000120.1 GCA_003023275.1 Bacteroidetes bacterium SW_4_67_19
CGAAAACGCCGGCGTGACGACCTTCGACGAGCTGGCGGCCTACGACGACCTCAGCGCAATCGACGGCATCGGCGACTCTTACGCCGAGGACATCCGCGCGGCGCTCGACGAGCGCTGACGCTCCCGGCCCACGTAGCAACGAGAGCAGCGCGGGCGGCTTTTCCCCGAGGAGGCCGCTCGTTGCTGTTTGGACGTACTCCGAAACGGCTTGAGGCCACCTCGTACAAATCTACGAGAAACTGACGCTTCCAACACACTCCGTTCCCGACGAGCGCCCATGCCTACGCAAACGCAACCGCCGCCGTCAGCTCCAACGCTGCGCCGCTGGACGCGCGCGGAGTACGACCGCATGATCGAGGCGGGCATCCTCGGCCCGTCCGACCACTGCGAGCTTCTGGAAGGAGAAATCGTCACCCAAATGCCACAAGGAAGCCGTCATTCCGCCATCGCAGGTCATCTCGGCGACACCTTGCGCGCGTTTTACCGAACGCAGGAGTGCGTCATTCGCGTTCAGATGCCGTTGGCGCTCGGCGGGCGATCAGAACCGGAGCCTGATCTGGCGGTCGTCCGCGGTGCGCACATGGACTACCTCGACGAGCACCCTACGACAGCGCTGCTGGTGGTCGAGGTCAGCGACACGAGTCTCGAGTACGACCGCACGCGCAAGCGTCGCGTCTACGCCCGCGCCGGCATTCCCGAGTACTGGATCGTCAACCTCGCGGAGGAGCGCGTCGAAGTGTACCGCGCGCCTTCGGGGGAGGACTACGATGACGAGGAGACGCTACGTCCGCCTGCTCCAATCACGCCGCCGGAGACCGACGACGACGTGCCGGTGGCCGACCTGCTGCCGTGAGGGTCCGTTTCCGCCGCGCCCCGGCTCACAACTGGAAGCCGAGGCCGGCGGAGAGCACGCTCCGCTGCCCCTGGCTGACGTCCACGTTCAGCACGACCGGGCCGAGGCCGAGCGACGCGCCGGCGAGCACGCGAAAGGAGTTCGCGCCCGAGAAGTCGAGGTCGATGGTGCGCGCTTCCAGGCCGGCGCCGGGGACGAAGGTGTAGTTGAGGTTCGCGTTCGTGCGCTCGAACTGAAGCCCGCCGTAGAAGGTGACGACCGAGAGCGTCTTGCTGGCCGACAGGCCGCCGGCCCACGTCGAGGCGCTCACAAACTCGGTGCCTTCCGCGCCCAGGATTTCTTCCTCGACCGAAATCGACTGGTAGAAGAGGTGGGCCGAGAGGTCAAGGGGAAGCATCGGCAGGAAGCGCGTGATTTCCTGGCGCACTCCGCCGCCGAAAAACTCGATCGTGCCGTAATCGCGGTAGCGGAGGTTCGGGATCAGGCGGAGCGAAAGCCGTGTGCCGGTGTAGGGAAGACCCACGCCAACCTGCGGTACCGCCAGCGGCGCCGTGCCCATGTTGAGGCCGGGCAGGAGGTCTTGCGACACGCCGTCGCGCGTCACTTCCGTTCCGTCGTTGCACTGGAAGGTGACGGAGTTCCCGTTGTTGGCCCGAATCTCGCCTGCCTCGTCGGAGCCGAACGCCGTCGGGGCGTCGTCGATGGTGTACATGACCTTGCCGCGAGAGGTGCATCGCGTGAGTTCCCCGTTTGCGTTGCGCCGGTCGAGCGTGATGGACTCGCGGACCGAGTAGCGCAGGCTCAGAGAGCGGTCGGAGTCGGGCACCGAGGTGGCGAACGCTTTGACGCCGACGTACAGGTTTACGCCGGGCACCAGCCCGTTTTGTTCGACGCCGGCGTCGTAGAAAAACCCACTGTTGAGGTTGGCGCCCACCGCATCGACGACGGGCTGGGCGTACAGCCGGGCGTATTCTTCGCCCACTGCTTCGAGGGTGCTGCCGAACGAAGACGTCTGCGTCTGCGCACGCGCCGGAGATGCGGCGGCGAGCAGAACCGCGAGGAAAGCGGCGGGAAAAAGCGCCCGCGGGTCTGCTTGCATGACGGCATAGACCGGGCGAGGGCACGTTGAAAACACGGAAGGCGTCATACGTACGGAAACCGTTGTCGGGGGGACGGGGGAATGCTGATGCATGTCAGTCAGGGGGCTCACGGTGCGGGAGAGCGTTTCCCCTGCTCCCGTTCTCGCGTGCCCCGCGTCGTCATGGAGCCACGTCTTGCGCGTTGCCGTCCGTGACCAGCTCGCGCGTCCAGTCCGTCAGCGGAGTGCCGGCGACGGTGACGTCGTAGAAGCGATCACGCACGAGGAACGTATGGTCGGTGCCTTCGGCGTAGTAGGTGCCCCAGGCGGGCGCTTCTTGCTCGCGCACGTCGCCGAGGGCCTGCGCGTAGGCGTTCCCGGACACGCATCCGTCCGGCGCGTCACAGTCGGGGTGTCGGTAGCCGTAGAAGTTGCGAATGGTGCCGTCTTCGAGGTAGGAGAGCAGGCCGAAGGTCTGGTCGGGGTAGCGGTCGGAGTGGCTGGCGTAGATGGCCGAGAGGCCCCCGCGTTGCATCGCCGCGCTTGCTTCCGCAGAGAGGGACGACTCGATGTTCCAGAGGTCGACCCAGTGCGCTTCCAGGGCGGGCGTGAGCACGTCGTCGGAGGCGACGGGCGGGCCGCTGTCGTTGAGCAGGGTGACGCGGGCGTCGGGGAAGGCCGCCCGCACCGCTTCGTAGTTGACGAGCGTGCCAAAGCCGCCGGCGCTCGAGCCGGTCAGGACGACGTGATCGAGGCTGTCAGCGTACCGTTCGGCGAGGATGTCGAGGTAGCGCTCGACGTTGAGGTGCCCGACGAACTGCTGCGTGTCGGTCGTGCCGTTGGAGTCGGCATCCACGCCTTCGACCTGCACGTCGGGGGCGCTGCCGGCGTGCACGTCGCCGGTGCAGTAGGGGACGTAGGCCGTATTCCAGCCGGCGAAGGGGTTTTCGTTGCGCGACGCAAAAATGCCCTTGTCGCCGCGCACGCCGATGACGCCTTCGAAAACGAAGCGCCCGAAGTTGTCCTGGTTGTTTCGGCAGGTCGCTTCGTTGAAGCAGGCGCTGCCGCCTTCGAGGTAGATCAGTAGCTCGCGGCTCCGCTCCTGGAGGCGCGCGCCGAAGCCGGTTTCCGAGCCGTCGCGGCACCGCGCGCCTTCGACGGGCACCCAGGTCCAGTCGCCGGGGTTGTCAATCGCGTCCCCGAGCGGGCCCGCCGTGCCGGGGTCGCCGATCTGGACGGTCCAGTCACACCCGGGCAGGAACGCCAGAAGGAGAATGAAAAGAAGCGGGGCGTAGAGGCGCGACGGCAACATGAAAGAGATAAGCAGTAAAAAGGAGGAAGCCGAGCACGCGTTGCGCGCGCTCGTCAGGGAACCGTCGTCAAGATCAATCCTCGTTCCGAATGGGGCCTCCCGGTCGCTGCAGGCCGGAGGTCCGGTCTGGAGGGCGTAACCCCCGCTGGGGTAGCATCAAAACGTATGCCGGGCTTGAATAAATGTAACTCAAAGGGGAATGTCGTCCTGCTCTCCCGTTCTACCCGTCGGGGTAATCGGCGTGGACGATGGCCGGTCCCTTCCGGGCGGCGGTTTCCCGAAGAGCGGCTCGGCAGGCGCTGGCATCCGACGGATCGCGGAGCGGAATGACCGCGTCCTCGTGCCCGGCGAGCACCGTCTCGACGGCCGGGAGCGGGACCGGCTGGCCTCCCGTCGCCGCGGCCTGCCCGTTGTGAAGCAAGACGACCTTGAGCGGCAGCGCGCGCTGCTGGGCTTCCAGAAGCGCGAGGTGCCCCGCCGCGACGAAGCCGAAGTCGCCCGTCACGGCCCACGCGGGGGCGACGCCGGCGGCCAGCGCGCCCAGCGCCATCGGCAGGCTCCCGCCCATGTAGGTGCACACGTCCACCGCCTCGTACGGCGGCAAGGCAAAGAGCGTCCCGACGGTCGTGTCGCCGGCCGTGACGGCGCGGTCCACCCCCGAAAAGGCGTCGAACAGCGGGACGTATCGTTCGGCCATCGGGCGGTGGTCGTCGGGGAGGTCGTCCGGCACGCGCGGGAGCGCCGGGCGCTCGACGGCGTCGGGGGCGCGGCCTTCGTTGCGCGCCCGGAACACCGCGTGCTGGTAGTCGGCAAAGAGCGGGCAGCACACGTGGCGGGCCACGTCGCGCTGATACGCGGGCGGAGCGTTCAGGGAGCGTTCGGGAACGGGCGGGGCCGGGTCGTCGACGAGGCCGGCGGGGAGGATGACGAGCCGGGGGAGCTGCTGCGCTTCGGAGTGGGCCAACGCCTCGACGAGGGCGGAGAGAGCCGCTTCCGGATCGGGGCGCGTGACGTGCAGTCCCAGCCGGCGGGCGGGGCCTTCGACGTCGAGCACGCTGTCGGAGTGCGCGCCGGTGGGGTCATCGAAGACGACGTAGACGAGCCCGGCGGTCGTGCCGGCGGCGAGCTGGTCGGCCACGGCGTTGGCGGCTTTGAGGAAGCCGTGGGCTTTGAGCAGCACCGCCGCGCGGCGTCCGCGCAGGGCCGCCCCGTGCGCCATGCCGGCGGCCACTTCCTCGTGAAAGGAAAACGGCGGCGCCTGGCCGTGCCGTTGCTGTCGCTGGGTTTGCCAGGCGCCGAACGCCTGCGTGGCGCCGTGTCCGGGCACCGCCGTCACGAGTTGCACTTGCTGGCGGCGAAGGGTGCGAGCCAGCGCCTCGGCGACGGTCATGGCGAAGCAGGGGGCGGCGGAGCAAGAACGGATCGGGAGGCCTCGGCGTAGCCTTCGTAGACGTGCCAGCCCAGCACGGCCATTCCCACGCCGAATCGCCTCCCCCTTGTCGTGTCGTTTCACGGGCCGTCGTAGCCCGGGGGCAGCGGGCGATTCCCGCGTTCGCGCCACGCCCGTTGCATGGCGTTCTGCACGAGCCGAGCATAGTCGTCGGGCTGTTCGCCCGGCACGATGCCGCGAATGGTTACGTCATGCAGGGCGATGCCGTGGTGGTGCGCCAGGAAGCGTTTGAGATCTTCGACGGGCGCATCGGAGCGCTCGGAGGACATCGGGAGGGGGAAACGTCAACGAGAGGGGGGAGCGGAGGCGCGATCGCGGGGGGCCCTTCTGGGTCACGTCGGCGAGCAGGTCGGGGGCGTCGTCGAGGTCGAGCGAAAAGTCGCCCGCACGGACCCTGCACTATACCTCTTCGGTATCCATCTGCGCCTTCTGCAGTTGGCCGGAGTAGTCGATGTAGCAGGTTTTCGTCTCGGTGTAGAAGTCGAAGACTTCCCAGCCTCCGTCGCGGCGGCCGTTGCCCGTCTGCTTGACGCCGCCGAAGGGCATGTGCGCCTCCGCGCCGATGGTGGGGCCGTTGACGTAGGTGATGCCGGCTTCGAGGTCGTCCATCGCCTTGAACGCGCGGTTCACGTCTTGCGTGTAGATCGAGGAGGAGAGGCCGTAGCGCGAGTCGTTGGCCACGCGGACGGCCTCTTCATAATCGTCCACTTCGAAAACCGCCAGCACGGGACCGAAGATTTCCTCCTGCGCGATGCGCATCTCCGGCTTCACGCCCGTGAAGGCCGTGGGCGGAAAGAAAAAGCCGTCTTCCGTCGCATCGCCGTTCAGCGCGCCGTGGTCCGAGAGCGCCTGGGACCCGCCGAAGGCGAGCGTCGCGCCGTCTTCGCCGGTGCCCACGTCGATGTAGCCGCTGACTTTCTCGAGCGCGGCGGCGTTGATGAGCGGTCCCATGTCGGTGTCGTCGTCGTTGCCGTCGCCCAGCGTCATACTTTCGGCTTCCTCCCGTATGCGTTTCACCAACTCGTCGTGCACGCCGTTCTGGCAAGGCCCGTCGTGCCGAAGGCGCCCCAGACGACCCCTTCGAGCGCGAGGCCGAGGTCGGCGTCGTCCATGACGATCATCGGGTTTTTGCCGCCCATCTCCAGGGCGCAGCGCTTATGGTTCTGCGCGCAGGAGGTGGCAATCTGGGTGCCCGTTTCCGTCGAGCCGGTGAAAGACACCGCGTCCACCGCCGGATGCTCGACGAGCGCCTGGCCCGCTTCGCCGCCGCCCTGCACGAGGTTCAAGACGCCGGCGGGCAGGTCCGCGTCGAGGAGGCACTCGATGAAGAGCATCCCGCTGCGGGGCGCTTCCTCGCTGGGCTTGAAAATGACGGTGTTGCCGGCGGCGAGAGCGGGAAAGATTTTCCACGAGGGCACCGCGACGGGAAAGTTCCAGGCGGTAATCATCGCGCACACGCCCACGGGCCGGCGCACGCTCATGTTGAACTTGTCCGGCAGCTCGCTCGGGACGGTCTTGCCGAAGAGGCGGCGCGTCTCGGAGGCGGTGTAGTAGGCGGTGTCGATGGCTTCCTGCACGTCGCCTTTGGTCTCGAAGAAGGGCTTGCCCATCTCGCGCGTCATCTCGCGGGCGATGTCGGCCTTGCGTTCGGTCAAGAGGTCGCCGGCGCGGCGCAGGTGCTGTCCGCGCTGGGGGGCGGGCGTGGCGGCCCAGTCGCTTTGCGCCTCGGCGGCCGCTTCGCAGGCGCGGGCCGCGTCGTCGGTCGAGGAGGCGGGAAAGCGGCCCACCGTGTCGCCCGGCGTGGCCGGGTTCGTGCTCGCGAACGTCTCGCCCACGCGCCGCCGATGTGGTTGGGGAAGAAATCGGGCATGGTTGGGGGGGTGCGGGAGTGTGGGGGAGGGCGGAGTATCCTCGCTCGTTCCGTGAAAATGTAGGGACACGGCGCGGGGCCTTGTGTCGTACTCTCGTGGTGCGGTATCCAAAGAGCGGCAAGCGCCTCGGAGTGAAACCTCGCCGTCCGCGGTCTGCCGCCCTACCAGAGAAGATACACCCCCGCGGTGCCTGTTCTCAAGCCGTGCCGTCGTTTTTTGCCGCCGCGCTCCCCTTGTGCGAGTGGAAAAACCGTTGCGTGAGCGGGGAAACCGGACCTCCGCGCAAGCGGTACGGAACATCTGTCACCTTCTTTTCACCTGCACCCGCTCTTGCCGATGCCTCCCGACGCTCCCGCTGCTGCGTCCGACGACGATCGTACCGAGACCGCCACGGCGTCGGAGCCGCCGACGCCGCGGGAACGCCCGCGCCTCTCGAAGCGCGCCCGCGACGTGCCGGAGAGCGCCATCCGGCGGTTTTTCGAAATCGCTGCCGAGATGGACGACATCATCTCGCTGGGCATCGGCGAGCCGGACTTCGTCTCGCCCGAGCCGGTGATCGAGGCGGGCGTCGACGCGCTGCGAGACGGGGAGACCAGCTACACGGCCAACGCGGGCCGCCCCGATTTGCGCGAAGGCATCGCCGCCGACCTCCAGCGGCGCCACGGCCTGCACTACGATCCCGACCGCGAGGTCCTCATTACCGTCGGTGTGAGCGAGGCGATGCAGTGCACCATGCTGGCCCTGCTCGATCCCGGCGACGAAATCCTGATTCCCGAGCCGTGTTTCGTGAGCTACGGGCCGCTGGCGCAGCTGGCCGGGGCAGAGGTCACCTACGTTCCCACCTCCGCCGAGCACCACTTCGAGGTCACGCCCGAAGCGATCCGCGAGCGCATCACGCCGCGCTCGAAGGTGCTGTTTCTGAGCTACCCCAGCAACCCCACCGGGGCGGTTCTCCGCCGCGAGACGCTCAACGAAATCGCCAAGATCGTCATCGAGAACGACCTACTGGTGATCTCCGACGAGATCTACGACCGCCTCACCTACGGTCGCGCGCATGAGACGGGACACGTCTCCGTCCCCACCGCACCGGGGCTGAGGGAGCGCACCGTGCTGCTGAACGGCTTTTCGAAAAATTACGCCATGACCGGCTGGCGCATCGGCTATGCCTGCGCGCCCGAGTCGCTGTTCGGGGGTCTGTACAAGGCGCACCAGTACATCGTCATGAGCGCCCCGACGATCGCGCAGTTCGGGGCCGTCGCGGCGCTGACCGAGAGCCAGGACGCCGTCGAGGAGATGCGCCGGGCCTACGACGAGCGCCGTACTGCTTTCCCGACATTCGCCCGACGGGCCTTTCGTCGGAAGAGTTCGCGCAACGCTTGCTCAAAGAAGAGCACGTCGCCTGCGTGCCCGGCGACGCCTTCGGCCCCAGCGGGGCGGGCTTCGTGCGCTGCTCCTACGCCACGAGCCGCGAGGAGATCGAAGAGGCGCTGCGTCGCATTTCGCGGTTTGTGGAGCGGGTTGGAAGTTCGTAGCCTGTAGCTCGGCGGGTTTTTGCAATTGCTCGTCCGGTCTGTTAAAGTGGTGTCACTCCCAAAGTGGTTTTCACTCCGAGGTCGTCGTGCCTTCGCAACTCCTTTCTACTGGCCAAGCCGTTCCATGTCGAAAAGACTTCTTCTCGCAACGCTTGCGTTGCTGCTTTTCGTGCCTGTCGGGGGGGCGTGGGCGCAGACGGGCACCGTCGCGGGGACCGTTACCGATTCGACCACCGGTGACCCGCTCCCGGGCGTCAACGTCGCGGTGGTGGGAACGCAACAGGGCGGCTCGACCGGCTCGAGCGGGCAGTTCGAGATCGCGGACGTGCCAGTCGGGGAGCAGACGCTGGCGTTTTCGTTCGTGGGCTACGAGACCGAGCGCGTTTCCGTGGAGGTGGAGACGGGCACGAACGAAGTGGACGCGCAGCTTTCCCCGAGGGTGCGGGAGCTTGAGGACGTGGTCGTGACGGCGCTGGGGGTGGAGCGCCAGCAGCGCGCGCTCGGCTACTCGGTGCAAGAGATCGAGGGAGAAAAAGTCAACGAAACCGGGGAGACGAGCTTGGTGGACGCCCTGCAGGGGCAGGTTGCGGGCGCGCAGATTACCAGCACGGGCGGCGCCCCGGGCCAGTCCACGCGCATCGTGCTGCGCGGAGTCACCTCGCTGGACCCGGGCGCGGACAACCAGCCGCTCTTCATCGTGGACGGGGTGCCGATCAGCAACCAGACGTTTCAGGGCAGTCGTGAAGCCGGCGGCTTTGCCTTCGAGAACGGGGGATCGGTCGTCAACCCCGAAAACATCGAGTCGGTCTCGGTCTTGAAGGGGTCCTCGGCGGCGGCGCTCTACGGCCTGCGGGCGGCCAACGGGGCCATCATCATCGAGACCAAAGACGGGAGGGCCGAGCGCACGCAGGTCAACTACACCAGCCAGCTCGGCTTTCAGCGCGTGGGCGTGTACCCGCCGCAGCAGACGACCTTCATGGACGGCTGGCGCGGGCAGTTCGGGTTTTTCGGATACAACTCCTTTCACGCCTGGGGGCCGAAGGCCGACACGGTCAGCAACGCGCAGTTCTACGATAACTACCGGAACTACTTCGACCGGGGCGGGATGGGGCGCACGTTCAGCAACACCCTTTCGATTTCGGGCGGGGCGGAAAGCTCCACGTTCCGGCTCTCGCTGAAATACGAGGACCAGAAAGGCGTCGTCCCGGAAGCGCAGGACCAGAACCTTTCGAGCAAAGCCTCCGGCCAGCTCGACGTGACCGACGCGCTGAGCGTCTCCGCCTCAGCGAAGTACGCCAACACGCAGGCCACCAAGCTGCCGGTGGACGCGCAGCTCGGGCAGCTCATCTACTACCCGACGAGCGTGGACGTGACGCGCAAATACCGAAACGAGGACGGCTCGCAATTCTCGCCGCTGCCGTTTCTGAACCACCCGACCTTCGTGGCCAAAAACCACACCCTGACCGAAGACCGCGACCGGTTCATCGGGACGTTCGGCCTCACCTACGAGCCGGCCGACTGGTTCACGGCGGACTACCGGCTGGGGAACGACCTGTATCGGTCGAACCGTGAGGAGATCGTCCCCGGACCGCTGGGGGTGCGCGAGGACGAAAACGCGATTTCTTCGCAGGGGCTGATCGACCGCGGAACCATCACGAACCGGGAGCTGACTTCCTCGCTGCGCTTCACGGCGTCGCGCTCGTTCGACGCGTGGCTCGACGGGCTGAACGCTGAACTGATTCTCGGAAACGACATCTTCGACTCCAGCTACGACCGGGTGTCCGTGACCGGGACGGACCTCGGGACGCCCCGCTTCTTCGACCTGAGCAACACGGCCAACGTCTCGACTTCGGAGGCGCAGACCGAACGGCGCGTGATCGGCGTGTACGGGGACCTGAGCCTCAGCTACCGGGACTACCTGTTCCTGTCGTTGACCGGGCGCAACGACTGGTCTTCGACGCTGCCTGACGACAACAACTCGTTCTTCTACCCGTCGGCCAGCCTCGGCTTCGTCTTCACCGAGGTGCTCGGCGTGCCCTCGTTTTTCGACTACGGCAAGGTGCGCCTCTCGGCCTCGGAGGTCGGCAAAGACGCCGACCCGTACGAGACCAACATTACGTTCGGGTCGCTGCCGTTCAAAGGGCAGACCCTCGAAACGCGCAACGACGTGCTGGGCGACCCCAATCTCAAACCCGAGAGGACCGTCTCGTTCGAAATCGGGACGGACCTGCGCTTTTTCGAGGAGCGCCTGCGTCTGGACGCCACGGTGTACCAGTCCAGCAGCCGCGACCAGATCATTCCCGTGCCCATCTCGGAGGCCAGCGGCTACGACACGTTCGTCACCAACGCCGGGGAGATCCGCAATCGCGGGATCGAACTGACGCTGGGCGCGACCCCCATTCAGACGGACGCCTTTCGGTGGGACGCCACGGTCAACTGGACCAAGAACAACAACGAGGTAATCTCTATCCGCGAGGGCGTCGAGTCGATTACGCTGTCCGGGTCGTCGTTTTCCTACGGGGGCAGCCTCACGATGCAGCTGCGGCGCGGGCTGGAGTACGGCAACCTCTACGGCCCGGTCTACGACCGCTACTACGAGAACCCGGACAACGAATCTTCCTTCATCGTCGACGAGAGCCGTCCCCGGGTCATCGACCCGGAGACCGGCTACCCGCAGCGCAGCGGGGAGGGCTTCAAGATCATCGGCAATACGCAGCCGGACTGGTCGGGAAGCCTCGAGAACAGCTTCTCGCTCTACGACTTCGGCCTCTCCTTCTTGATCGACGTGAAAAGCGGAGGCGACTTGTACAACCAGGTGGCCGCCTTCCACGCCTCCCAGGGCACGCTCCCGATCACCGAAAACCGCGACGAGACGAAAGTTTTCGAGGGCGTCCTGCCCGACGGGACCGAGAACACGCAGGAGGTGCCCATCGGCCAAGACTTTTACCGGGACGTGTATCGCCGCGTGGCGGAGAACTTCGTCGAGGACGCCTCCTACGTCAAGCTGCGCAACGCGCGGTTTTCGTACGACCTGCCGGCGTCCCTCGTGGAGCGCACCTCCTTCCTGCGAGGCGCTACCATCGGGCTGATCGCCAACAACATTCTGCTGTGGTCGCCTTTCGACGGCTTCGACCCGGAGTCGCGCCAGTTCGACGCCAGTAGCAACACGCAGGGCTTTCAGGGGCTGCGCACTCCGGCGGTGGAAAGCTACTCGCTCTCGCTGAACCTCCGGTTCTGAGCTGACGCGCGCTGCTTCTTCGCGCCTCCTTTCGCGGCTTTCTCACTCCGGCCTATCCCGAACCGCTTCATGAAACGCGCGCTCCCGCTTCTCGCCTTCGCCCTCGCCTGCGTTGCCCTTGCCGGGTGTGACGAGGGGCTGCTCGTCGACAACACCGACCCGAACGCAACGACGGACCCGTCCCTCGGCGGCCTGCTGCCGAGCGCCATCTACACGACGACCGACCAGGCGATATTCCCGGCGGCCGCGACGACGGCCTACTACACCCAGAGCCTTGCCTCCCCCAGCGGCAGCTCCACGGACCAGCACTACGAAGCGCGGATTGGGGACGCGTGGTCGGGCGTGTACGACGCGATCTCCGACGTAGAGGCGTTGCGCGCGGAGGCGCGCAGGCAGGACGCTCCCTACTACGCGGGCATCGCGCAGATCATCAAAGCCTTCAACCTCGGCCTGGCGACGGACCTGTGGGGCGCCATTCCCAGCGAGGAAGCCGTCGGCGGAAGCGCGAACCTGACGCCGGCCTACGACGAGCAGGAGGTCGTCTACGGCGACGTGCAGTCGCTCTTAGACAGTGCGATCACCGCCCTGAGGGCCGATACGTCGGCCCGCATCCCGGGCAGCGGCGACCTCATCTACGGGGGCGACCTCGAACGGTGGCGGCGTGCGGCCTGGGCGCTCAAGGCGCGGTACCTGAACCACCTCTCGAAAACGTCCTCCTACGACCCGCAGGCGGTGCTCGGTGCGGTCGACAATGCGATGCAGAGCAACGCGGGCGACCTGCAGATGGACTACGCCAACGACGACGACCTGAACCCCTGGCATCTCGTGTACCTCGACCAGGAAGGCGGCATCCTCGGCGGGATCCTCTCCGAGCAGCTCGTCAAGGAAATGGACGGCACGCTCTACGACGTCTTCGACCCGCGCCTCGAGGCGGCCATCACCGACTCGGCCAACATCGACGGGACCGACGAGCCCGGCTACGCAGGCGTGCGCAACGGGCTGGGCATCCAGGACACGTACAACCACATCGAGGCCTCCGGCTACTACGCCGCCGAAAACGCGCCCATCCACTGGATCACCTACGCCGAGGTCAAGTTCATCGAAGCGGAGGCGGCCCTGCGCGCCGGCGACCGGAGCCGCGCCTACGACGCCTACCTCGAGGGCATCCGCGCGCACATGGACAACGTGGGCGTATCCGCAGACCGGCGGGACGACTACCTCGATGCCGACGAGGTGGCGGTGGGGGAAGACAACCTCACGCTCGATCTCGTCTTCAAGGAGAAGAATGTGGCGCTCTTTCTGAACCCCGAGTCGTGGGTGGACCACCGGCGCCACGACTACAACTACCCCGACTTCCAGCCGCCCGCGAACCAAAACCCGCTTTTCGATTCCTCCGGCGTTAGCTACATACGGCGCGTGCTCTACCCCCTTTCGGAGCTGGAGCGCAACCGCCAGAACGCGCCCGACGTGTCGCTCGACGGACGCCTCTGGTGGGACGATGCGTAAGAAGCGCGGGGGTTTGCATTTGCGTGCGTCCGCGAAGCGCGCCCGCCAGCAACGCGTCCTCGAACGCTCCCGCGAGAAGGCTTTGACGTTCCCCGCCGTCGCCTGCTTTCGTCGTGCCGTCCGCCGGGCGGTCGCCGCGTGCCCGGAGGCGAGCGTGGCCGTAGCGGTGCGGGCGCGTGCCCCGACGTTCGACTGGCACGCCGACCGCGTCTTCCACGCCGCCAGCACGATGAAGGTAGCTGTGCTCATCGAAACGTACCGCCGGGTGGAGCGCGGCGCCCTCGCGCTCGACGACGCGCTCGCGGTCGAGAATTGTTTTCGTTCGGCCGCAGGCGGAGGCGTCTTTCAAATCGCGGAAGACAGCGACGAGGAGATCTATGACCACCTCGGCGGCGCGTTGCCCGTGCGCACGCTGACGGAACGCATGGTGACGCGCTCCTCGAACCTCGCCACCAACCTGCTCGTCGAGCGTCTGGGCGCGGATGCGGTCGAGCGGACGGCGCGCCGGCTGGGGGCGGGAACCATGCGCATCCGGCGCGGGGTCGAGGACCGGGCGGCCTACCGCGCGGGGCTCAGCAACACGGCTTCCGCCCGCGACCTGGCCGCCTTGATGAACGCGCTGATGCGGGGCGAGGCCGTCTCGCCGCAGGCCGACCGGGCGATGATCGAGACGCTCGCCGGGCAGCGCTACAATTCCATGATTCCCGCCGGGCTGCCCTCCGACACGCGCGTGGCGCACAAGACCGGCTGGCTCGACGCCCTCCACCACGACGCGGCCATCGTCTGTCCCCCCGGCGAGGCCGTGCCCTACGTGCTCGTCGTCTTCACCGAAGGCATCCGCGCCCATTCGCGCTCTGCTCGCCTCGGGGCCGAGATCGCCCGCGCCGCGCACGAATTCGTGCACGCTGAATCCTGACGCTCCCCCGCTCGACGTTTTCGCACTCGCTCGCCCATGCCTTCCGATCCGCTTCGCATCGTTCAGTACGGCCTCGGCCCCATCGGCCAAGAAACGGCGCGCGCTGTGCTCGACAAGGCAGGCACCGGCCGGGTCGCCCTCGCCGGGGCCATCGACATCGACCCGGCGAAGGCCGGGCGCGACGTGGCCGACCTGCTGGGCCGGAGTGGGTCGACCGGCGTGGCCGTCCGCAGCGACGCGGCCGCGGTGCTGGCCGACGCCCGGCCCGACGTGGTGTTGCACGCGACCTCCTCGTTCCTCGGCGGCGTGCAGGAGCAACTGCTCGAATGCCTGGAGGCGGGCGCCTGCGTCGTCTCCTCGACCGAGGAGCTGGCCTTTCCCTACGAGCGGCACCCCGAGCGGGCCGCCGCGCTTGACGAGGCGGCGCGGCAACGCGGCGTGGCCCTCGTCGGGGGAGGCGTCAATCCCGGCTACGCGATGGACGTGCTCGCGCTCACGGCTACCGGCGCCTGCGTCGAGGTGGACGCGGTGCAGGTCGAGCGCGTAGTGGACGCCGGGGCGCGCCGCGCGCCGCTTCAGGAGAAGGTGGGCGCGGGGCTGAGCAAGGCGGCCTTCGAGGAGAGGAAGGCCACCGGCACGCTCGGCCACATCGGTCTGCGCGAATCGCTTCTGATGGTAGCGGACGGGCTCGGCTGGGGCGTGGGCGACGTCGAAGAACGCCTCCGGCCCGTAGTGGCCGAGGCCGCGCACGAAACGCCGCACTGCACGGTCGAACGGGGCACCGTCGCCGGTATCCATCACGCCATCACCGGCTTTGTGGGCAGGGAAGAACGCCTTTCGCTGGACCTGAAAATGTACGTCGGTGCCTCGGAGCCGCGCGACGCGGTGCGCGTGACCGGCGATCCGCCCATCGAGCTGGTCGCGCGCGGCGGCATCTTCGGAGATACGGCGACCGTGGCGGCGCTGGTGAATGCGGCCGGGGCGGTGACGCGCGCCGCCCCCGGCCTGTACACCGCGGCCGACCTGCCCGTGCCGCGCGCCTTCGCCACCGCACCGGCGCGCGCCCCGGCCCGCCCGCTCCCGAAGCCCTTCGGGAAACCGCCGAGCGCATCGGCACGCCGACCTACGCCTACGTCGAAAAGCGCCTGCGGCGGCAGTGCGAGCGGTTGCGCACGCTCACGCACGATCTGCCCGCGCGCCTGCTCTACGCCGTGAAGGCAAATCCAAATCCGGCCGTCCTGCGCGTCATGCGCTCCGAGGGGCTGGGCCTGGACGTGGTCTCGCCCGGGGAGCGGGTGCTGGCGGAGCGCCTCGGCTTCGCGCCCGAGCAGGTGCTCTTCTCGGCCAACAACCTGACCGACGCCGAGATGCGGGCCGCGCAGGAGAGCGGCGTGCTGCTCAACATCGGGGAGCGTTCTCGGCTGGAGGCCTTCGGGCAGGCCTTCCCCGGTGCGCGGGTGTGCCTTCGGCTGAACCCGAAGGTGGAGGCGGGCCACCACGAGCACGTCGTCACCGCCGACGCGAGGTCGAAATTCGGCATTCCCGCTGAAGAGATCGCCTCCGCGCGGGCTGTGGCCGAAGCGCACGACCTGCGCGTGGTCGGTCTCCACCAGCACATCGGGAGCGGCATTCGAGACGTGGCGCCCTTCGAGCAGGCCGTGCGCGTCCTACTGAACGCGGCGGAAGCCTTTCCCGGGCTCGAATTCGTCAACGTCGGCGGAGGAATCGGCATTCCCTACCGGCCCGACCAGGAACCGCTCGAGGCCGACCGGTTCCAGCGCGCCGTCGGGGCGCCGCTCCGCCACTTTCTCGAGGCGCATCCGTCGGGCGGCCTCTCGTTCTGGTTCGAGCCGGGGCGCTTTCTGGTGGCCGAGGCGGGCGTGCTCTTGGTGCGGGTCAACACGCTCAAGCGCGCTTCGGGCCGGGTCTTCGCCGGTACCGATTCGGGCATGGGGCATCTCATGCGCCCGGCCGTCTACGGGGCGTACCACGGGGTCTACAACCTCTCGAATCCCGAGGGACCGCTGAAACCCTACGACGTGGTAGGCAACGTCTGCGAAGGGGGCGACGTGTTTGCCCGCCAGCGGCCCGTGCAGCAGATCCGGGAAGGCGACCTGCTGGCCGTACTCGACGCAGGAGCCTACGGCATGGCGATGGCCTCCACGTACAACCTGCGCCCGCTCCCGGCCGAGGTGATGATTCGTCCCGACGGCCGCCTCGACCTCGCGCGCCGCCGTCGCCCGCCCGAAGAGTTGATCGACGCGTTGCTGGAGGCGGAGGAGACGGCCGCCACGCGTTCCCCGACGGCCCCGGCCTCGCCGGCTGCGTACTGAGCCGAGTATAGGTCGCCAAAGAGTATAGGTCGCCAAACACGAAAGCGAGCTTGCAAACCCACGTTCCGATTCCCGTGAAAATGCTCGCCACGATCCTGCTCGCCCTCGCGGTGCACCTCGCGCTCGGCTGGGCGTGGACGCTGGCGGCGGGCATCGCCGGCGGCGCGTGGGCGCGGCAACGCGGTTGGCTCGTGGGGCTGGTCGGCGTGGCGGCGGCGTGGGCCGCGCTGGTGGCCTACAACTTCGCCATTGCGCCGGACGCGACCGTGCGCATGGCCCGCACCGTCGGCGGCCTGATCGGAAACCTGCCCGGCGTCGCCGTGGTTGGGGCGACGGTGCTGATCGGAGCCGTCCTCGGCGCGCTCGGCGGCGTGCTCGGACAGCAAGCGCGCCGCTTATGGACAGCGGACCGCGGCTTCTTTGAGAAATAGGAGATATCGCTTGCGTCAAACCGGTATCAGCTGTACCAGAGAAGCTTTTAACTTTCCACTTTCAATCTTCAACCAACATGGCGAGCTACACCGACGAAGACCTGCAGAACCTCATCGAGCGCGTCGGCGTGCTCGGGGGGTATCTTTGACCCGCAGGGGCGCCGCGACCGCATCGACGAACTGAACCAGGAACGCTTCGACCCGAGCTTCTGGGACGACCCCGACCGCGCGCGGGAAGTCGAAAAAGAGATCGCCCGCGAGGAAGAGTGGATCGAGCGCTGGGAACAGGTCAACCGGCAGAAGGAAGACCTCGAAACCCTCCAGGTGCTGGCCGCCGAAGAGGACGACGCCGACCTGGAGGACGAAATCCAGCAGGAGGCCCGCCGGCTCGAAGTGCGCCTCGACCGCCTGGAGCTGCGCAGCATGCTCAGCGAAGAAGACGACGGGCGCGACGCCATCGTCGAGATCAACCCCGGCGCGGGCGGCACCGAAAGCCAGGACTGGGCCGAGATGCTGCTGCGCATGTACCTGCGCTGGGCCGAAGATGAGGGCTTCGACGCCGAGCTGTTGGAGCGCAAGGAAGGCCAGGAGGCCGGCATCAAGAGCGCGACGATCCGCGTGGCGGGCGACTACGCCTACGGCCACCTCAAGGGCGAAAGCGGTGTGCACCGGCTGGTGCGCATCTCGCCGTTCGACTCCTCGGGCCGGCGCCACACCTCCTTTGCCAGCGTCTTCGCCTACCCCGAGGTCGACGATTCCATCGAGGTGGACGTGAACCCCTCGAACGTGGAGCTGCAAACGTTTCGGTCCAGCGGCGCGGGGGGGCAGCACGTCAACAAGGTCGAAACGGGCGTGCGCCTGATCTGGACGGGCACGCTCTCGGACGGCAGCGAGGAGCGCATCGAGGCGGAGTGCACCGCCGAGCGCAGCCAGATGAAAAACCGCAAGCGCGCCAACAAGATGCTCCGCAGCCGCATCTACCAGGCAGAGAAGGAGATCCAGCAGCGCGCCAAGAACGAACTGGAGGCGTCCAAGAAAAAAATCGAGTGGGGCAGCCAGATTCGCTCCTACGTCTTCCACCCGTACACGATGGTCAACGACCACCAGACGGAGACGAAGTTTTCGAACGTCGAGGAGGTGATGGAGGGCCACCTCGATCCGCTGATCAAGGCGTATCTGATGCAGGCGATGGGAGTGTGATTTCGGTTCGGGGTTGCGTGTTTCGAGTTTGGGGTTTGTTGTCAGCGAGTACCCTTTCGTGAGCCTTACGAACTTGAAGTGTGAGGCGCGCAGTTGGAGCGAAATTGAAGAAGGGACCGGTCCGTTAGTGCTGTTATTGCAAAGCAAACATCACAGCCCGTGGAACGACAAACTGTTGCCTCAGACACGGAGTGGGAGCCGGTCGTCGGTTATGCGCGGACGGTGCGGGTCGGGCCGCACGTGAACGTCTCCGGCACGACGGCGACCGATGCGAACGGCGAGGTCGTCGGCGCAGGCGACGCGGCGGCGCAGACGCGGCAGGCCCTGCGCAACATCGAGCGCGCGCTTGGCGAGGCAGGCGCGCAGCTCGATGACGTGGTGCGCACGCGCCTCTACGTCACTGACATCGACGACTGGCAGACGGTCGGCCGTGTGCACGGCGAATTCTTCTCTGCCATTCGCCCGGCCACCAGCATGGTCGAGGTGCGCCGCCTGATCGACGAGCGGATGCTGGTCGAGATCGAAGCATTCGCTATCGTCGTGGGCGAGTTGTCCTGAATGTCATTGTTTTTCTGAAAAACAGGCACACCGGACGATGGAATCCCCAAACGTGAACGCCGCGCAACTCGGTCGTCTCGAAAAGGTAAAGCTCCGGACAGTGTGGGCCGATGAAGCGACCGACTTCACTCCGTGGCTTGCCGAAGCCGACAACCTCGCGCAACTCGCCGAAGCTATTGGTTTTGGCGCTGACGATTTGGAATTGGAGAGCACCGAGAAAAATGTCGGTCCGTTTCGGGCGGACGTGCTCTGCAAAGACACGGCGGAAAACCAGTGGGTTTTGATCGAGAACCAGCTCGGAAAGACCGACCACGGCCACCTCGGTCAGCTCCTCACGTACGCTGCCGGCCTCAATGCCGTCACCATCGTCTGGGTCGCGGCAAAATTTACGGACGAACACCGCGCCGCGCTCGACTGGCTCAACGAGATTACCACGGCGGGTACCGACTTCTTCGGCCTCGAAATCGAACTCTGGAAGATCGGCAACTCGCCGGCGGCGCCGAAATTCAATCTGGCCTCCAAACCCAACGACTGGTCGCGCAAGATGGCCCGTGCCGCTGGGCAAGATGGAGAGCTTTCGGAAATGGACCAACGCTACCTGAAGTATTGGTCACAATTCAACGAGCATCTCGATGAGAGCGGAAGCGCGGTAACACCGCGGAAACCGAAACCGCATTACAGCGCACGCTTCTCTGTTGGGCGTTCCGGCTGCCGGCTGGACGCGAGAGCCAGCGCGCGTGACAAGACTATGCGCGTGGAACTTGTTCTCTACAAGCGCGGAGAGGCCAAACCGCTTTTCCACCTTCTGAAAGACGACCGTGCAGCGATCGAATCAGAAGTGGGTGCGTCGCTACGGTGGCAGCCGAAGCCGAAAAAGAAGCGCTGCATCATCGGGGTCGAATGGGAGGGCGAAGACCCGACTGACCGCGACCGTTGGCCAAGGCAGCACGAAAAGCTCGCCGACATGCTCGACCGCTTCTACGCCGCGTTTTCGCCGCGCCTGAAGCAACTCGACCCGGCCGAGTACGAAGAGGCGAGGGCCGAAGAGCAGGAGGACACCGAAACCGCGAGCAGATCTCCCGACGGCCTTCCCTGACTGGCCGCTGCCACGAGCAACCCCAAACCCCAAACTCCAAACCGTGCCATGCGCCACTACGATTTTCTCGTCATCGGCAGCGGCGTGGCGGGCCTCTCCTTCGCCCTGCGCGCTGCCGAGCACGGGCGCGTGGCCGTCGTCACCAAAAAGGAATCCGCCGAGTCGAACACCAACTACGCCCAGGGCGGCATCGCGGCGGTGACCAGCGAGCACGACTCCACCGAGCGCCACGTAGCCGACACGCTCGACGCCGGGGCCGGCCTCTGCGACGAGGAGGTCGTGCGCATCGTCGTGGAAGAGGGGCCGGAGCGCGTGCGCGAACTGATCGAGATGGGCGCGGCGTTTACGCGGCAGAACGGGGAAGGCTCGCCGCTGCACCTGGGGCGCGAGGGCGGCCACAGTGCCGACCGCATCGTCCACGCCGCCGACGCTACGGGACGTGAGGTCGAACGCGCGCTTCTAAGTAAAACGCGCGCAAATGATTCCATCGACCTGTTGGAGTATCACTTCGCCGTCGATCTCATTACCGAGCACCACCTGGGCCAGCACGTCTCGCGGGTGCGGCCCGACGTGCACTGCCATACCACCAACCCGCCGGTGGCCACCGGCGACGGCGTAGCGATGGCCTACCGCGCAAAGGCGCGCGTCTCGAACATGGAGTTCGTGCAGTTTCACCCCACGGCGCTGTATCACCCGGAGGGCGATTCCTTTCTCATCAGCGAGGCGGTGCGTGGAGAAGGCGGCAAGCTGTTCAACCAGGGCGGCGAGCGCTTCATGTTCGACTACGACGAGCGCGCCGAGCTGGCCCCGCGCGACATCGTGGCCCGCGCCATCGACGACCAGCTCAAAAAGCGCGGCGAGGATCACGTCTGGCTCGACATCTCGCACGAGCCGCCCGCCGAGGTCGAAGAGCACTTCCCGACGATCCGCGAGAAGCTCGACGGGCTGGGCATCGACATGACCAGCGACCCGATCCCGGTCGTCCCGGCGGCGCATTACCAGTGCGGTGGCGTGCAGACCGACCGCGTCGGGCGCACGTCCATCGACGGGCTCTTCGCCTGCGGAGAAGTCGCCTGCACGGGGCTGCACGGAGCCAACCGCCTCGCGTCGAACTCGCTCCTGGAGGCGCTCGTCTTCGCCCGCCGCGCGCTCGATCCCGCCGTGGCGTATGCCGAGCGCCACGACGTGCCCGACGGCATTCCCGAGTGGGACGCCAGCGGCACCGCACGCCCCGACGAGCGCGTGTTGATCTCGCACAACCGCAGCGAACTGAAGCGTGTCATGTCCAACTACGTCGGCATCGTGCGGTCGGACCTGCGCCTGGAGCGCGCCCAGCGCCGCACGCGCCTGCTCTACGAAGAGACGGAGGACTTTTACCGTCGCTCGACGGTGTCGTCGGGCCTCTGCGAGCTGCGCAACATGATCGCGGTAGCCTACCTGATCGTCAAGAGCGCGCGGATGCGGCGCGAGAGCCGCGGCCTGCACTACACGCTCGACCACCCCGAGCCGCGCGAGGCGGAGCGCCGCCCGACGCTGGCGTGACGGTGCGCGGGGCGCGTGGCGGGGGGCGCGTGGCGTTTCGAGAGGGCAAGCATTTGTGTTACGAGGAGACGCCACGCTCTTCGCGCTCTGCGCTACGCGCCAAACGCAGACGCGGGATGCCGCCTCCGCGCACAAGGAAACACCACCTGCACCGTCGCGTTACCCTCTTGTGAACGCGCGAGACCTCGGCGTGCCGCCCCGGCTCGTTGCCGCGCGTCTCCAACTGGACGCCCCCGCAGACTCGCCCGCTTCGCCCGTTGCGAGCCGGCGCTTCTGCGCTGAGCGCCCGCCCCGTTGATCGGGAGCGCGTGCGCGAGCTTGCCGAAGAGGTGCTCGCCCCGTTGCCGCAGTTTCTGGTGGACGTGGAGGTGCGCGGCCATCACGGCACCCGCGTCATCGAGGTCTACGTCGACGACGAAGCGGAAGACCCTGGCCTCGACGACCTCGCCGAGATCAGCCGGGAGATCGACTTTCTGATAGAGATGGAAGACGCCGTCGAGGGCAGCTACAGCCTGGAGTTGTCCTCGCCGGGAGCGAAACGCCCGCTCACCGATCCGCGCCAGTACAAAAAGAACGTCGGGCGCGGCGTGCGCGTGAAATACCGCTCCGAGGAGGGCGACAAAAAGCGCGTCGAGGGCGACCTCACCGCTGCCGACGAGACCGACTTCGAAGTGACGGAGGCCAGCGGCGAGACGCACCGCATCGCCTACGACGATGTGACCGAAGCAAAACTCAAATTGCCGTGGTGAGGCTCTGGCGGGCCGGTGGGAACGCTGGTTCGCCGACTCAAACCAGAGCACCTTTAACTTTCAACCTTCAACCCGAAACCGCGAAGCGCCATGCAAAGCTCCGACCTCGTTTCTTCCTTTGGAGAGATCGCTCGCGCGAAAGACATTGAACGCGACGCGCTTCAGCTCATCGTCGAAGACGTCTTCCGCGCGATGATCGAGAAGCGCTACGGGGCCGACGAAGGCTTCGAGATCATTTTCAACCCCGACGAGGGCGACATTCAGATCATCCACGTCCGCGAGGTGGTCGCCGACTGGGATCTCGAAGACCCGGTCACGCAGGTCGAGGTCTCCGATGCGAAGGAAATCGACGAGTTCTTCGAGGTCGGCGAGGAGGTGCCCACCGAGCTGGAGGTCGAGGACTTCGGCCGCCGCGCGGTGATGACCGGGCAGCAGACCCTCCAGCAGAAAATCCGCGACATCGAGAAGGAGCAGAGATTTACCAGACGCGCCGCCGCGACGTGCTTCTCATGAAAGACGACGTGGAGATGCTTCTGCCCGGCGACGAGAAGATTCGCGGAGAGTTTTACCGCAAGGGCGACATGTGCCGCGCGGTCGTCAAAGAAGTCAAGCGCGATGCCGGCTCCGACCCGCAGGTCATCGTCAGCCGCGCCGAAGGGGTGTTCATGGAGCGTCTCTTCGAGTTGGAGGTGCCGGAAGTCTACGAGGGCCTCGTCGAGATCAAAAAGATCGCGCGCATTCCCGGCGACCGCGCCAAGGTGGCGGTGCAGAGCCACGACGAGCGCGTCGACCCCGTGGGCGCGTGCGTGGGCGTGAAGGGCGTGCGCATCCACGCGGTCGTGCGCGAGTTGGACAACGAAAACATCGACGTGCTCCTGTGGGACGACGACCCGGGCCAACTGATCGTCAACGCGCTCTCGCCGGCCAACCCCGTCGGCGTGCGCATCAACGAAAACGCCGAGCCGCCGCGCGCTCGGGTAGACGTGCCGGCCGACGAGGTCAGCCAGGCTATCGGGAAGCGGGGGGTCAACATTCGTTTGGCCTCGAAGCTGACCGAGTACGAAATCGACGTCTACCGCGACATCCCCGAGGACGAGGAAGACATCGAGATCGAGCAGTTCGGCGACGTGCTCTCCGCCGAGACCATCGAGGCGCTCCGGGTCATCGGCTGCGACACCGGCAAGGCCGTCCTCGAGCTCAAGGCCGACGAGATGGCCCGCCGCGCCGGCGAGCCCATCGACGAGGAGAACGCCGAGCGCATCATCGAAATCATCGAGGCGGAATTCGAGCGGGGCATGGGCGGTCCGGAGCACCCGTTCGAGGGCGGGTTCGTGCTCGAAGCGCCCGGCACCACGCCCGAGGAGTCCGAGATGGAC
>PXTX01000121.1 GCA_003023275.1 Bacteroidetes bacterium SW_4_67_19
CACGACCGGCGCAGGCATCGACGCCCGGCCCGCCTGGTCGCCCGACGGCTCGAAGATCGCCTTTGTGCGCGACGACACGCGCGACACCGACGTGGTCGTGCGCACCCTGGCGACCGGCGAGGAGCGCGTCATCACCGACGACGACCGGGCCCCGGCCATCGACCTCGATCCGCGTTTCTCGCCAGACGGGGAGCACCTCTACTACGCCTCCGCGCGGGCGGGCGACTTCGACCTGTGGCGCACCGACCTGACCACGGGCGAGGCCACGCGCCTGACGACGGCCGGCGGCCTGGAGCGCCAGCCCTACCCGACGGCCGGCGGCGAAGGCGTCGGGTATCTCAAAAAGAGCCGCCCCGACGCGATCAAGCATCTCGCGTTCGGCGACGGAGAAGGGGGCCGCGAAAAGACCACGCTCGTCACCGAGCGCATCGCCGCGCAGGGGGCGCTCGCTCTCGCTCCGGACGGGCGCACGCTCGCCTACACGTGGCCGCACGAGGACGGCTACGAACTGCGCCTGCTCGACGTCGAGGCTCCCAGTAGCTCGGTGCGCCTGGCGCGCGGCAATGCGCGTCCGCTGGCCCCGGCCTTTGGCCCCGAGGGGGAGCACGTCTGGTTCGCCGCGCCCACCTCTGACGAGTCGACCGCCCTGCGGCGCGTGCCCCGAAGCGGCGGCCCGGTCGAGAAGGTGGCGGTGCGCGAATGGGACGGGAACGAGACGCCCGGCACGCTCCGCATTCGCACGCGCAGAAACGGGCAGCCCGCGCCGGCGCGCCTCAACGTCACTGGGCCGTCGGGCCACCCGGCGGTGCCGTCGGACCGCATGATCCGTTTCGACGGGAAGAACGGGCGCGTCTTCTACTACTCGGGCGGCACGCTGGAGCTGACGGTCCCGCCCGGCGAGGCGACCGTCGCGGCGGTGCAGGGGCTGGCTACGCCCGAAACCACCCGGACGGTGCGCGTGGCCTCCGGCGACACGGCGCGCGTGACGCTGGCGCTGGAGCCGGTGTGGAAGCCCGAGGGCTATGCCTCCGCGGATCACCACCTTCACCTCAACTACGGCGGCCCCTACGAACTGACGCCGGACGACCTCGCGCTCGACGCCCGGGGCGAGGCGCTCGACATCGCCACGCCGCTGCTGGCGAATCTGCACGACCGCTTCCTCGACCAGGACCTCTGGGGCTACGAAGGCGTCCCCGGCACGCCGATCATCCAGATGGGGCAGGAGGTGCGCTCCCACTTCCTGGGCCACCTCAAACTGCTGGGCACCGACGAACTCTTCTGGCCGTGGGTCTGGGGCCCCGGCTACCAGGTTTACGGCAACGACGACCGCCTCAACGCCGAGGCGCTCCGGCAGGCTTACGAACAGGGCGGCACCGGCGGGTACGTGCATCCCGTCTCCGTGCGCGACCCGTTCGGCGACGACGGCCTCGGCAGCGTGCCCATCGAACTGGTGCCCGACGCGGTGCACGGGGCCGTGGATGTTCTGGAAGTGGCCTGCCTGTGGAGCGACGAGATCGGGACCGCTGCGCTCTGGCACCGGCTGCTGAGCATCGGGCGCCCGGTCGCGGCCTCCGGCGGCAGCGACGTGATGAACAACTTCTACCGCACGATGGCCGTCGGCGCCACACGCGCTTACGTACGCACCGAGAGCGGCGCGCCGGATTACGACGCGCACCTCGACGGGCTGGCAGCCGGGCGCGGCTTCGTGACCAACGGGCCGATGCTCGACTTTTCGCTGGGCGGCGCGAAGCCCGGCCAGACCGTCGAGGCTGGGGAGCAGTCGTGGTCGCTCGCTCTCCACGCCGCCGTCCCGGTGGACAGCGCAAAAGTTTTCGTCAACGGCGAGGTCGCGTGGCGCGCGGACGGCCTGGACGCGCCCGGCAGCCGTCGCTACGAAGGCGCTCTGGAGCTCCCCGAGGGCGGCTGGGTGACGGCCCGCGCCTACGGCGGCGACGCCGGGTGGCCGATGATGGACAGCTACCCTTTCGCCGAGACGAACCCGGTCTGGATCGGGCAGGTCGGCAGCACGGCCCCTGCCGCCGAGCGCCGCGCCGCGCGCGACCTGTTGCGCCTGCTCGATATCGCGGAGCAACGCCTCGAGCGCGGCTACGGCGACACGCCCATCCCCGAACTGCAAGCGCACTTCGACGAGGCGCGCGTCACGCTGGAGGCGAAGGCCGACACGGGCGAGTGACGCGGTGCGGTTGAGCCGGCAACGCGAGGGAACGAAAGGACGCCGTCAACGGTCGGTCGTCCGCGGTCCGAATCCACAGAGGGGGAT
This sequence comes from Bacteroidetes bacterium SW_4_67_19, assembly GCA_003023275.1. Taxonomy (GTDB): domain Bacteria; phylum Bacteroidota; class Rhodothermia; order Rhodothermales; family Salinibacteraceae; genus QS-8-64-10. The sequence goes on from PXTX01000121.1 coordinate 2,282, forward strand.
TCACCTACGCGTCGCCTTCGTAGAGGTCCAGCCCCAGGCCCCACTTGGCCGCCGCGCGGCGAAAGGCCATCGATTCGGCGTTTGACTGAACGTCGCCGTAGCCGCCGTTGACGGTCGGTTCCTCGCGGCCCGTGCCCTGGCGGCGAAACGTCCCTTCGACGGTGTGAATCGTGATCTCGACGGTCATCATGAAATCGCCGCCGTCGGGTTGCTGCCAGCGCTCGACGATGCGGTACTCCCAGAAGCCGCGCGTGTAGTGGTTCAGGATCTTCTGCGCGCGGTACCAGGGCACGTAGGTGATCTCCTGCCCGTCCTGCCGGCGCGTTTCCAGCAGGCGCTCGGGGATGGGCTTGTGCAGGTCGGTGATGATGTCACCCAGCGGGCGCGGGCCGCCGGACGCCGGGGGGTCGGTCTGCGGCGTTTCCATGTGCGCGGCGCGGGCGGTCTGGGCGGCGTCTCGTACTTCGGTGCGGGCGTTCTGCGCTTCCATAGCGAACCTCGTCGGATGGGAGAGAAGATCGGAATCACTTTCTCCAACACCGCCGGGGTGACGCCGCTCTGTCGGGATCGGTGCTTGTATTGTTGAGTTTTGGTGAGGAAGGCGGCGAGCGTTTGGACGGGCCGGTCGTGCACGGGGCGGAAGGAGCAGCCTACGCCGACGGCTCCGGCGCTTCCGGTTCGCGCTGGGGCGCCTGCCCGTCGCCCGCGGGCGAGCCGCCCCCGTGGACGCCCGCGTCCGGCACGTCGCCGTCCTCGTGACGCTCCGGGAGCCAGGAGTAGGCGTAATCGGGGTCCTCCACGGCGAGGGCGTTCTCGGTGAGCCGGAGGCTGCGGAACGTGTCCACCATCACCGCCAGCTCCTCGGTGCGCTCCTTGCCGAGCGACCCCTCGGTGGCGCCGGGGTGCGGCCCGTGCGGAATGCCGCCGGGATGCAGCGAAAAGCTCCCCCGGCTGATGCCGCGCCGGCTCATGAACTCGCCCTCGGCGTAGAAAAGCACTTCGTCGGAGTCGATGTTGGAGTGGTTGTAGGGCGCGGGGACGCTCCGAGGGTGGTAGCTGAACATACGCGGCACGAAGGAGCACACCACGAAGCCGCTGCCCTCGAACATCTGGTGTACCGGCGGAGGCATGTGGATCAGCCCCGTGATCGGTTCGAAGTCGTGAATCGAGATGGCGTAGGGATACATGTGCCCGTCCCAGCCGACCACATCGAAGGGATGGTAGCGAAGCTGGTAGTGGTGCAGCTTGCCGCCCTTCTTGATGCGCAGGTCGAACGGGCCCTCCGCGTCAATCGCTTCCTGACGGGTCGGCGGGCGCACGTCGCGTTCCGGTGGTCGACGGCCGACTGGAGGGGATCGTCACCATCACCGACGTGATCCGCGCGATCGCCGAGGACGCGGTCGCGGGCGACACCGAGGTCGGCGAGCTCGCGACTCGAACCGTGAACACGGTCTACGCCGGGACGCCGCTCACGGTGGCCGAACGCGAGCTCTCCCACGCCGACGTGCCCTACGCGGTGGTACTCGACGACGACGCCACGATGGGTGGCGTCCTCACCGAGGTCGATGTCCTCGACGTCGCACGCATCGTCGAGGGCGAGACCGGTATCGGGGAGTCGATCGCGAACCAGGACGACGACTGGCCGCTTAGCCAGTCGCCGCCTTCTTCGACCTCGAAGCCCTTGATGTGGCGGTGCTTCAGGGTGTCCTCGTCGGCATAGTCGATGTCGTACGGCGTCGATTCGCCGACGCGCTCGACGGTGGTGGGCGGGTGGATGTGGTAGGCGATGGACGATATCCCGCTAAACCCCTCCGCACCAATGACTTCTTCGGTGTACAGTGCTCCGTCGGGGCGGCGGAACTCGGTGTGGCGCTTGGCGGGCACCTGGCCGTGCTGGACGTAGTATGGCATGGCGGGCTGGGGGGGACGGTGGAAAGTGGAACGTCGAAGGTTTTTTTTAGGCCAAAAGACGGTTTTTTAGGCCAAAAGGGCGTGTCGTTACGAGAGCGCGCACGCGGACCGAAGAACGTTCGCCTTTAACGTTAAACGCGGAACCGGACATCACAGATTTCCGCGTTTCGCCTGCTCGCGCTCGATGGCCTCGAAGAGCGCCTTGAAGTTGCCCGCGCCGAAGGTGCGCGCGCCCTTGCGCTGGATCACCTCGTAGAAGAGCGTGGGGCGGTCTTGCTGCGGCTTGGTGAAGATCTGGAGCAGGTAGCCGTCCGGGTCGCGGTCCACCTGGATCGACAGGTCGCGCAGGACCTCGATGTCCTCGTCGATCTCGCCGACGCGCTCCGGGAGCATGTCGAAGTAGGCGTCGGGCGTTTCCAGAAACTCCACGCCCCGCCCGCGCAGGTCGCGCACGGTGGAAATGATGTCGTTGGTCAAAAGCGCGATGTGCTGCACGCCCGCGCCCCGGTAAAAGTCGAGGTATTCCTCGATCTGGCTTTTCTTCTCGCCCTTCGCTGGCTCGTTGATCGGGAATTTGATGATCTCGTCGCCGTTGGACATCACCTTCGACATCAGCGCGGAGTACTCCGTCGAGATATCCTGGTCGGTGAAGTGGAGCATGTTTTTGAAGCCCATCGTCTCGGCGTAGTAGTTGACGTACGTCTCCATGTCGCCGAGGTGGACGTTGCCCACGCAGTGGTCCACCCATTCGAGGCCGGCGGGCTGGGGGGCCAGATGCTCATTTTCGTACGGCTCGAAGCCCGGCAGAAAGAGGCCGTCGTAGTCGGTGCGCTCGATAAAGGAGTGAATCGTGTCGCCGTAGGTGGCGATGGCCGAGCGCACGATCCGGCCGTCGTCATCTTCGAGGACTTCCGGCTCGCGGACGGGCGTGGCGCCGCGCCGGGTCGTCTCGGCGAAGGCGGAGCGCGCGTCGTCCACCTCGATGGCGATGTCCTTCACGCCGTCGCCGTGCTCCTGCTGGTGGCGGACGCTTTCGGTGTCGGGCCCCAGGCCGGTGGTGAGGACGAAGCGGATGTCGTTTTGCTCCAGCAGGTAGCTGGCCGCCTCGCGGTGGCCGGTCTCGGGGCCGCGATAGCCGGCAATGGCGAAGCCGAAGTAGTGCGCGTAGTAGAAGGCCGCCTGCCGGGCATTGCCGACGTAGAACTGGAGATGGTCGGTGCCGTTGATCGGCAGGAAGTCCTCCGCGGAGGTCGCGTCGACGCGTGACTCTTCGGTGAAAGCGCTTTCAGACGCGTCGTTTCCGGAGGGGTCGTGTTCGGTGGGAGCGGGAGCGACGGGATCGGCCATGACGGGTTCTGCGGGGCTTGTTCGAAAAAACGGAGGGGGGACGCCCCGTCCGGCGCCGGGGGCAACAACTGGAAAAATCTAAAGCTTTGAGCAGCGAAATGTTCGCCGGGCCGCGCGCGCGGTCGTGAGAACGTATCATTCCCGAACGAGGCGGCAGCGGACGTGTGCAGCGAAAACTTGAAAGGCGAAGGACGCAGGCGTACCATGAACGTTCCCTCGTCTTGGGCTTTATCGCCGCTTCCGGCCTGCATCCATGCGTTCCGTTTGCTCCCTTCGCCGGCTGCTTTCGCTATGCACCGCGATACTGGCGGTCGCACTGGGGACCATCCCGGCGGCCCAGGCGCAGAGCCAGCCCCACGTCTTTCGCGGCGCGACGGTGTACCCGATTTCCTCCGCCCCCATCGAAGACGGGGTCGTCGTCATACAGGGCGGCACGATCCAGGCCGTCGGGGAGGCCGGCGAAGTGGATGTGCCTGCCGGTGCCACAGAGCACGACGCCGGCGGAAACGTCATCATGCCGGGACTGGTGGACACGCACTCGCACGTCGGCCGCGTGGAGGGCGGGGACCGCTCGGCGGCGATGCACCCGGGCGTGCGGGCGCTCGACGCCATCGACGTGCGCGCCCCCTCGCTGATGCGCGCCCGCGCCGGCGGCATCACGACCGTCAACGTCATGCCCGGTTCCGGCCACCTGATGAGCGGGCAGACCGCCTACCTGAAATTGCGCGCCGTCGAGAACACGGGCCGCAGCGTCGAGGACCTCCTGCTCTGCGAGGCGAAAGACGGCGAGCGCATCTGCGGCGGAATGAAAATGGCCAACGGCACCAACCCGATGCGCTCCGGGGAGGAAGCGGCCGGCCCGTTCCCCGGCACGCGCGCAAAGGCCGCCGCCCAGGTGCGCCAGCTCTTCCTCGACGCGCGCGCCCACGTGCGGAAGAAAAAGGCCGCCGCCGGCCATTCCGACACCGACGCCCCCGACCGCGACCTGGGCATGGAAGCGCTCGCGCAGGTGTTGCGCGGGGAGCGGCGCGTGCACTTTCACACCCACCGTCACGACGACATCCTCACGGCCCTGCGCCTGCGCCGCGAGTTCGGCTTCCGGCTGGTGCTGCATCACGCCAGCGAGGCGTGGAAGGAGGCCGAGCGCATCGCCGAGGCGGGCGTGCCGGCCTCCATCATCGTCCTCGACGCGCCCGGCGGCAAGCGCGAGGCCGACGAGATCGCCTACAAGACGGGCCGCGTGCTCTCCGAGGCGGGCGTGGAAGTGGCCTACCACACCGACGACCCGATTACCGACTCGCGCCTTTTTCTGCGCTCCGCCGCGCTGGGGGTGCGCGCCGGGATGCGCCGCGGCGAAGCGCTCGAAGCGATGACGCTGGCCGGGGCCGAGATGCTGGGCAAGGCCGACCGCGTCGGCTCGCTCGAAGCGGGCAAGGACGCCGACCTAATCGTTCTCAGCGGCGACCCGCTGAGCACTTACACGAAGGTGCTCCAGACCTGGGTGGAGGGCCAAACCGTTTTCGACCGCTCCAACCCCGAGGACCGCCCGTTTGCCACGGGCGGCTACCGCGTCTACGAAGACGGCGCGCACGAGTGAATTCCCGGCGGGAAAACTCACTCCACCGTCCACGTTTCGCCGCTGCGGAAGAGCGCGTCGAGGTCGCCGGCGCCTTTCTTTTCGGTGATGCCGTCGATCTGGGTGTGCAGCAGCTCCTCGTAGGTCGGGCGCTGCTCCTGGTAAATTACGCCGAAGGGACGCGGCAGCTTCTGGTCGCCGGCGGAGCCGTTGGACGCGGGCTCATCCCAGAAGATGCGCCCCAGCAACTCGGCCAGCATCTCGTCGGAGGCGTCGTGGACGAGGCAGTCGCTTGTCGAGAAGCGTCCGTTTTCGAGATCGATGACTTCGAGCGAAAGGCCGTCGAGGCGGAGGCCTTTTTTGCCCTCGGCGAAGGTCATCGGCGCGCCGTCGTCGAGGAAGAGCGCGCGCTCGGGCTTGGTCTCCTTCTCGGTGAATTCGAAGAAGGCCCCGTCGTTGAAGATGTTGCAGTTTTGGTAGATTTCCACGAAGGCGGCCCCGTCGTGGTCGTAGGATTGCTCCATGACGGCTTTCATGTGCTGCGGGTCGCGGTCCATCGTGCGCGCGACGAAGGAGGCGTCGGCTCCCAGCGCCACGCGCACCGGGTTGAGCGGGGCGTCGATGGAGCCGTAGGGGGAGCTTTTGGTGACCTTGCCCCGCTCGCTGGTGGGGCTGTACTGGCCTTTGGTGAGGCCGTAGATTTCGTTGTTGAACAGCAGGAGCTGCAGGTCCACGTTGCGGCGCAGGGCGTGGATCAGGTGGTTCCCGCCGATGGAGAGGGCGTCCCCGTCGCCGGTGACGATCCACACCTGAAGCTCGGGGCGGCTGGCCTTCAGCCCCGTGGCGATGGCCGGGGCGCGCCCGTGAATCGAGTGCATCCCGTAGGTGTCCATGTAGTACGGGAAGCGCCCGGCGCACCCGATCCCGCTGACGAAGACATGCTCGGCCTTTTCGGCGTCGAGTTCGGGCAAAAGCCGCTGCACGGCCGACAGGATGGCGTAGTCGCCGCAGCCGGGGCACCAGCGCACGTCCTGGTCGCTCTGGAAGTCCTTCCGCGAGAGCGCCGGCTCACCGTCTGCGCTGCCGTCGCCTCCGGCTCCATCGCCGAAGCCCGGCGGCAACGTCGGTTTTTTCGTGCCGGCGTCGTCGCCGCTGCTGGCGGGCGGTCCTGCCGGTTTCTTGGTGCCGGAGGGCGTGTCCTCCTCGGACGAAGATTCGTCGCCGTCGTCGCCGTAGCCGGGCGGGAGCGTCGGCTTCTTGGTGCCGTCGGGCGGGGTTTCGTTTTGGGACTCGTCTTCAGGCATCGCACTTGGGACGTTGCTGTTTTGAAACGGAGCGTGTTGCGTGATGCGTGTTGCGTGAGGCCGCTTTCTGCGACCGGTCTTGCTGTCCTCACGCATCACGAATCACGCATCACGAAATCATCGCCTCGGCCTTCTCCACGATCTCGCCCGGCGTAAACGGCTGGCCCTGCACCTTGCCGTAGGGGCGGAAGTCCAGCAGGAATTCGTCGCGCAAGAGGCGCGCGAGCTGGCCGTTGTTCTGCTCGGGCACGAGGTGGTGCTCGAAGCGGTCGAAGATCGCCTCCAGCCCCGGCGGGAGCGGCCAGAGCGTGCCGCGCCCCTGCAGGCGGTCGACGGCCGTCTCGACGGCCCCGCGCGTGGACCCCCAGGCGGTGATGAGCAGGTCGCCCTCGTCGGCGCCGGTACCCGCGCTGTACACCGCCGGCGGGTCGAGGTCGCGCGCCACGCACTGGATTTTCTCGGCGCGCACGTCGGTCATGTGCTGGTGGTTGGCCGGGTCGTAGGACACGTCGCCCGTCTCGGCTTCCTTCTCCAGCCCCCCGACGCGGTGCTCCAGCCCCTCGGTGCCCGGCTTGGCCCACGGGCGCGCGAGCGTCTCCTCGTCGCGGCGGTACGGCAGAAAGGACGCCTCGCCGTTCTTCTTGCCGTTGACGTGCGTGCTCTCAGGGTCGCCGTTGGCGTTCGGCTCAGTGGCAAAGTTGACCTCGAAGGGCGGCAGGTCCGCCGCGTCGGGGATGCGCCACGGCTCCGAGCCGTTGGCCAGGTACACGTCCGCCAGCAGGATGACGGGCGTCATGTACGTGCACGCGAGGCGGCAGGCGTCGTAGGCGGCGCGGAAGCAGTCGGCGGGGCCGTCGGGGGCGACGACCGGGAGGGGGGCGTCGCCGTTGCGCCCGTAGATGGCCTGAAAGAGGTCTCCCTGCTCGGTCTTGGTGGGCAGGCCCGTCGAGGGGCCCCCGCGCTGCACGTCGAGAATGACCATCGGCAGCTCGGTCATCGTCGCCAGGCCGATGGTCTCGGTCTTGAGCGCAAGGCCGGGCCCGCTGGTGGCGCACACCCCCAGTTGCCCGCCGAAGGACGCCCCCAGCGCCGACCCCGCCGCGGCGATCTCGTCCTCGGCCTGGAAGGTCATCACGCCGAAGTTCTTGTGGCGGCTCAGTTCGTGGAGGATGTCCGACGCCGGCGTGATGGGGTAGGAGCCGTAGAACAGCCCGAGGCCGCTCTTCTCGGAGGCGGCCACGAGGCCCAGCGCCAGCGCCTCGGCCCCGCGCACGGCGCGGTAGGTGCCTTCTTCGAGGTCGGCGGGCGCCACGTCGTAGCGGGTGACGAACTGCTCGGTCGTCTCGCCGTAGTGGTAGCCTTTTTTGAGGACGTGCCGGTTGGCGTCGCGCAGGGCGGGCTTGTCTTCGAATTTCTTCCCGATCCACTCCAGCGCCGGGGCCATCGGGCGCGAAAAGAGCCAGAGCGCCAGCCCGAGGGCGAACATGTTCTTCGAGCGGTCCACTTCTTTCGTGGACAGGTCGGTGTCGCTCAGGGCCTCGCGGGTCAGCTTCGACAGCTCGACTTCCACGACGCGGTAGTCGTCGAGCGTGCCGTCGTCGAGGGGGTTGGCGTCCAGGTCGGCCAGCTTGAAGCCGCGGTCGTTGAAGGCGTTGGTGTTGACGACCACCGTGCCGCCGCGCTCCACGCGCCCGAGGTGCACTTTCACCGCCGCCGGGTTCATCGCCACCAGCAGGTCCACCGAGTCGCCGGGGGTGCGCACGTTCCCGGAGCCGAAGTGCACCTGAAACCCGCTGATGCCGTAGGTCGTGCCGGCGGGGGCGCGGATCTCGGCAGGATAGTCCGGCAGCGTCGACAGGTCGCTCTGCGCGTGGGCCGTCGCCAGCGTAAACTGCGATCCGGTGAGCTGCATCCCGTCGCCGCTGTCGCCGGCGAAGAGCACGGTGGCTTCGGGAAGCGCTTCGGTGTCGGTCTGGCCGTTTGCGGAAGGGACCTCCGCGTCCGTCTGGTTCATGCGAGCGTGCCAGTATGGATTCGTTCTAAATAAGGACGGCTTCAAACGCATCCCACCGCGCGCTTGTTCGGGCGCGGCGCGTTCCTTTCACGTGCAATTTTAGCAGCTATCAGCGTTCAGCGGTCGGCTATCAGCAGTCAGCGTTCAGTTTTCGGCTTTCGGCCGCTGACGGCTGACCATCGCGAACTTTCGTCGTCCCGCGTGGGTTCGTCGCATCGGCGGCTGCATCGGCGGGGACGCTCGAGGGCCTTCACGCACTGCTCCCTCTTTCACGATGATGATGCACGCGAACGACCGTTCATGCGTTGCAAGCGCTCGGCTCGTGGCCTTTGCCGGTCTTGCCTTTGCCGGTCTTCTGCTTTTGGACGTCGGATCGGCCCACGCGCAGAACGCCGAGGCTTCGGCGGACGGATGGACGACGCTCGACCCCGCTTCCGGCACGCCGATGAAACGTCACGAGAACGCCTACGCGAAGGTCGGCGATAAATTTTACCTGATGGGCGGGCGCGGCGAACGCCCCGTGCAGATCTACGATCCGGAAACCGATACCTGGACGACCGGCGCGACGCCCCCGACCACCATGCACCACTTCCAGGCCGTGCCCTACGACGGCACGATTTACGTCTTGAGCGCCTTCAGCGGCGGCTATCCCAGTGAGGAGCCGCTTGCCCACGTCTACCTCTACCATCCCGACGAAGACCGCTGGGAACGCGGCCCGGAGATCCCGGAAGACCGCCGGCGCGGGGCCGCCGGGGCCGTCGCCTACCAGGATAAGCTTTACGTCGTCGGCGGCATTCAGAACGGCCACCGCAGCGGGCAGGTGCGCTGGATGGATGCCTTCGACCCGGAGACCGGCGAATGGACCCGCCTGCCCGACGCCCCCCGGCGGCGCGACCACTTTCAGGCCGGCGTGATCGACGGCACGCTGTACGCGGCCGGGGGGCGCCGCACTTCGGCCGCGACGGACCGCACGTTCGAGCTGACGATTCCGGAGGTGGACCGCTACGACTTCTCGGAGGGCGAGTGGGAAACGCTTCCGCCCGCCGGCGACCTGCCCACCGAGCGCGCCGGCACCACGACCGTCACCGCCGGGGACCGGCTCATCGTGATCGGGGGCGAGAGCGGCAGCCAGCCGGAGGCGCATGCCGAGGTGGAGGCGTTCAATCCCGAAACGGGCGAATGGCGTTCGCTTTCGCCCATGAACCATGGGCGGCACGGCACGCAGGCCCTCGTCCACGACGGAACCATCTACGTCGCGGCCGGCTCGAAGACGCGCGGCGCCACGGAGATCAACTCGCAGGAGCGGCTGGCCCTGCCCGACACGCTCGCGGAGTGAGGACGGCGGCTTCCTGGCTGTCAGCGGTCGGCTATCAGCAGTCAGCGTTCAGTTTTCGGCTTTCGGCCGCTGACGACTGAAAGCTGACGGATGATGGCTGACAAGCTACTCTGCCAGATGCAGTCCGCACTCGGTCTTCTCATGCTCGTTCCAGCGTCCGGCGCGGGCGTTCTCCTCCTCGTCGTCGCCGGCAGCGGCGGCGGCCGGCTCGGTGCAGGGCCGGCAGCCGATGCTGGGGTAGCCGCGGTCGTGAAGCGGGTTGTACGGCAGGTCGTGGCGGTCGATGTAGGCCCACACCTGCTCGCGCGTCCAGGCGGCCAGCGGGTTGACCTTGGCAACCGCGTGCGTCTCGTCCCACTCCAGCCGCTTCGTTTCGCGCCGCGTTTCCGACTGGTCGCGGCGCACGCCGGTCACCCAGGCGTCCTGCCCGCGCAGAAATCGCTTTAGCGGGCGCACCTTGCGGATGTGGCAGCACTGGTCGGGGGCGCGGTCCCAGAGGGCCTCGCCGCACACGTTGGCCTGCTCCTGAAGCGAGATGCGGGGCTCGACGGCGCGGACGTGCACCCCCAGACGCGCTTCGAGCCGCTCGCGCAACGCGTACGTTTCCTCGAAGAGCACGCCGGTGTCGAGAAAGAAGAACGTCAGCCCGTCGCGCTCGCCGGGGGCCGCCTGCCGGGCGAGCATGTGCATGATGACCACGCCCGAGGGGCCGAAGCCGGTGCCCTGCGCCACGCGCTCGAACGCCCCGCGCGCCCAGCGCAACACGGCCTGTGGAGAGGACTCCTCCAGACGCCGACTCCGCGCACGCACAGCGTCGGGCGTCCAGCGGCGCGGGGCATTCATGCGAGGACGAAGGCAGGACGAGACGACGTGAACGAGGCGGTGGGCGTCCGGCTCCGTTTCCGAAATAACAAAGCGCCGCGTGCGAAAAGAGACGTCACGCTTGAAAAACGAAGGAATCCCGGTGGGGGTTGTCAGCCTTCAGGGGCCGAAGGTCATACCCGTGCGGTGCCTTGCGGACCGAAAGGCTGACAACTGATAGCTGACCGCTTGCTACGCCGCCACGATGTCCACGTCGATGACGTAGTCCTCGGTGGTGAGGCGGATGGTGTTGCTTCCATCGACCTGTTCGTAGCCCTGAATGGCGTCGGGCAGGGCCTCGTCGGGCGTGTCCATTTTGAAGAGCGCGTCGTTGACGACGTGCCAGTCTTCGGTGGTGAGGTGAACGTCGGCCTGACCGTCCTCGGCCACCATCGGTGCGTAGTCGAGCACCCGTTCGAGGTGGTTGACGGCTTGCTTCACGTGCAAGTTCGGGTCCATTTTCAGAGCGTGGGTGCGTGGGAGTGGGGATGCACGGAAGTGTGGACGCGCGAACGCGGGGCAGTGTTCAAAAGAAAAGCCCCACTTTTCAAACTTTCCCCCCTTCGAACTTTCAACCCTTCTCACCTTCCCCCCTTCTCTTTTTGGTAGTGGCTAAACGTAAAGTGATTCAGTTCGTAAGGGCCGGTGCGTAAGCGATTGCACAGCCCTTGCTCAGCTTTCGATGATCGAAAAGACTCACCAGTGCCGCCAATGCGGAAGCACCGACCTCGTCAAAAACGGCCACAACGCCAGCGGGTCCCGGCAATACCACTGCAAAGCCTGCGGGGCGTACCTCGTGCTCGACCCGAAGGAGCGAGGCTACCCCGAGGAGGAGAAAGAGCGCATCCTCCGCGCCTACCGCGAACGCGGATCGATGCGGGCGATAGAGCGCATCTTCGGGGTCAGCCGCAACACCCTGTCGCGATGGCTCGAAAAAAGGGACGTGAGCAGCCCGACCTGAGCGATACAGTGAGGCCGGCCCGCCCTGGCGACGTGCTTGAACTCGACGAGGCGTGGAGCTTTGTCGGGCGCAAGAGCAAACAAGCGTTGGCTTCCGGCGGCGATGTGCCGGCGCACGCGCCAAGTCGTCGCGTTCGTGATCGGAGACCGAAGCGCGAAGACGTGCGCGCGGCTCTGGGCGAAGATCCCCGATGGCTACCGCGGCTGCCGGAGTTTCTCGGACTTCTGGAAAGCGTACGGGCAGGTGTTCTCATCGGAGACTCACCAGCAGGTCGGCAAGGCCGCAGGCGAGGTCGCGCACATGGAGCGTTTCTACTCATGCGCTCCGGCAGCGGCTGGCACGGTATGTTCGGAAGACGCTATCATTTTCGAAGTCTGACCGGATGCATCATGTGATCACGAAGTGGTTCATCACCTGCTACAACATCGAGCTGTCACTTAATATTTAGCCACCACCCTCTTTTTCTCTGTCGAGCCGGTAGGTGTCGCGCACGAGGTCGACGGCGAGGGCGTGAGCCATCTCGTGCGCTTCGCTCATCGAAAGCTGGTGGCGCGCGACGAGCGTGGCCAGGTAGTTGGCGTCGATGCGGCGCGAGAGGTCGTGGCGCGCCGGAATCGAGAGGAACGCGCGCGTGTCGTCGTTGAAGCCAGCCGTGTTGTAGATGCCGGCCGTCTCGGTGGTGCGCCTGCGGTAGCGCTTCATCCCCTCGATGGAGTCGTGAAACCACCACGGCGGCCCGAGGCGCATCGCCGGGTAGTGCCCCGCCAATGGCGCCAGTTCGCGCGCGTAGGTCGACTCGTCGAGCGTGAAGACGACGAGGCCGAAGTTCGGATGATTACCGTACGCGTTCAAAAGCGCGCGCAGGTTGCGCGTGTACTCGGTGGGTACGGGAATGTCCGCGCCGCTGTCCGGGCCGAAGCGCTCGTAGACGGAAGCGTTGTGGTCGCGCAGCGCGCCGGGGTGAATTTGCATCACGAGGCCGTCTTCGCAGCTCATGCGCGCCATTTCCATGAGCATGTGCGCCTGAAAGGCGTGCTGGTCCTCGGCGGTGGCCTCCCCGCGGAGCGCCCGGTCGAACAGGTCGCTCGCCTGGCGGTCGGAGAGCCGCTGGGTCAGTGGTTCGACGACGGCGTGGTCGGTCGAGGTGGCGCCCATCTTTTTGAAAAAGGCGCGCTGCTCTTCGAGCGCTTTCACGAAGCCGTCGTAATCGGTGATTTCGCGGTCGGTCTGCTCGCGGAGGCGCTCGATTTCGTCTTCCCATCCGCCCGCGGCGAGCGCAAAGGCAGCGTCCGGGCGAAGGGCGGGCACCACACGCCCGTCCCAGTCGGCGTCCCGGATGCGCCGGTGGTGCTCCAGCCCGGAGCTGGCCGGGTCGGTCGTCGTGAGCACCTCGATGCCGAAGCGGTCGAAGAGCGCGCGCGGGCGGAAGTCGGGGTCGTCGAGCTTCTCGGTGATCTGGTCGTAGACGTGCTGCGCCGACTCGCCGGTCAGCGTCGAGTCGACGCCCAGCACTTCGGAGAACTCGTAGTCGAGCCACGCGCCGGTGGGCGTGCCACGAAACAGGTAGTAGTGCTCCCCGAAGAGCTGCCACACCTCGCGCGGGTCTTGCTCGACCTGCACGCCGTCAGCGGCCGGCCCCTCCGGCGGGATGCCCAGCGCCTCCATCGAGACGCCCTGCGAGTAGAGCATCCGGTAGATGTAGTGGTCGGGCTCGAGGATCAGCGCGGTCGGCTCGGGGAAGGGGTCGTCGTCGGCCAAGAGCGCCGGCGGGACGTGGCCGTGCGGGCAAACCAGCGGCAGGTCGCGCGTCTCGGCGTAGAGCGCGCGCGCCTTCTCGCGCACGGCGGGCTGGGGGTCGAAGTAGCGATCCTCGTGCAGCGTCAGCGGCTCCATGCGGGGCGATCCTCGGGATGAATGGGCGAGAAAAGGTCGTCGGGCGTGCCCCGTAGCATAACGATTTCCGCTGTTCCATGCAATGAAAAGGCCGTGTGGGTGAACCGTCGCCGGCCCTCCGTATTTTACCAAATCCCGGCTACGCCGACCGCCGGGGCATCGTCGCGGGCGACCGCATCCGTTTCGAGCGCGCCGGTGACGGGACCGACAGTAGCGCCGCCTTTGGAGCGCGGCCCGGTTCCGTTTTCGACGTTCGACACAGCCCCCGGAGGCGGGAGCGGCGCATCCGTGGGATTGCCTGGCAGGTCGCCCTCGGCATAGGCCGGCCAGTCCTCGCTCACCGCCGCCACGGTGACGCGAAAGGAGTAGATGAACTCGATGTCGGTCACCTCGACGCTGCTGCCCGCTGCGTCGGGGATGTGCTGGTCCCAGTGCACCTCGATCACCCAGGAGGCCGCACCGGTGCGCGTGGTGTCTGCCAGGGAGTAGCCTCTTTCCTGTCGCCGGACGTAGTTGCACCCCGCGGGCGTGGGAATGCACAAGAGGTAATCGTAATCGGCGCGTACGGCCCCGAGGCGCTCCACGCCCTTCACCTCCAGAAGGGTCGGGGGGCGGGGCCCGGTGGAGGTGTCGCGCAGGTTCGGGCGACCGCCCGCCACCTCCGGCTTCGGGAAGGCCGCCGGGACGGCCACCTCGGCCGTGCTCGCGCCGGTGCCGCTCGCGCGTTCCACGCGAAAGCGGTACGTGCCTTCCGGCTCGACGTTGGCGGTCGTCCAGAAGTTGTGCACCGGCACGTCGTTGGACCCCAGATGCGACACCGTGTCTTGCCACACCGTGGTTTCGCCGGTGTCGAGGTTTTCGGTCGTGACGCGCGCCTCAGAGCCACTCGAGCCGGTGAGGGTCGAGTCCTGGACCGGCTCGACGCGCACGAACTGCGTGTCGGCCGCCGCGTCGAGGACGCCGAAGACCGAGTAGGCGAGGTTCGTCTCCTCGAATGCGTCGAAGGACGCGTCGCAGCCGACGCTCGCCGGGAGCACGACCAGCAACGCGGCCAGCAGCGGGGCGAGGCGAGAGCGGTTCATGACGGGCGGGAGGCTCGAGAGCGCCGTTCCGCAACGTGGGTCGCTGTACTGCAACGCCGGTCACCGCAGGATCGGCACGTCGACGGTGCGGGTGAAGGCGCCGCCGAGAAAACCCGTGCCGCCCTCGACGTTGGTGCCGACGCGCGGCGGCGGAAGCGGCTGGCCCTCGGGACCGCCGCCGGGCGGGTTGTCCGCGGCGTAGTCGGGCCAGTCTTCGCTCGCGGCAGCCACGGTGACGCGGAAGGAGTAGAACGTCTGGAGCGTGGCTCCCACCTGGCGAGGAATGTCTTGCTGCCAGGGAATTTCGATTTCGAGCGTGCCATCGGGGCGGCGTGTGGTGTCGGCCAGATGGTAGGCGACCGCCTGCTGGCGCGAGCACTCGGGCGGGTTGTCCGGCACGGGAAAGCACGCCTCGTACTCGTAGTCCGCGCGCACGCTGCCGAGGCGCTCGACGCCGTCGACCAGCAGCGTTAGTGCGCCGGTTTGGCCTTCCTCTTCAGAGCCCTCGCGCCGGTCGGGCGCGTTGCGAATGGCAGGCGGTGGGAAGGCCGGGGGCAGGGTGACCTCGGCCACACTGGTCGCGCCGCCTTCCTCGCGCTCGACGGTAAAGCGATAGGTCGTCTCCGGCGCCAGGTCCGCCGTCGTCGTGAAGGTGTGCACGCGCAGGCTGTCGTCGGCGCCGAGCCGGGAGACGCCCTCCTCCCAGACAACCGTTTCGCCGGTGGCGAGGTTCGTGGAGGTGACGCGCGCCCCGATGTCCCCGCTGCTTCCGACGAACGTCGAGTCCCGGACCGGCTCGACGCGCACGAACTGCGTGTCGGCCGCCGCGTCGAGGACGCCGAAGACCGAGTAGGCGAGGTCCGTTTCCTCGAAGGCCTCGAAAGACGTGTCGCAACCGGCTGCCAGCAGGACGACCGCGAGCAGCAACGGGAGGCGAAGGTGTTTCATCGAAAAGGGGGCGCCAGTCGGAGTTGGCAGATGGTAGATCGTGGATGGGGGATAGTATTCAGACCGCTTGCGATGGTAGGCAGACGAGACACGATCCACTATCCAGCGAACGCAGTGAGCGGACGACCCACAAACGAGCGAGCGAAAGCGAGCGGACCAGTCACGGCAGCGTGTCGAGCTTGAGCGAGAGGTACGGCACGACGGGAAGCTGGTCGACGCGGCGCTGGCGGAAGAGGTCGTAGTAAAAGAGGTTGGCGCGGTCGTAGGCGTTGATCGCGCCGGCCTCGAGGGTCAGGTCCGCGAAGTCGAGGTCGAAGCGGCGCTCGAGGCTCACGTCGAGGCGGTGGTAGGCCGGCAGGCGCCCGCCGTAGGGGCGCTCGAAAAGAAAGCGCGGGGTGCCGATCTGCCCGCGCACGTCCGGCAGCTCGCGCAGGTCGAAGTACGTGCCAAAGCCGATGGGCGGCGTGTAGGGCCGCCCCGAACCGTACTGCCATCGTGCGTTCACCTGCCAGGGACCGCTCTGGTAGCTGGCCACGGCGTTGAGGCTGTGGCGCTGGTCGTGCGGCGGGTGATACTCCTGCACCGGACTGCCGAACCAGCGCCCGAATTCTTCCTGTCCCAGCCCGTAGCGCGTCCACGAGAGGCCGTAGCCGAGGTAGAGGTAGAACGGCTCGCGGTCGTAGGTGGCGCGCGCGTCGAGGCCGTAGACGTTGCCGGTGGCCTCCTCGAAGGTCGTCGTGAAGCGCGCGTTGGTGTCCCAGATGGGCACGATCTGGTCGGCGAGGCGCTTGTAATAGCCCTCTACACTGAGGCTGACGCCCCGCGCGAGGCGTTGCTGCCAGCCCAGAAGCGCGTGGATCGCCTGCGGGCGCACGTTCTCGCCCGCCTCGAAGGGCGCGGGCGTCCACACCGTGAAGACCGACCCGGCGTCGCGCTCGTCGCTCACGCCGGTGAGGATCTGTTGGTAGAGCCCCGCCGCTGCGTTGAGCGTCTGTGCGTCGCTGCCGAAGGGGCGCCACTGCGCGCGCAGGCGGGGCTGCACCGTCAGCCCGTAGCTCAGTGGCGCGCGCAACGCGATCCCCGGGCTGATCTCCAGGTCGTCCCCCAGCGGGACAGTTGCTCCCCCGTACCCGCCGACGCTGATGAAGAAGTCCTCGCGCGACTCGATGCTCTGGTACCGCTCGTTGAGGCTGTAATTCACGCGGCGAGCGCGCACGCGAAAGCCCCCGCGCACCTCGCTGCGCCCCGCCGGGCGCGAGAGGTCCACGTTCGTGTAGAGATTCCAGATGCTCGACGCGCGCCGGTCGTCGACCTGCTCGTCGCTGTCGGTGCCCCCGCCTACCTCGTTCGAAAAGCGAGAGACGCCGAAATCCGCCTCCACCGTCAGCGGCGAGCGGGGGGAGACTGCCAGGCACCGCCCGCCGAGGCCGTAGTTCTGCCACTTGAACACGTCGTTGCGTTCGGGGTCGATCTGGCCGCGGTCGTAGGTGTGCAGACCTGTCAGCGAGCATTGCCCGGTGTCGCTCGTGTTTTGCAGCTTGAAAAACTGCTCCCCGAACGTCAGCGGCTGCTCTTCTCCCAAGATCGGCGGGGCCGTCTGCTCGATAGCCGATTGGCGAACGGACACCAGCAGCGACGTGCGTCCCTCGCGGATCGGTCCTTCGGCTTGCACGCCGTTGAGAAAGGGGCTCAGCGAGACCGCCCCCCCGTACTCTTGCTCGTTGCCTTTGCGCATCGTCACGTCGATGACCGAGGAGATGCGGTCGCTGTAGCGCGCCGGAAAGCCGCCGGCGTAGAAGTCCACCCCCGAGATCAAGTCCTGCGGGAAGGCCGAAAAGAAGCCTACGATGTGAAACGGGCGGTAGAGCAGCATCTTGTCCATCAGGACCTGATTCTGCGAGGGCGCCCCGCCGCGAATGTAGAGTTGCCCGCCGCGGTCCCCCAGCGAGACGACGCCGGGGAGCGTCTGCAGGTAGCCGGCCAGGTCGCCGGTGGGGCCGGGCGTGGGAATGCGGTCCAGCTCCGCCGGGCGGATGCGCTGCAGGCCCGCTTCGACCTTGGCGGGGCCGCCTTCCTGCTCGACGACAACTTCTTCGAGTTCCTCGCCGACGGGGGCGAGCGCCACGTTGCGCTGCACGATGCGCTGGTCGCCCAGGCGCAGCGTGTCGACAGCCGCCTCGTAGCCCACGTAGCTGACGCGCAGGAGGTAGCGCCCGGGCGCGACGCTCGCGATCTGGTAGAAGCCGTCCGCGTCGGCGCCGGCACCGCGCACGACGCGCAAGGAGTCGCCGGCGCCGAGTCCGGCGATCAGGGCCGCGCTGGCGCCGGGGAGGACCTGCCCGCTGGAGGCGTCGGTCACGAAGCCGCGCACGACGGCGCGTTGCCGGCCCTCGCCTTCTTGCGCTTCCGCCGCAGCGGGCCCGATCAGCAACGCGAAGAGGGCCAGCAGCAGGCTTGCGGCTGTGCCTGCGTGAAGAAAATGAACGAGGAGCCGCCGAAGGGAGGCAACGGGGGGCATGGCAACGCCGAGAGGGAACATGACAACAGAGCGGGCGGCGCGCATGTCAAAGGTACGAAATCCGACGCTGCTATGAAACCCATGCGCTGCTCGCGCCTGCCCCTGCCGTGGCCACGTTCACGGCTGAACCGGCACGTCGACGGTGCGGGGGAAGGCGCCGCCGAGGAAGCCCGTGCCGCCCTCG
>PXTX01000122.1:0-7663 GCA_003023275.1 Bacteroidetes bacterium SW_4_67_19
CGTTCCAGGACACGCGGACGTTCGACGACACGATCACGTTCTCGAACCCGCAGACCTCGAGGACGAGCGACCTGGACTACCCGAGCGACGCCGGTACGGCACCGAACTACTCGGTGTTCGTCAAGCGCGACCCCAGTGACAGCGGCGTCACTCCGAACATCTCGGACAACAACGGTAGCGATACCATCGACGTCCGGGTTGACCTCAGCGTCAGTCCGACGACGACCGACTACACTCACGACACCCTCCGCGTGGCCGAGCCGCCGCTGGTGGCCGTTTGGATTGCCAGCCCGCCCGAGAGCACCCAAGACGTAGTGAACAAGATTCACGGGCTGCTTGGCGCGGGCGTGCGCTCGTGCTGGCTCGTGCAGCCGGCCACGCGCTCGATCACCGTCTACGGCCCCGACATGCAGCCGCGTACCTTTTCCGAAGGCACCGTCCGCGACGACACGCTCGAAAAGGTCGAGGTCAGCTTGAACGAAGTCTTCGGCGAGGCGTAAAGCCTAAACTCGCTCGCTCCGAATCGCCCTTCGAAAAACCCGTCATGCTCACGCGCCGCTCGCTGCTGAAGTGGTTGGGGATCAACACGGCCGTCGCCGTGCCGGCGTGGCTGCGATCGTCGCGACGGCGCTACGAGTTGATGACCGTCGGGGTCGCGGGCTTTCAGTACCACGACGGCATGGACGCCGCCGTTGCCGCCACGCTGCGCGAGGGGGGCGAACTGGTCCTGCGCCGCGAGCCGGAGAACCCGCACGACGCGAAGGCCGTGGCGCTTCATACCCCGCTGGGGGACAAAATCGGCTACCTGCCGCGTCGGCGGAATGCCGTGCCCGCGCGCCTCGCCGACCAAGACGCTACGCTGCGCGCCGTGCTGACTCGCTTTTCCCCCGAGGCGATGCCGTGGGAGCGCGCCGAGGTGCGCGTCGAGCACGAAGTGTGAGGGAATATGACTTGCGAACATCCAGCCGATGAACACGCCGCCCGTAGACCGAGATATCCTCCAAGAGATGACCGACGTGCTCGTCGCGGCGGCAAACCCGGAGCGGGTGATTCTCTTCGGTTCGCAGGCCGGCGGCGGCGGGGCGGTGACGGAGCACTCCGACGTCGACCTGCTGGTAGTGGAGAGCGAGCCGTTCGGGGCCGGGCCGAGCCGGCTGGACGAAATGCGGCGGCTGCGCCGGGCGTTGCGCTCGTTCCGCGGCCCCAAAGACGTGCTCGTGTACAGCCCGGAGGAGTTCGACAAGTGGCGGCGGACGACCAACCACGTCGTGGCGCGCGCCGTGCGAGAAGGAGAGGTGCTCTATGAGCGAGCCTGAAGAAAACGACGGAGAGCACGCCCGCGAGATGCTGGCGATGGCGCGCAAAGACCTCAGGGCGCTCGAACACATGCAGGACGCCGCTGCCTTCGAGGACGAGATCTTTGGTTTTCATGCCCAGCAAGCCATCGAAAAAACACTCAAGGCGTGGATGGCGCACCGAGGACTGGCGTATCCGCTCACGCACAATCTCGAAGTACTGCTCACCGCTCTGCGGGAGGAAGGCGCCGAGGTCGATCCGTTCTGGACGCTGGAGCGCTATACCGACTTCGCCGTGATGCTGCGCTACGAGGCGCTCGAAAAAGACATGCCGGAAGCCCGTCCGAAGATCGTCGAGCAAGTGAAGAGGCTTATTCAGCACGTCGATCAGCGCCTCGCTGAAGCATAAATAGTCGCCGAAACCGCTCTTGCGTCAAAGCAAGGCATTTTTCGCCGCTTTACAAAGCATTCCCGTAGTATGAACGTTCAAACCGACGCTGCACCTGCCGCCGCGCAACCGCCCGCCGCGCATGACGCCTTTTCATTTGTCAAAGAAGCCGGCGGCATCGAAGAGTACCGCCTGGACAGCAACGACCTACAGGTGCTCCTGATGCAGCAGGCCGCCGCTCCCGTCGCCTGCTTCATGCTGACCTACCGCGTGGGCAGCCGCCACGAGCGCACCGGCCTGACCGGGGCGACCCACATGCTCGAGCATCTCATGTTCAAGGGCACCGAGCGCTTCAACGCCCGCGACGGCACGTCCATCTTTCACACGCTCCAGCGCGTGGGCGCTCGCGTGAACGCCTCGACGTGGTTCGACCGCACCAACTACTACGAGCTGCTGCCGAAGGAGCACCTGCCCACCGCCGTCGAGATCGAGGCCGACCGGATGCGCGGCCTGCTCCTGCGCCCCGATGACGTGGAGAGCGAGCGCACGGTCATTCTCAACGAGCACGACCAGGGGCAGAACGACCCGTTTCGCAACCTCTACCACGCCGTCTGGGCCGCCGCCTTCACCGCGCATTCCTACCACCATCCCACCATCGGCTGGCGGCCCGACATCGAGCGGGCAAGCCCGGAGGACCTGCGTGGCTTCTACGACGCCTTTTACTGGCCGAAAAACGCCACGGCCACGATCATCGGCGACGTGGAGCGCGAAGACGCGCTGGGGCAGGTGGCCGAGCACTTCGGCGGCATCGACCGGGGGCCGGGCGACGGGGCGGAGGCCAACGGCCAGGCCCCAGCCACGCGCGAACCGGAGCAACGCGGCGAGCGGCGCGTCACGGTGCGCCAGCAGGGCCAGCTCGGCGCCCTCCTGATGGGGTACAAGGGGCCCGCGGGGCGCAGCGAAGACGCCGACGCGCTGGCGGTGCTCGCGCGCATCCTCGCCAGCGGCAAGGGCAGTCGCTGCTACCGCCGCCTCACCGATCGGGGGCTCACCGCCGAGGTGTTCGCCATGATCCCGCGCCTGCACGATCCGGGGCTGTTTTCGCTGTTCGCCTTCCTCGCGCCGGAGCGCACGCACGACGAGGTCGAAGAGGCGCTCGACGAGGTCGTGCGCGACGTGAAAGAACACGGCGTGACCGACGAGGAAGTCGCCCGCGCGAAGCGCCAGCTCAAGGCGCAGGAAGCCTTCGGCCGCGACGGCCCCTTCTCGATTGCCGCGCAGGTCAACGAGGCGATTGCCGCCGGCGACTGGACGCTTTACGCGCAGTTCATGGACCGCATCGAACGGGTCACGCCGGAGGACGTGCACCGCGCAGCGAAAGCGTATCTCGACCGCGAGCAGCGCACGGTAGGGCGGTACGTGCCCGATTGAGCGTGAGAAAGGGAGTGTAGGAGAGATCGGGAAGCGCTCCCGTCTGCTTCTTCGAGATCCCCTCGCATCCTCCACCTGCCTTCAGCCAACCCAGAAACCCGGGCCGGCCCGGCTCGCCTGCTGGCGCTCCCGACGCCCGCCGAGGAGGTCGTCAGCCTGCGCGGGTCGGTGCGCACCGGGCCCCGCTTCGCCGACGGCGACGCGCTCACCCAGCAGCTCGCGGTGGCTCTGTTAGACAAAGGCACCCAGCAGCGCGACCGCTTCGAGCTGGCGCGCGTCCTCGAAGACCGAGGGGCCGAGCTGGACGTGCAGTCCAGCGGGCACCGCGTGCGGTTTTCCGTTCGCGCGCTTTCGGATGACGTGCCCGCCGTGCTGGAGGTCCTCGCCGAGATGCTCGCCGCGCCGCGCTTTGCGCCCGAGGAGCTGGAAAAAGAGCGCGCCCAGCAGGCCGCCTCGCTCCAGCACCAGATGGACGACACCGGCGCGCAGGCCGCCGGCGCGCTCACCCGCGCGCTCTACCGCCCGGCGCATCCCAACTACCGCCCCGCCCCCGACGCCCAACTCGACCGGCTCGCCGCCCTCACGCGCGAGGACGTCGAGCGCTATCACGCCGAGCACATCGGCGCACGCGACTTCCTGATGACCGCCGCCGGCGCCCTCGACCCCGCCGCCCTGGCCGAAACGGTCGAAGCGCACTTCGGCGGCTGGGAACCGCCTCGGGGCGACGAGGCCCCCTTCGACACCGAGGCCGCGCCCGTCGAGGAGCGCCGCCACCCCGTCGAGATGCCCGACCGCGAGAGCGTAGACGTGCGCCTCGGCCACGCGCTCTCCGGCGTGCGCCGCGACAGCGAGGACTACCTGCCGCTCTATCTGGCCAACTACGTGCTGGGCGGCAACTTCTCGGCCCGCCTCATGCGCATCGTGCGCGACGAACAGGGCCTTACCTACGGCACCGGTTCCACGCTGGCGGGCGTCGCCACCGAGCACGACGCCTACTGGAAGATCCGCGTGGCCCTCGGTCAGGACAAGCTCGAAGAAGGCGTCGCGGCCACGCGCTCCGTCGTCGAGGACTTTGCCGAGGACGGCGTCACCGCCGACGAGCTGGCCGAGAAGAAAACGACCATCACCGGCTCGTTTACCGTGGGCCTCGCCTCGACGGGGCGGCTCGCGCGCACGCTCCTGACCAACGCCGAGCGCGGCTTCGACGTCTCCTACCTCGACGACTTTCGCGACCGGGTCGAGGCCCTCGCGCTCGACGACGTCAACGACGCGGTCGCGCGCCACTTTCGCCCCGAGTCCCTCCACGAAGCGCGCGCCGGCACCCTGCCCGGTTGAACGGCTGCGTGCCCGCCCCGTCCCATAGCACCTGCCCCGCTTCCCCGCCGCATCCGATGCCTGCCGTTTCCGACCTTTTCGACACGATGGCCTACGGCCCTGCGCCCGAATCTGCCGACGCTGCCGAGGCGTGGCTCGACGACCACGACCGCCGGTTCGACTGCTTCATCGACGGCCAGTGGCGCCGCCCCGGCGACGACGTCTACATGGAGATCGGCCGCCCGGCCACCGGCGAGGCGTTCGCCGAGGTGGCCGACGCGAGCGCGGCCGATGTGGACGCGGCGGTCCGTGCCGCGCGCGAGGCGCAGCCCGGCTGGACTGAACTCGGGGGACCCGAGCGGGCGCGATACCTTTACGCGCTGGCGCGCGAACTCAAAAAGCACGCGCGGCTCTTTTCGGTGCTGGAGGCGATGGACAACGGCAAGCCCATCCGCGAGACGCGCGACCTCGACGTGCCGCTGGTGGCGCGTCACTTCTACCACCACGCCGGCTGGGCGCAGCTCGTCGAAAAAGAATTCGCCGAGTACGAGCCGGTCGGCGTCGCCGGGCAGGTCATCCCGTGGAACTTCCCGCTTCTCATGATGGCGTGGAAGGTGGCCCCGGCGCTGGCGACCGGCAACACGGTCGTGCTCAAGCCCGCGCCCTACACGCCGCTCACGGCGCTTCTTTTTGCCGAGGTGGCCGCCGGCGCGGGGCTGCCGCCGGGCGTCTTGAACGTCGTCACCGGCGGGGACGAGACGGGCGCGGCCGTCGTGAATGCGGACGTGGACAAGGTCGCGTTCACCGGCTCGACGGAGGTGGGCCGCATCATCCGGCGCGCCACGGCGGGCACGGGCAAGCGCCTGTCGCTGGAGCTGGGCGGGAAGTCGCCCTACGTCGTCTTCGACGACGCCGACCCGAACGGCGCGGTCGAGGGCCTCGTCAACGCCATCTGGTTCAACCAGGGGCAGGTCTGCTGCGCGGGGAGCCGCCTTTTGGTCCAGGAGAGCATCGCCGATTCGTTTCTGGAAAAAGTGCGTGAGCGCATGAGCAAATTGCGCATCGGCGACTCGCTCGACAAAGGCGTCGACATCGGCGCGGTGGTGGACCCCGTGCAGTACGAAACCATCGAGAAGTGGGTCGAGCAGGGCCTCGACGAGGGGGCGGAGATGTACCAGCCCGACGCCCTCACCGGCGACGGGGCGCCGTCGCTGCCGGAGGACGGCTGCTTCTACCCGCCTACGCTCTTGACGAACGTGGAGCCGGCCTCGACGGTGGTGCAGGAGGAAATCTTCGGCCCCGTGCTCGTGGCGATGACCTTCCGCACGCCCGAGGAAGCCATCGAACTGGCCAACAACACGCGCTACGGCCTCGCCGCCTCGGTGTGGAGCGAGAACGTCAACCTCGCGCTCGAAGCGGCGCACCGCATCAAGGCGGGCACCGTCTGGGTCAACGGGACCAACTTCTTCGACGCCGCCAGCGGCTTCGGCGGCTACCGCGAGAGCGGCTACGGCCGCGAAGGCGGGCGCGAGGGCCTCTTCGAATACCTCCGCCCGAAATGGCAGGAGCGCCCACGCCCCGAGCTGCCCGCCCGCGGCGAAAACGGCCAGTCGCCCGAGGCGAGCGACTGGGGCGCGCACACGCCCACACGCCCGGCGCTGCTGGCCGAGGACGGCGGCAAAAACGGGGGCTCGGCCCACGGCGACGGCATCGACCGCACGACCAAGCTCTACATCGGCGGCGCGCAGCGGCGGCCCGACGGCGATTACAGCCGCGTAGTGCGCGCCCCCGACGGCGAGCCGGTCGGCACCGCCTCCGACGGCAACCGCAAGGACGTGCGCGACGCCGTCGAGGCCGCTCGCGCCGCGCGCGGCTGGGCCGACCGCACGCCGCACAACCGCGCGCAGGTGCTCTACTTTATTGCCGAAAATCTCGACATTCGCTCCGACGAGTTCGCGGGCCGCCTGCGCGCCATGACGGGCGCGTCGAAAACGGAGGCCGAGCAGGAAGTCGCCAAGAGCACGGAGCGTCTTTTCACCGCCGCCGCCTGGGCCGACAAGTACGGCGGCACGGTGCAGGAAACCACGCTCTCCGGCTTCGTCGTGGCGCACCGCGAGCCGGTCGGCGTCGTCGGCATCGCCTGCCCGGACCGGGCGCCGCTTCTGGCGTTCGTCTCGCTCGTCGGCCCCGCCATCGCGCGCGGCAACACCGTCGTCGCCGTGCCGAGCCAGCCGCACCCCCTCGCCGCGACGGATCTCTTTCAGGTGCTCGACACGAGCGATCTCCCCGGCGGCGTCGTCAACATCGTCACCGGCGACCGCGACCACCTGACGCGCACGCTCGTGGAGCACGACGACGTGGACGCGATGTGGTACTTCGGCCCCAGTGGCAAGGAGGGCGCGCGCGGCAGCCGCGAGGTCGAGGCCCGCTCGGCGACCAACATGAAGCGCACGTGGGTCGGCTACGGCCGGCCGCGCGACTGGCACGACGACGAGCAGGGCGAGGGGCGCGAGTTCCTGCGCGAGGCCGTGCAGGTCAAGAACATCTGGATCCCGACCGGAGTGTAGCGATTTTCGATTGGTGATTTTCGATTGGATATTTTACGGCGCTGCGAATCGATACCCAAACGGGGGACCTTCCTACCGCCTGACCTTCTCGCGCGGCCTCTTCGCGGCTTCCAACACTGCCGGGGAGACGCGCTCAGATGCATGCTCGATCTCGATCTCAACGATGCGCCCCTCGGTATCCTTGTGCATCACCACGTCGGGATCGCCGGCTTGGTGCCCCGCTTCCTGCGCCCGCTCGCTGGGCATACGGATAACGAACATATCCACGTCGGGGTAATACTCGGCGTTTAGGCTGATTTCGGTCATGATGGTCACCGCTTGCGTTTGCGAGTGAAGTTCGAATCGCGAAACGCGTTCGGCAGCGTCTCACCGTCAGAAAGAAGGATCACGCGCACGTAAAAGCCGAGGTCGTCAACCCAGCCCCATACACGGATGCGCCCGTCTTCTTGCACTTGGCGGGCCACCTCGTTGTTCAGCGCCTCCTCCACCTGATCGACAGTCACTCCGTGCTCTTCTATGCTTTTCTTGGCGTAGTCGGTTAGCTTCATGGGGCGCGGCGCGGTTTTCGATTGTCGATTTTCGACTGTCGATTTTCGACTGTCGATTGGCGATTGGGAACGCCCGGGGCGGGGAGCTACGTACGCGCTTCGTCCACACCCTCATGCTCC
>PXTX01000122.1:7756-15693 GCA_003023275.1 Bacteroidetes bacterium SW_4_67_19
CTATCGCGTGCAGGTACTCTCCACGAAGGATCAATCCGCCGCCGAGCGGGCGGCCGCCGAGGCCGAGCAGTGGTGGGGCAAGCAGGCATCGAGCGCCCCGTCGGACCTCTTTTCGGGCGACGGGATGCCCGTCCACACCGTCTACCGCCAGCCGTACTACCGCGTGCGCGTCGGCAACTTCACCTCGCGCTCCGAGGCCGAGCAGGCGCTCCAGTTCCTCAGCCCGCGCTACGGTGACGCCTTCATCGTGCGCGACGACGTAACGGTCACACAATGATTGACGAAGGTCGATTTGCGATTGCGACTGGCAACCAATCGACATTCGCCAATCGAAAAACCTTACCGGAGGGCGTCTTCCAGTGCGGTGCCGGCGTCGGTCCGTTCGTCGCGGTACTTCACGATGATCGGCGCGTAGAGGGAGAGGCCGTTTTCGGCGGCGAAGCCGGTGTCGTCGCTGCCCTCGTCGGTCATCGAGCGAGAGCCGGGGACGACGACCGCGCGCTCGGGCACCTCCAGCGGGTCGTCGCCCGTGCCGGTGTGGACCGTCTCGTTCGGCACGTCGTAGAGGCGCGTCGAGCCGGTCAGGCGCACGCCGGCGGCCAGGACCGCCCCGGCGCGCACCACGCAGCCTTCGTAGACGCCACACCCGCCGCCGACGAACACGTCGTCCTCGACCACGACGGGCCGCGCACCGACCGGTTCGAGCACGCCGCCTCCTCCACGTACGCGCCGACGTTGACGTACATCGGCGGCATGCAGACGACGCCCTTGGAGAGGTACGCGCCGGTGCGCACCGCCGAGCCGCCGGGCACCACACGCACGCCGTCCTCCTGCGCGATGGGCTTGAGCGGGTAGGTGTGCTTGTCGAAAAAGGGAAAGCGCTTGGTCGAGTAGTCGGCCATCTCGCCGAGGCGGAAGCCGCGCAGGATGCCCTCCTTGACCCAGGCGTTGGCGCGCCACTGGCCGTCCGGCCCGCGTTCGGCGGCGCGCACGCTGCCGTCGTTAAGGGCGTCGAGCAGGTCGTGGAAGGCGGCTTCGGCGTCGGCGCCGTCGGCATCGGAGGGAAGGGCGTCGAGGCGCTGGCGGAGCGATTCGGGCATTTGGGTGAGCGGGAGCGTGGGTGAGCGGGAGCGTGGGTGAACGAAGAGAAGACGCAGCCGTCGCAGATGCAAGCGTGCGCGGCGTTTCGAGCGGGATTTTGCAGACGTTTCGGCGCGACGTCGGCCCGAACCCTCGTCGTTCCGCTTGCCCTGCTGAACCTGCGGACAGGGGTGAGGGTTGAGAAGAAAGAAGGCAGCCGCCTCGCCGCGCAGCAACGCCCCGTGACGAGCAGAGCGTCTGCCCCCGAGAACCCTTCAACCCGCCACCGCAACCCCCACCGAAGCATGCGCTTCCCCCCGTTCGACGTGCGTCCAGTCGCCCTCTTCGCCGTCATTGCGCTCTGCCTGTCCCTGTCGTCGTGCCAGTGCTCCTGGAAGCCCGACGTAGGCCCCGTCGACGACGAGGAAGGCAGCGCAGTCGCCGTGGAATCGAACTTCGATGAACACCGCTTGCGGAACGCCGGGCCGCACGCAACGGCGCACCGCAGTGGGAAAGAGAGGACATGAACCGCCGGGAAGCCAGCCGTCCGCCCGCGCCCAAAAGCTGATAGCCGAACGCTGACAGCTGACCCCCTATGCCCGGCATCCCGCGCGAGAAGATCGACGAGGTGCAGGCCGCCGCCGACATCGTGGAGGTGGCCTCCGACTACGTGGGCCGCCTCAAGAAAAGCGGCTCGCGCTACATGGCGCTCTGTCCGTTCCACGACGAGGACACGCCCTCCTTCAGCCTCACGCCGGAGAAAAACCTCTACTACTGCTTCGGGTGTCAGGCCGGCGGCTCCATCTTTACCCTCGTACAGGAGATGGAAGGCGCGAGCTTTCCCGAAGCCGTCCGCCAGTTGGCCGACCGCTTCGGCGTGGACCTTCCGCAGGACGGCGGCGAAAGCGGCGCGCAGCAGAGCCGGCGCGCGCCGATCTATCACGCCCTGCGCTTCGCCGCGCGCTTCTACTACCACCAGCTCACCACGACCGACGAGGGGCAGCGCGCCCGGGCGTACCTCCAGGACGAGCGCGGGCTCGAAGAGGAAACGATCAAAGACTTCGGCCTCGGCTACGCGCCGGGGCAGTGGGACGCGCTCACCGAGGCCGCCGAGAGCGAGCAGATCGACCTGGAGACGCTGGAGGACGCTGGCCTCGCCATCGAACGCGACGGCGGCGGGCACTACGACCGCTACCGCGGGCGCGTGATGTTTCCCATCCTCTCGCGCGTGGGGCGCGTGCTGGGCATGGCCGGGCGTCTCTTCGAGGGAGCCGAGGGGCCGGCCGTTGGCGGCGACTTCGACCCGCCCAAGTACATCAACTCGCCCGAGACGGACGTGTACCACAAAAAAGAGGTCCTCTACGGGCTGCATCAGGCCAAGGGCGCGCTGCGCAAGACCGGGGAGGCGCTGCTGGTGGAAGGCTACACCGACGTGATCGCGCTCCATCAGGCCGGCATCGAGGGCGCCATTGCCACCTGCGGCACGGCGCTCACCGCCGAGCAGGCGAAGCTGCTGGGGCGCTACGCCGAGCGCGTCGTCTTGCTCTACGACGCCGACGAGGCGGGCACGCGCGCCACGCTGCGCGGCATGGACCGCGTGCTCGAGGCGGGGCTGGGGGCCTACGCCGCACGCCTCCCCGAGGGCCGCGACCCCGACGACTACGTCCGCGCCGAGGGCGCCGACCGCTTCCGCCGCTTCGTGCGCAAGCGCCGCCAGGGGGTCGCCGCCTTTCGCCGCGCGCAGGCCGAACGCGACGGCACGTTCGACACGCCCGAAGGCCAGACCCGCACGATGCGCGCCGTGGCCGACTCGCTCGCGCTCATCGACGACGACATGGCGCGCGAAAACCAGGTCCGCGCCGCCTCGGACGAGCTGGACATGTACGAAAAGCACCTTCGCGAGGCCGTCGAGGAGGCGCGCCGCGAGGACCGCCAGCAAGAGCAGCGCCGCCGCGCGCCCCGTCCGCCTGTCCCTGACGACGCGGCGCCCGACGAGGAGCCGCCCGAAGGCGAAGCCCCCGCCGGGCAAGAGGAGGCCGCACCGGAGCCGACGCCGCAGGAATGCAATCTGCTGCGCCTCCTGCTGGAGCGCGGGCGCCCGATGGTCGAACTGATTCTGGGCCACATGGCGCTGACGGAGTTTACCGACGGCCCGGCGCGCGAGCTGGCGGGGCGCTTTCTGGAGATGTACCGCGACGGCCAGGTGGAGCCGCGACGCGCACTCGAAGGCGAGTTCGGCCCCGCGATTCAGCAACTGGCCGCCTCGGTGATGACCGACGCGCATGAGCCGTCCGAAAACTGGCGCGAGCGCGACATCAACGTGCCGCGCCTCAACCAGCGGGCCCGCGAGGCCGCCGCCAGCTCGATGCGTCTCCTGAAGCTACGCCGCGTCGATGAAGCCCTCGAAGACGCCGAGGCCGACCAGGTGCGCGCCGCCGCCACGCCGGAGGCCGAGCGCGAAGCGCAGCAGCGCGTGATGCGCCTCCAGAAGCTGCGCCAGCAGATCCAGCGCGGCGAGTTTTTCGACTGGGAGGAGTGATGCGTGACACATGAAACGTGACACGTTGCTCCGCTCATACCCAGTGCGAACGTTGACTGTGCATTTCTTGGACGTGCATTCTGGGTAGCGACAAGGCGCGCTTGATCGCTACGGTGGCATGCCGCCGTCACAAGCATTCCGCCGTTGCGGTAGAGACACGGAGTGCCTAACGATCTTCGGTAATCTGTATCACCGCCCGGTCGAGGCGCCGGTCTCGATGTTCTCGGGCGTCTGGATCGGCTGGTCGTCGAGCGGCTCGGGTTGCTGCGTCTCGGCGGGAGCGCGTCCCAGCACGGTCTGCACCGTCTGCGAGACGTTGCTCCAGCCCGGATAGCTCCAGAACCGCTGGTGCTTGGCGATCACGTCGGCCATGGTCTTGCGGTAGTGCGTCGGCTCGCTGGCGGCCAGCTGCTCGAACGTCTGGGCCAGGTCTGCGAGCTGCTGCTTGTTCTCCTCGGTAAAGCCGAAGCGGCGGATTTCGTCGATGAGGCGGTCGTACTGGTGATCGTACTTGGTCTTCATCCCTTCGCCGGGGTCGGCGTAGGTGTCGTGGTTGAACTGAAAGACGCTGCTCTCGTCGATCAGGTCGGCGTGGCCGTTGTTGTTCAGAATGCGGCGCGCGCCGGGCGGGAGAAAGAAGCGCACCGTCTCCCCCTGCGCGGTGGCGGACAGCTCCACGTTGCCGCGTTCGGGCACGCCCACCACGAGCGAGTCGCTGCTTCCGTCGGGGCCGGCGGGCAGGTGAAAGTGCTTGTTCAGGCGCGCAAAGCGCGTGTAGAGGCTCAGCGAGTCGGGCGCCTTCCAGGGCAAGTCGCCGCCGCCGTTTTCGGCGAGAGTCGTGAGCACGTGGTCGAGCGTAATGCGTTTGCCACTGGCCAGCGCCATGCGGTCGGCGAGTATCGTCTGGGACGTGTCGATGGTGGCCTCTTCCATGGCCTTGAGCGCGCCGTAGGCCCCCACGACGTACGTGCGCGAAAAGTCGCCGAAGCTGGAGTTGCGCGACACGATGGGGAAGCCCTCGGTCACGCCCCAGATGTAAGCGTCGGCCGTCGTGATGCTGGGAGAGACGTACTCCTGAGCGTTTTTCAGGAATTTAACTATAATCTCATTGTATATGTTGTTCACGCCCGTGTGGTAGGCGCTGATGCCGGGGATCTCGTGCCCCATCGCATTGATCGAGGCGGTGGCGTGCTTGAAGGCCGGCTCCATGGTAATGAGCGGGTGTTGCTCCTCGGCCACCAGAATGCTGTTGCCGGCACTGGTGGACAGGCGGTAGCGGTGAATGCCGTACGCGCTCAAAAGCGACGGCATGAGCTGGTAGCGGCTCTTGGCGTCGACCGGCGAGACCAGGTCGTCCTGGTTGAAGGTCTCCTTCGTGCCGATCTCAGTCATCAAGAGGCTTTTGCCGAAAAAGCGCGCCAGGCGGATTTCGTACTCGATGAACGGGTTATCGCGTCGGCGGGCTTCCTTCGTTTTGGTGGCCATGCCCCACTTCACGCGCATGGGGCCCTCCGGAACGCCGCGAGCGACCCACTTGTCGACGAGCTCGCGCGTTTTCTGGCGGCGCAGGGCGTTGATGCGATTCCAGTTGTAGCCCTGCGGCCGGCCGGCCTCGATGTACTTCTGGCGCTCCTCCTCGAAGGTGAAGACCTCCAGGAGCGTGTCGGGTTCCCCGCCGGTGGAGACGCGCAACGTGAAGTTGTCGTCCACGGCGAAGCGCTTGATGTAGCGGTCGGTGAGCTGGCGAAACTGCTGGATGAGGTCGACGCGGCTCTTGTCGTCGCTCTGCCCGGCAAGTGAGCCGGAGAAGTAGGGCTGGAGCGTGTTGTCGGGGTGCCCCGCCAGATTGGCGAAGGTGAACGGCTCGTCTTCCGAGTCGCCGGCCACTTCGTCGAGCGAGCGCTCTTCCTGCGGCGCCTCGCTGGGCGTGGAGCGAAAGGAGTCGGCAATGCTCTGCGTGACCGCGCCGATGCGCCCGGTGGCCGCCAGCAGCCCCGCGATGACCGCCAGCACCGCCGCCATCGCCCACAGCATGTTGCGCACCCCCAGCGGGCGGTTGGAGGTGAGCATGCTCTGCAGGAGCTTCGAGCGCGCCAGGAGGCCGCGTCGCTCCTCTTCCTGGCCCTTTTGCAGTCCCTTGAGCCCGGCGGCGGGCGAGTCGCCGTCCGTCTCCGCGCCGGCTTCTTCGCGTTTACGCTTCGGCGGGGCCTTCTCGGGCGGCACGTTGCCTCCTGCGCTGCTTCGTTCGTCGCTTTCTCGATCGGAGGGGGCGCGAGCGGCCTCCTCGCTCCTTTCATCTTCAGGAGAGGCCTCGTCGCCCGCGTTCGTGCGACCGGAAGCGGCGTCCGGACGGGAGGCCTCGTTCGAGGCGTCGGGAGCATCGTCGTTTCGGGAAGAGGAAGCGTCGGAGGGAGTTGGCGTATCGCTCATGGAAGACGCCGGCGTGCGTCAGCGGGAAAGAGGGGAACGAAGGGAAAGGCCGCACCCGAAGCGCCGACGGCGTCCGGGGGCGTAGAGAAGAAGACCGTCGAAGAGAGGGGAGCACCAACGCGCGTTCAGCCGTCTTGTGCCGCACCAAAGAAACTTTCCACTTTCCTCCTTCCACCACCCTCTCACGAGCGCTTTTCCATCGTCAGGCGCCCGTTGCCGAAGAGCCGCCGGATGCCTTTCATGAGCGGCTGTGTGGGCTCGATCATGTGCTTGCGGCTGCGCACGCGTTGCGGCTCGGCCAGGCCGGGCACCACCAGGTCGAAGTAGAGCTGGCACGAGCCGACGTGCTCCTCGCAGAGCCGCCGGAGCGCGCGAATCTTCGACGGCTCGGTGCGGTCGGGGTTGAGCCGCAACGTCAGGGACTGGACCATCTGCTCGCGCACCTTCCACATCGGCACGATGTCGTTGACGACCACGTTGGTCGTGCCGCCGCGCACTTCCGTCTCGCCTTTCACCAGGACGACCCTGTCGACCTCCAGGTACTGGCGCACGCGGTCGAGCACGTTGGCGAAGATGACCAAGTCGCCGCGTCCGCTGAAGTCTTCCAGCGTGGCGAAGCCGATGGGCTTGCCCTTGCGCGTGGTGTTGAAGTCCACCTCCGTGAGAATGCCGCAGAAGGCGTGCTTGGGGCCGCGCTGGCGGCTGTACCCGTCGCCGCCGGGGTTGGCCTGCTGGTCGAAGCGTTCCGTCTGGCCGAGCTTGGCGGTGGCAAACGCCTCGGCCTCGGCGCGAAAGGACTCCAGTGGGTGGCCGCTCACGTAAAAGCCCGTCACCTCGCGCTCTTCTTTGAGCGCGCGTGCCTTCGACCACGATTCCACGTCCGGCAGGGACGGTTGCATGGCGGCGCTCGTTTCCGCGTCCGCCTCACCGAACAGCGAGTGCTGGCCCGCCGCGGCGTCGGCCTGGGCCTTCTGGCCGTGGCGTACCGCATCGTCGGCAGCCTCGACGAGCTGGGCGCGGTGGCCTTCCAGTTCGTCCATCGCGCCGGAGCGGGCGAGCGCCTCGATGACGCCCTTGTTGGCCTGGCGCAGGTCGATCTCCTCGACCAGGTCGAAGAGGTCCGCGAAGGCCTGTTCGGCATCGCCGCGCGCCTCCACGATGGACTCGACCGCGTCCATCCCGACCCCCTTGACCGCGCCGAGCCCGAAGCGGATTTGTCCCTCGTCTACGGTAAAATGCGCCGCGCTCCGGTTCACCGACGGGGGGAGCACGTCGAGGTTCATTTTGTCGGCCTCCTCGAGGAGCTTCGTGAGTTTGTCGGTCTTGTCGAGGTCGTTGGTCATGGCGGCGGCCATGAACTCGGCCGGGTAGTGCGCCTTCAGGAAGGCCGTGCGGTAGGCCACCAGCGAGTAGGCTGCGGAGTGGCTGTTGTGCACGACGAGGTCGCCGAATCGTCTCGCGGGCGTAGCCTTTCTTGCCCTCGTCGAGAAAGAGCAGCTTGTAGGAGGCATCGGCGCGCCTCATCAACTCTTTCATCGAAATGTTCTTGCGCGCAGCCGTAGTGCGCACGGCCTCTTTAATTTCGGGAAAGACACTCACCGGCACCACGTCCTGGGTCATTCGTCCCCTCGATATGCTGCCATCGAGCAACGTCTCCAAGTCGCGCTTGCGCTTGCCGACGAGGTGCGGCCCGATCCGGCGAGCGAAGGTCTCGATCTCCTTGCTGGAGATCCGCACCGTGTAGCCGGGGCGACGCCCGCCTCGGTAGGAAAATGACTTCTCATGAAGCGTGCTCGGGATTTCCAAACGAAGCAGCAGGTGTTGCACGTCCCGCGCCAGTCGCTCCGACGATGTGGCGTAGTACACGTCCTGCTGCTTCGGGGCAATG
>PXTX01000123.1 GCA_003023275.1 Bacteroidetes bacterium SW_4_67_19
AACGTGGCCCAGGGCGCAAGGTCCGCCTCGGTGATCCCCCGCCCCTCCGCACACGTCATGCAGACGACGAATTCGTCGAGCGCGTCGCCGTCCCGAAGCTCAGTGAGCACGGCCTGGACGGGGGGCAGGCCCGGCCAGAACGCGGCGCCGTTCTTCTTCGGCCTCCTCATCGACGCTGGGTGGGCGACCTTCGCGCTCCCGTCCGTTTACGTTCGGCGTGCGCTTCGTCAGTTGGCTCGCGGACGGTTCGATGCGACATCGGCGCAGGCAGGCTCTTCGGAGAAATCGTAGTGCGCCTGCACCACATCGCTTTCGGTCTGTCATGTTCTTTTCCTGCCCTACTTGGCCTTCTGGTCCTGCTGGAAGGGCTGCTCCTCGAAGGGTTGCACGATGACCCAGCCGTCGCCGTCGAAGGCCAACTGGAACGCTTCTCCGCTGCCGCGCCCGAAGAGCGACTTGAACGACATGGCCGACTCCACGCTCGGGCTCAGGCTGTCGCTCCAGGCGACGGTGGCCTCCGGGTCGGTGTAGACGGTGCGTCCGGGGGTCACCT
This sequence comes from Bacteroidetes bacterium SW_4_67_19, assembly GCA_003023275.1. Classification (GTDB taxonomy): domain Bacteria; phylum Bacteroidota; class Rhodothermia; order Rhodothermales; family Salinibacteraceae; genus QS-8-64-10. Next base: position 554 of record PXTX01000123.1, read on the forward strand.
CGATCGTCAGCGGTTGGCCGTGGGAGGTGATCGCCACCGTGCCGCGCCCGCTGAGCTTCACGTTGAAGAGGCCGCCGGTCATCATGCCGCTTCCGGACTTCATCATTTCGATGTCCCAGTCGATGCCGTCGTCGAAGGCCAGCAGGTCGTTTCCGTTGACCGAGACGGCCTCGCCGCTCAGGTTGAACAACGAGACCTTTTTCTTCTGGTCGGCCAGGTAGACGCGCCCGTTGCCGTCCAGCGACATGAGCGGGGTGCCCTCGCCGGTGAGTTTTTTCTTGATGAAATTCGAGATGCCGCCGGAGAAGGCGCTCTCGCGCTCGAAGTTGACGTTGCCGGTGTAGGCGATCATCGAGCCGACGCGCGCCCAGGCGCGCCCGCTCACGTTGACTTCGAGCAGTTCGGAGGTCTCTTTGGCGAAGGCCTCGGTGGTGCCTTCCTGTTCGGTGGTCGAGGCGACGAAGTCGTCGATGGATTGCTCGGGCATGGAATCAGCGGGGGGTGATTGAGAGAAACGAAGGAGGGGATGTTCGAAAGAGGAATGTGCGGTTCCTCGGTCGTCGAGGGGGCGCTTCAACAGCGCGAATGTTAACGGGTCCACTTTGTAATGCGCAAAGAGAGCCGCCGGGCGGACATTCGGTAGAAGACTTTCACATTACGGGGTATCCTACGCCACAAAACGGTGCAGGAAGTCGTGCAGCAGCCCGTCGGCGGCGCCGGTGTCGACGAGGCCGGCGAGCACGCGCTGGAAATCGTCCTCGTCGGGCAGGTCCTCGCGGTAGTAGTCGCGGTAGGCCAGGAGGCGCTCGCGCTCGCGCTCGGCACTGAGTTCGGTGTGAAACTGCGTCCCGTAGACGGGCGCGCCCTTCACGCGAAACGCCTGAAAGCGCTGCGAGTCGTTGAAGGCCAGCTCCACCGCGCCGGACGGCAGCTCGGTCACGCGGTCGTGGTGGCCGGCGTTGACCTTGAAGCGCGCCGGGTACGAGCCGAAGAGCGCGTCGCGCCGGGCCGCCTCGGTCAGTTCGATGGTGCAGCAGCCCAGCTCGGCGCGCTCGGGGTCGAACATCAGTGTGCCGCCGAGGGCGCGGGCGAGGATCTGGTGTCCCCAGCACGAACCGAAGGTGGGCAGCTTGCGCTCGACGGCCTCGCGGGAGAGCGCCAGCAGGCCGGCCATCCAGTCGGGGTCGTCCATTGCGGAGTATTCGCCCGCCCCGCCGATCATCAGCGCGTCGACGCTGCCGAGGAGGTCTTCCGCCGGGAACGGCACGCGCGCGAGGTTGACGCACACCAACTGGTCGGGGCGCAGGCGGCAGCGTTCGGCGAAGCACTGCTGCTCCTGCGCCTCCATCTCGGCGGTGTTGCGCGCCTGGATGAGCGCCACGCGCACGCTGGAGAGCGCGTCGTCCGGGGCGGGAGGGGAGACGTCGTGAGGAGCGGGCACGGGCACGGAGGCGGTCGGTCAAAAAGCAAAAAGGCACCGCCGGGGCCGACCCGGCGATGCGCGAGCGACGAGAAGGGAGGCGCCGCCGTCTACACGAGGCGCCGCCGTCTACAAAACCTACGAAAGCGAGAGCACATCCGCGAAGTCCGCGCGCAGCCGCCGGTACAGGCGATGCAGCGGCAGGCCCACGACGGTGAAGTAGTCCCCGTCGAGGCCTTCGACGAAGACGCTGCCCAGGCCGTGCTGGATGCCGTAACCGCCGGCCTTGTCGAGCGGCTCGCCGGTGGCGACGTAGGCGTCGATTTCGTCGTCGGAAAGATCGGCGAAGCGCACGCGCGTGGTTTCGGAGAAAACCACCTCGCGCCCGTCCGCGGCATGGGCCAGCGCGACGCCGGTGCAGACGCGGTGCCGGCTCCCACTCAGCGAGCGCAGCATGCGGCGGGCCGACGACCGTGTCGGCGGCGAGGACGAGCGCATCGGGGCGTGCCTCGGCGACGGGGCGCACTTTCTGCCGCGCCATCGCGCGGGCGGCCTCGTCGAAAGCGGCCGCTTCGGGCACGCGCTCTTCGGCGGGGCTGCCCTGCACCGTAAATGCGAAGCCCAACTGCTCCAGCAGCCGGCGGCGGCGCGGGGAGCGACTGGCCAGGACGAGCGGAACCGAGAGGGTCACCGGATGAGGAGGGGGCGGAGGAGCGGAAGCGAGGGCGGGCGCGAGAAACGGGTCCAGCGGGGCGGCCGTTCTTCTCCATGCGCTTCAGAAACGTACGTCGCGGTGTGGTCTGCTCCGCTTCATTGTGGCCGCCTCCGTTCCCTGCTCCCCCACTCACAAGGAACCTATCGGCGCGCTGGTCTTTGGCAAGGCGTAGCGCTCTTTTGCTTCTCCCCGCGCCGCTGTCATGGCCGATTCGTCGACGCTGGCCGCGCGCCTGTCCACCGACCGCCCCGTCTTCGACCGCGTGCTCTTCGGGGTGGCGCTGCTGGGGGCGCTCGTGGCCGTGCACCTCGTGATCCAGCAGGGGCGCGGCTTCGACCGGGGGTGCCTGGGCTTCTCCGAGCCGGCGGCGGCGCAGCAGGCGAGCACCTTCAACTGCGAGCTCGTCACGCAGAGCGGGGCAGGCACGCTGCTGGGCGTCTCGAATGCGTGGTGGGGGATCGGCTTTTACCTGGCCGTGGCGGGCCTGAGCGCGGGAGCGGCCTTCGCGGCGCGCCGTCGCTTCTCGCTGGCCGCCGCGCGCGCCGCGCTGATTACCGGCGGGCTCGTCTACTCTGCCTACCTGACGTACCACCAGTTCACCGGCCTCGGGGCGCTCTGCGCGCTGTGCCTCATCTCGGCAGCTCTTGCGCTCACGCTTTTCATCGTGCAGGCCGTCGTGCTGGCACGTCCGGCACCGCAGGCCGCTTCTTCCGCTGATTCTTCCCCCGAACCCGCTTCTTCCATGACGCCGTCTTCCCGCCGCCGCCCCGCGCTCTGGGCCGGGGCCGCCCTCGCGCTTCTCGTCCTCGTCGGGGCCGACGTGGCCTACTTCTCCAGCCTCGAATCGCCCGCCGGCGAACCCGCTGCCGAATCGGTGGCGCCCGCAGAACGAACCGCCTCGGCGGAAGCGCCGTCTGAAAATGCTTCCTCTGAAAATGCTTCCTCCGAACGAGCGTCTGCCCGAGGCCCCGCCGCCGCGCCGTCGCCCGGTTCGCCTTCGGCAAGCGGGGCCGACACGACCGACGCCTCCCTGCCGCCGGACTGCCGCTTCGCGCAGGGGCAGGAGCCAATGAAGGCGAGCCAGTTCGTGAGTTTCGGCGACCCGGTGTTTGGAACCTCCGACGCGCCGGTGACGGTCGTGGAGTTTTTCGACCCGAACTGCCCGCACTGCAAAACCTTCAATACGACGATGAAGAACCTGACCGAGCAGTACGGCGACCAGGCGCGCTTCGTCTACAAGCCGATCCCGCTCTGGCGCCGGTCGGTCAACCAGATCGCGGCGCTGCACGCGGCGGCCAAGCAGGGCCAGTTCAAGGCGATGCTCGACGCGCAGTTCGCCCGCCAGCAGCGCGGCGGCTTCACCGACGAACAGCTCGCCGAGATCGCGCGCGAGATCGGCATGAATCCCGACCCGATGCTCACGCAGATTCAGCAGGGCGCTTACCAGCAGCAGATCCAGCGCGACCGGCGGCTCGCCAAGCAGGCCGGCGTGAGCGGCACGCCCGCCATCGTCATCAACGGCCGGCGCGTCGTCCTTCCGACCGAAAAACCTTCCACTTTCACCCTTCAATCGTCCACTCACCCAATGCCCGCCCCCGCCCGCACCGCCGGCGACCCTGACACGAGCGCCCTCGAACCATCCCGCTTCGACCCCGCCCTCGCCGAGACGACGATCGACACGATTCGTGTCTTAGCCGTCGATGCGGTAGAGGCGGCGCAGAGCGGCCACCCCGGGATGCCGATGGGCATGGCGCCGGCCGCCTACGTGCTCTTTCGGAAGCACCTGCGCCACAATCCGGCGAACCCGCAGTGGCCGAACCGTGACCGCTTCGTCCTCTCGGCCGGGCACGGGTCGATGCTGCTCTACAGCCTGCTCCACCTGACCGGCTACGACCTGCCGCTGGAGGAACTCGAGCACTTCCGCCAGTGGGAATCGGCCACGCCGGGGCACCCGGAGCACTTCCTGACGCCCGGCGTGGAGACCACCACCGGCCCGCTCGGGCAGGGCTTCGCCAACGGCGTCGGCATGGCGATGGCCGAGCGCATCCTGCGCGCGCAATTCGGGCGGGAGCAGTTTCCCGTCATCGACCACCGCACCTATGCCATCTGCTCCGACGGCGACCTGATGGAGGGCATTTCCCACGAAGCCGCCTCGCTGGCCGGGCACCTCGGCCTCGGCAAACTGGTCTACCTCTACGACGACAACGACGCGACCATCGACGGCGACACGGACCTCGCGTTTTCGGAGGACATTCCGCAGCGCTTCGACGCGTACGGCTGGCACACCCTTTCCGTCGACGGCGCGCGCGACCTCGACGCGATTGACGCGGCCCTCACCGAGGCCAAAAACGAGACGGAGCGCCCCTCGCTCATCAGCGTGCGCTCGCAGATCGGCTACGGCCACCCGGAGCTGACCGGCGACCCGTCCACGCACTCCGACCCCTTCGGCCCCGACGCCGTGCGCGCGATCAAGGAGCGCTTCGGCTTCCCGACCGAGGAGTCCTTTCACGTCCCCGAGGAGGCGCGCTCCCACATGCGCGAGGCCACCCGAGAGGGCCGCCGGCGCGAGGAGCAGTGGGAAAAGCTGAAGGCGCGCTACGCCGACGCCCATCCCGAGGCCGCCGCCGAGCTGGACCGCTGGCTGAACCGCGAGCTGCCCGACGACCTGTCCGCGTGTTTTCCGACCTTCGAGGCCGGCGAAGAGATGGCCACGCGCAAGGCCAGCGGCGCGACCCTCGACGAAATCGCCCCGGAGGTGGGCTTCCTGATCGGCGGCTCGGCGGACCTGACGCCCTCCAACAAAACCAGCGTGGAGGGGCGCGAAGACTTTCACCGCACCAACCCGAACGGCCAGTACCTGCGCTTCGGGGTGCGCGAGCACGCGATGGCCGGCACGATGAACGGGATGGCCCTCCACGGCGGCCTCCGGCCCTACGGCGGCACGTTCCTGATTTTCTCGGACTACCTGCGCCCGTCCTTGCGACTCTCCGCACTGATGGGGCAGCCGGTGACGTACGTCTTCACGCACGACTCGATTGGCCTCGGCGAGGACGGGCCCACGCACCAGCCCGTCGAGCACCTGATGGCCCTGCGCGCCATCCCGAACTTCACGCTCATTCGCCCCGCCGACGCCGGGGAGGTGCCCTTCGCCTGGCAGGCCGCGCTGGAGAACACGGGCGGCCCCACCGCGCTGGCGCTCACCCGTCAGGGCGTGCCCACCCTCGACCGCTCCGGCGCGGCCCTTGCCGACGCCGACGGCCTGCTGAACGGGGCGTACGTGCTCTCCGAAGAAGACGGCGACGCCGGGCCGGACCTCATCCTGATCGGGACCGGCAGCGAGGTGCAGCACGCGCTGGGGGCGGCCGAGACGCTCCGCGACGAAGAGGGGCTGGCCGTACGCGTGGTGTCGATGCCGTCGTGGGCGCTGTTCGACGCGCAGCCGGAGGCGTATCGCCGCCGCGTCTTGCCGCCGCAGTGCACGGCGCGCGTCGCGGTGGAGGCGGGCGTGACGCCGGGCTGGGCGCGCTACGTGGGGGCGGAGGGCCGCGCGGTGGGCCTCGACCGCTTCGGGGCCAGTGCGCCGGGGGCGACGAACATGGAGAAGCTGGGCTTCACCGCCGAGAACGTGGCGCGCGTGGCGCGAGACGTGCTTTGAGCGATGAACGGAACCGGTGGGCGCACGCCTTTTGCGACCGAAGCTCCCCCCTCGCTCGCTCACGCGCGGAAGTATTTCTCCTCGTGCAGGTGCTCCTCGTCGAAGCCGGCGCGCTGGAGCACGGCATGGGCGTGCTCGATCATCTGCGGGTGGCCGCAGGCGTAGCCCACGGCGCGCTCGGCGGTGCAGCCCTCGGCGTCGGCGTGCTTGCGCAGCACGTCGCCCACGCGCCCGGTTTCGCCGTTCCAGCCGTCGGCCTCCCACGGGCGGCTGACGGTCGGCACGTAGCGCAGCCAGTCGGTCGTGCGTTCCAGGTCGGCCAGCTCGTCGTGGTAAAAGCCCAGTTCGTGCGGGTAGCTGGCGCCGTGGACGATGACGAGGCGGTGCGGCTCTCCAGCGTGCGCGCCGGTGGCGAGGGCGTGCTGCTGGGCGCGCGCGATGCTGATGAACGGCGCCAGCCCGGTGACGGTCGCGCACATCAGGTGGAGGCGGCGGGCGCTCTCGGTGTCGAGGGTGAAGAGGCCCACGATGCGGCGGCGCACCCAGCCGGTGTCGCCCGGCTCCAGGTCCCACAGGCGCGGCGTGAGGGCGCCTTCGTCGAGGCGTTCGACGAAAAAATCCAGCACGTCCTCGTGCGGGGCCGAGGCCACCGAATACGGCCGCAAAAGCGGGCGCTCGCGCCCTTCGACCTCCAGCCCGAGGGTAGCGTACTGGCCGGGCGTGAAGCCGAGCGCCTCATCGGGCCGGAAGCGGAAGACGGCCAGGTCGTCGGCGAAGTCGATGCGCTCGGCGAGGCGGACGCGGCAGTACTTGTCGAAGTTCATCGGCGGGAACCGGACGAGAAAAACGGGGCGGACGTTTTCATGGCGGTATTGCTCATAGCGGTATGCGCGAAGGAGGGTTTCGTCGGGAGGCCCCTTCGCCAAACAGCCGTTGCCAAAACAAGCCCGGCAGGAGCCGGTTGAGCATCCGATGTCCCGGCCGACGAGCGGGAGGGCTTCGCGTTTTGCTCCCAACCGTCATCCCCACCCTGTGCCCTGGATCGACTGGCTCGTGCTGGGCGCCGTCGCGGTGGGGGCCTACCGCGGGTATAAGACCGGCGTGCTGCGGCAGGTCATCGCCCTTCTGGGCTGGTTCGTTGCCTTCGTCCTGGCGCTTCAGCTGATGGACGCGGCGGGACGCCTGCTGGTCAAGAGCCTGCCGGTGGACGAGACGCTGGCCCCGCTGGTCGGTTTTCTCGTCGTGCTCGCCGTGGTGCGCGTGGGATTCTTTCTCTTGCGTCAGGCGGCCGAGTCGATCCTCGAGGCGTTTCGCATCTCGTTTCTGAACCGCCTGGGCGGGGGCCTCGTCGGCGCGTTTCAGGGCGTGCTGGTGGCGAGTTTGCTCTTCCTGGTGCTCGGCTACGTGGGCGCCCCTGCCGACAAGACGCGCCGCGCCTCCGCCAGCTATGCGCCCGTCGCCGCCGCGCTGCCGAAGACGTGGGACGCCCTTGCGAAGGAGGTGCCCGAGCTGCGCACCGCCGCCGAGCAGTTCGGCCGCCGCGTGGAGGAGGAGCTTTAGCGGGGCGGTCCTGCGAAAAGTCGATCTCCCGGGGGTCCCAGGTGCCCCGTCGTTTGGCTTTTTCGAACGGGCGCATTTCACGTTCTTTGCGGGAAGAAGGTGCTGGGAGACAGAAGCATCCGAGGCACGCCTCGAAAGGGGCGAAACGCACGGCTGAAAGCCGAGCCAGGATCATCGCATTGGGGTCTTCGTTTGCCCTTTCAGTTTATTTTGCTTCCAAATTCCAAATCGACGCTATGCTCGACGACGACGCGGTTTCAGAAAACGGATCCGACGAGAGCGAAGCGGCCCAGCCGTTGAGCGTGGCCAAAGAGCACCCCCCCGGCGGGGACCCGCAGGCCGACGTCCAGGCCGACGTCCAGAGCAAGGTTGACACCTTTCTGCGCAACGTGACCGCCTCACTGGAGTTGGCGGCGGTCTTCCTCGACCCCGACCTGTGCGTGAAGCATTTCACGCCCCGCGCCACCGAGGTTTTCGATCTGGCCTCGACCGACCTGGGCAAGTCCTTCTCGCGCGTCGCCGGCGCCGTCGACGAGGAGGTTTACGCCGACGCCCGCCGCGTGCTGAACACCGGCGAGTCGGTGCGCCGCGAGGTGCAGGCCGGCGGCGGCTGGTACGTGATGCGCGTCCTGCCGTACCGCCCTGACCAGAAGGACGGCCTCGACGGGGTGGTGCTGCGCTTTTTCGACATCACCGACCGCAAGCAAGCCGAGCAGGAGCTGCGCGAGCGCGAAGTGCGCCTGCGCCTGCTCATGGAAAACCTCGACGAGTACGCCATTTTCACCCTCGACACCAAGGGCAAGATCACCTTGTGGAATGCGGCGGCCGGGCAGCTTTTTCAGTACGCCGAGAGCGAGGTGGTGGGCCGCATCGGGTCGATTCTCTACGCTGTCGAAGACCGCGACGACGACATTCCCCAGCGGCAGCTCGATGAGGCGCGCCGGGCCGGGCAGGCCCGCGACTACCGCTGGATGGTGCGCAAGGACGGCAGCCGCTTCTGGGCCTACGCCGTCACCGTCGCCCTGTATGACGACCACGACCAGATGCGCGGCTACGCCCGCGTGGTGAGCGACGTCACGCAGCGCAAGCGCGCCAACGAAAAGCTCGCCCGCGTCAAAGAAGAGTCCGAGCTGGCGCAGCGGGAAACCGAAAAGGCGCGCCGCCTCGCCGAGCGCGCCCGCGCCAGCGCCGAGCGCGCCCGCGCCGAAGCTGAGCGCGCCAGCGAGGCCAAGAGCCAGTTCCTGGCCAACATGAGCCACGAGCTGCGCACGCCGCTGAACTCGATCATCGGGTACAGCGACATGATCCTGGAGGAGATCGACGCGGAGGAAAACGAGACGATGGCCCAGGACCTGAACCGCGTGCTCTCCTCGGGCCGTTACCTGCTGGGCCTGGTCAACAACGTGCTGGACCTCTCGAAGATCGAGGCGGGGCAGATGGAGCTCGACCTCGCCTACTTCGACGTCGAGCCGGTCATCCAGCAGGCGGCCGACGGGGTGCGCCCGCGCATCGAGGACAACGACAGCAGCCTCCAGATCGACTGCGAGGAGGGCCTCCCCGAGATGTACGCCGACAAGACGAAGCTGCGCCAGTCCTTGGGCAACCTGCTTTCCAACGCCGCCAAGTTTACTGAAAACGGCACTGTCGCGCTGCGGGTGCGCCGCGAGCGCCGCGACGGGCACGGCGGCATCGCCTTCGAGGTCGCCGACACCGGCATCGGCATGACCGAGGAGGAGCAGCAGGGGCTCTTCGAGGCCTTCGAGCAGGCCAGCGAAACGACCGCCAGCGAGTACGGCGGCACCGGGCTGGGCCTGGCGATCACGCGCAACATGTGCCACCTGATGGGCGGGACCATCGACATGGAGAGTGAAAAGGGCGTCGGCTCGACCTTTACCATCTGGCTCCCCGAGCAGATGACCGAGGAGAATATCCAGCAGTCCACGCCCAGGGTGGTCGGCGAAGGCCCGCCCGCGCCGGCGGAGTCCCCCTCCACCACGACTGCGCCGGCGGAGGCCGACCTTTCGTCTACCGCCGCCGCCGCGCCCGAGCAGGCGAGCGAAGCGGGCGACGACCCCGTGCTCGTCATCGACGAAAACGACGACGTGCGCGGCCTGCTGGAGCGCCGCCTGACCGACAGAGGCTTTCACGTCGAGACGGCCACCAGCGGGACCGAGGGGTTGCGCATGGCGCGCCGCCTGCAGCCGCTGGCCGTCACGCTCGACGTGCACATGCCCGACATGGACGGCTGGGAGTTGCTCTCGCTCCTGCAGGAGGACGACCGCATCAGCGACGACGTGAACATCCTGATGCTCACCATCACCGACGAGAAGAAGCGCGGGTATCATCTCGGCGCCGACGACTTTTTGACCAAGCCCATCGACTACGAGAAGCTGACGGCCAAGCTCGACAAGTACCGCAGAAACATCGACGAGGGGCCTGTGCTGGTCGTCGATGACGACGAGAACACGCGCGACCTCGTGCGCCGCACCCTCGAGAGCGAAGGGCACTCCGTGTGCGAGGCTTCCAACGGCCACGAAGCGATCGAGCGCTTCCAGACCCAGGCGCCGAGCTTGATTATCCTCGACCTGATGATGCCCGAGATGAATGGCTTCGAGTTTCTGGAGACGATGCGCGGAGAGGAGCGCTTCGACAACGTGCCCGTCGTGGTGGCCACGGCCGAAAAGCTGAGCGTCGAAGAGCGCCGCTACCTCAGCGAGCAGGTCGAAGAGACGCTCGAGAAAGGCGAGTACACGCGCGGGGAGCTGCTCTCGGAGGGGGAAGAGCGCCTCGAGGACGCCTGCGCCAGGCGGCAGGATGCGGGAGGGCAGGATGCGGGGGAGCCGTCGCCCGTCGAGGCGGATACGGGAACCGTTATTGACGGGGAAGTGCCGGGCGAAGACGACGGGACGCGCCTCAATTCCGAGGCCGAGGCCGATCTCCGGGCAGCCCTCGACGAATCGCGCGACGAATCGACGGAAGAGCGCGAGGCGGCGCGCGTCGACGGCGAGGAGGGGGATGAGAAGCAAGGCCCCGCGCCGACGGAGCAAGAAGCCGCGGCGTCCACCGACGCCGAAGCGACAGCGCCCGAAACGGCAACGTCGCTCGCTTCGTCGGCGGCGCGGACCGCAACGGCAGGCCGCTCATCCTGCTGGTGGAAGACAACGAGCACAACTACAACATGCTCTCGCGCCGCCTGCAGCGCCGGGGCTACGAGATCGCACTGGCGACCGACGGGCAGGAGGGCCTCAACAAGGCCGAGTCTCTCCATCCCGCCCTCATTTTGATGGACATCAATCTGCCGGTTTTGAACGGCAATGAGGTCACGCGGCGCATTCGCCAGTTCCCCGAGGGCGGCGACATGCCCATCATTGCGCTGACAGCCCACGCCATGAGCGGCGACCGCGAAGAGGCGCTGGAGGCCGGCTGCGACCGCCACTACCCCAAGCCCGTCGAGCTGCCGGCCCTGCTGGAGCAGATCGAGGAGCTCGTCGGAGCGTGACCTCACTTGTGGATCCGGTTCCCCAGCACGTAGCCCAGCAGGCCCGTCAGGCCGATGGTGATGAGCGTATGGAGGCTCGTTAAGAGGTGGGCGAAGGTGCCGTTGGGGTGGAGGCTGACCTGCGGGCCCTCCGGCGCGGTCATCGTGATGAGGCCGAAGGTCGCCAGGTCGTCGAAGTTGCTCAGCGGAAGGAAATGCACGACTTCCGCGCCGGGGCCGGCGCGCACGACGCTGCCGGTGAGGCCGTAGAGGACCACGAAGACGACGTAGACGGCGAAAATGGACGCGATCGTGCGGGGAATGCTCTCCCCGTAGTTGCAGACCCATTCGGCGAGCTTGGCCTGCGCGTAGGAAAGCCCGTTGCTCGCGGCGGTGCGCCAGTCGCGCCGGCCGGCGGCCCGGCGGGCGTTCTGGCGCGCGGTGAGCTTTTGCATCCTGCGCTTCTTGATGTAGGCCCAGCGCGAGGCGTCGGGGGCGCCGAAGTCGCTGAAGGCTTGCTCCAGAGCAAGATAGCCGGAGCTGGCGGCCTCGTATTCGCCGTCGAGCTCTTCCCCGAGCGCCCCGCCGATTTGCCGCTGGTTGAGGCGCGTCCCGGCGAGCCGCGCCTCGCTGAGGTACACGTGCTTGATCGTGCAGCCGGTCAAAAGTAGGCTCTGCAGGCGCGTGCCCTGAAGCACGGCGCGTTGGAAGTCGGCGCCGTCGAGTTTGGCGCCGCGCAGGTCGGTTTCGCGCAGGTCCGCCTCGCGCAGCACCGCCGCGCGCAGGTCCGCGTCGCGCAGGTCGCTGCCGGTGAGGTCGACGTCCTGGACGTTGGCTTCGTGGAGCAGCGCCTCGCGCAGGTCGGTGTAGCGGAGGGAGGCGCCTTCGAGGTCGACGCCCCAGAGGTCCGCCTCGCGCAGGTCCGCCTGGTCGAGCGCGGCGTACTGCACGTGCGCAAAGCGCAAGTAGACCCGGTGCAGGACAGCGTTTTCCAGCAGGGCCATGTCGAGACGGGCGCCGCCGAGCTGGGCCTCGTCGAGGCGGGCGCTTGCCAGGTCGGCCTCGCGCAGGTCGGCGTTTTCCAGCAGGGCCCCGCGCAGGTCCGCCCCGCCGAGGGTGGCGCCGCGCAGGTTGGCATCGCGCAGGTCCGCGTCGCGCAGCACCGCCCCGCGCAGCATGGCGCCTTCGAGGTCGGCCCCGTAGAGGCGCAGCGCTCCCTGCTCGTCGTTCCACCAGGGGGCGTCCGCAGCGTGTTCGGCCGAGAGGTGCGGCCCCAGCGCTTCGGTGCTCAGGTTCACCTCGGCCAGCGCCGCCCCTTGTCCGCCCTGCTTCGGCAGCACCAGCCGCCCCTCGGGGTGGCGCTCGATCAGCTCCATCACGAGGGCCGGCTTGTCGTCCGGCACGGCTTCGCGCAGGCGGCGATGTGCCTCGGTCTGGTCGGGGGCCTCGTCGTCAGGAGCAGCGTCCTCGTTCGGAGCAGCGTCCTCGTCGGGGGGAGCGGGGGCGTAGGAGGTCGAGTCGGGAGCGTTCATGCCGGCCGCCGTCGGGCAAAGAAGAAACCGCGTCGCTTTTGCACAAAACTGTAAAGGGGGAGAGAAGGTTCATTGGCTGGATGGTGAATGGGAGGTGGGGGATGGTTCCCCGGAGGCGTCCGATTAGAGGCAGAGACGACCGGCCTTGCAAGATGGCTTCTCGAGATTTGTTTATGGGCAACAATCCCGCGCTACCTTCTTTTTAAGAAAGTGATGGTTTCTGGGGAAGCGAAAATTTCCGAGTAGCGCAACCGGCGGTCCGAAATCCATCTACCATTCACCACCCCCATCACACTCACTACCGATGGTCCCCGTCGAGCTCGAGCTCAAGAACTTCCTCAGCTACGGCACCGAAGCCCCGCCGCTGCGGTTCGAGCCGTTCCGCGTGGCGTGCCTCTCCGGCGGCAACGGGCAGGGCAAGAGCGCCTTGCTGGACGCGATGACGTGGGCCGTCTGGGGGGAGGCGCGCAAGTCCAGCGGCCGCCGCAAGCCCGACGCCGACATCCTGCGCATCGGGACGCGGGAGATGCGCGTGTCCTTCATCTTCGACACTGGCGGTTCGCGCTACCGCGTGGAGCGGCTCTATCAGGAATCGGCCACGGGCAAGACCAGCCAGAGCGACCTCGAATTTCAGGTGTGGGAGCCGGACGGCGGCGACTGGCGCCCGCTCACCGGCACGAACCAGCGCGAAACGCAGGCGACGATCACCGACACCGTCGGCCTCGACTACGACACGTTCATCAACTCGTCGTTTCTCTTGCAGGGCCGCTCCGACGAGTTTACCCAGAAAAGCCCCTCGAAGCGCAAGGAAATCCTTACCCGCATCCTCGCGCTGGATCGCTACGAGGCGCTTCAAGACCGCGCCCGCGACCGCTGGCGCACCGCCCGAAACGAGGAAGAGCGCGCCGCCGCCGAGGTCGAACGTCTCGAAGAGGCCCTCGAGGACGTGCCGGAGTGGAAAGAGGAGCACGCCGAGGTGAAGGAAGAAATCGAAGCCAAAGCCGAGACGCTCCAGACGCTGCGCGCCGAGGAAAAAACCCTTACCGAACGCCTCGCCGAGCTGCGCGCGAAGGCCGAGGAGGCCGACGCCACCGACGACGCGCTCGAGTCGCTGGCCGAGCGCCTGGACGCCCTCGAAGCGGACGCCGACGAACTCGACGAACAGATCGCGCAGGCCGACGAGCTGTTGGACAAGAGCGACCAGATCCAGCGCGACTTTCACCGCTGGGAAGAGCTGAGCGAAGAGCGCGACGCCCTCGAAGAACAGCGCGAGCGCCATCGCGGCATCGAGAAAACGCTCGACCAGCGTCGCAGGGAAGCCCGCGAAAAAAAGAACGACGCCGAAAAGCGCCTCGACAAGCTCCGGGTCCAGCAAGACGCCGACCGCAAGGCGCTTGCGGAGGCGAACGAGCAGCTTGCGAAGGCGCCCGAGCTGAAAGAAAAGCTCGCCGCCGCCGAAGAGGCCGCCGAGCGCCGCGACGCCCTGAAAGAAAAGCGCGACCGCCGCCGCGAGCTGGCCGACCAGATCAAGGACCTCGAACACGCGCTCGAGAGCCACCACGGCGAGTTGCGCGCACGCCAGGAGACGCTCCACGGGCAGATCGAGGACGAAAAAGAGGCGCTGGCGCAGTCCAACGGGTTGCCCGAGAAAATCGACGCCCTGAAAGAAAAGCAGGACCGCCTGCCGGATCTCCGCGAGAAGCGGGATGCGGTGAAAGAGAAAGGCCGCGAGGCCAATGAAGCGCTCCAGTCGCTGCGCGGCGAAGTCGAGGCGCGCGAGCGGGAGATCCAAAAGAAAGAACGCGCCCTCGCGCGCCTGCGCGAGACCGACGACAGCCAGTGCCCCACCTGCGGCACACCGCTGACCGAGGAGCACCGCCGCGAGGTGGCCGCCGACCAGGAGCAGGAAATCGCGTCCCTGCGCGACGACATCGAGGAGAAGCGCGCCGCCATCGCCGAGCGCGAGACCGAACGCGACGAGCTGCGCGAACGATACACGACGCTCGACGACGAGGTCGACGCCATCGAAAGCGAGCGCGAGGAACTGGCCACCCTGCGCGAGCAGCGCCGCCGCCGCCGCGAGCGACAGGACGCCCTCGAGAAGCGCATCGAGGAGGCGCAGGCGCTCGACCAGAAGATCGAAGACAAAGCCTATGGGCAGGAGCAGCGCGCGCGTCGCAACGAGCTTAAGGCCGAGCGTGAAGCGATCGACTTCGACGAGGACGCCTTCGAAAAAGCGAGCACACGGGCCGCCCGCGCCGAGCAGTACCGCTCGCGCCTGGGCGAACTCGACGACCAGGAGCAGCGCCGCGACGAGCTAAAAGAAAACATCGCGGGCCGAGCGGAAGAGATCGAAGACCTGGAAGACGCCCTCGACAGCGGCGCCGTCTTGGGCGACCTTCCGGACGAGATCGAGGCGCTGGAGGAGAAACTCGCCGACGTCGACTTCGAGCCGGAGCACTTCGAGGAGGTGCGCCGCCGGCTCAAGGGCCTCTCCGACGCGCCCGAGCGCATGAACCGCCTCGTCAACGCGCAGAAGAACCGCTCGTCGTGGAAGAAGCAACGCGAGCGCACCGCGGGCCGCATCGAGGACGCCCAGCAGGAGCGCGCGGACCTGCGCGAAAAGCGCGAGGCGCTAAAGGAAGCGCTCGAGGAGAAGCCCGCGCTCGAAGAACAGCAGGACGCGAAGGCCGAGGAGCGCCGCACCTGCGAGCAGGAGATGAGCGACCTGCAGAGCCGGCGCGGCCAGCTTTCGGAGCGTCTCGAACAGGCCGAGCGCGACCGCGAAGCCCTCGACGAGGCGCGCGAGCAGCAGCAGGACGCCGAGCGCCGCCGCTCGCTCTACGACCACCTCAAGCGCGCCTTCGGCAAGCACGGCATCCCGTCGCTCATCATCGAGGAGACGCTGCCGGACCTCGAGGAACGCGCCAACCGCCTCCTGGACCGCCTCACCGACGGGCAAATGCACGTCAGCCTCGAGACGCTGCGCGACAAGCAGGGCGGCGGCACCACCGAGACGCTCGAGATCAACATCAGCGACGCGCAGGGGGTCACGCGCGCCTACGAGACGTACTCCGGCGGGGAGGGCTTTCGCGTCAACTTCGCCCTGCGCATCGCCCTGGCGCAATTGATGGCCGAGCGCAGCGGAGTGCGCGTGCGCACCCTCGTCGTCGATGAGGGCTTCGGCACGCAGGACGAAGAGGGCATCCAGAACCTCGTCGAAGCCATTCGCACCGTCCAGGACGACTTCGACAAAATCGTCGTCATCACGCACCTGGAGGAACTCAAGGACGCCTTCCCGGTGCGCATCGAGGTGGAAAAAGACCCGGCGCTGGGCTCCACGTTCGAGGTGAATGGGGTGTGAGGGAGTGTGGTAAAATTCGGGGCGAACACTTGACCTTGTAAACGTCAAGCGGGGGCGGCCATTTTTCAACGATCAACGACCAACGACCTGTGCCCGATTCCAACATACGCAAGCTGTATCGCTCGATTGGCGAGGTGAGCCGTCGGCTGGACCTCGAGCCGCACGTGTTGCGCTACTGGGAGTCGGAGTTCGAGCAGTTGAGCCCGCGCAAAAACCGAGCGGGGCGGCGCGTCTACAAAGAAGAGGACGTGGCCGCCGTGCGGCGCATCCAGCACCTGTTGCGCGAGGAGCGGTACACCATCGAGGGCGCCCGCCAGGTGCTGGCGCGAGAAGCGGACACCGACGCCGAGCGCCGCGAGGAACTGCTGCGCCTGCGGGCGTTCCTGGAGGACGTGCGCGAGCAGCTTTGACGGACGGCGGACCGTGGACGGCGGTCTGTATTTCCACTGGTGATATACTCTCCGTCGTCGTCTATGTCGATTGTCAGGCGAACGAGGAGCTTGTATTTGCCGTTCTCGACTTCGTACACCGGCAC
>PXTX01000124.1 GCA_003023275.1 Bacteroidetes bacterium SW_4_67_19
TTTTTCTGTATCAAAATGCCGTGCTCCAACTCTTTCGCTTGCTCGACCAGTTCGGACGTGTTCGACCGCAACTCGGTGATGGTCGCTACGACTTCGATGCCTTGTGTGCTGTACATGGTGATGAGCGGAAAAAGAAAGGAAAGTTGTGGAATGTTTAGGATAACAAATTAAGGGAAATCGTTCCGGTGTGGGATACGGCAGATGTGCTTTTTTGAAAAAATGTCCCGCTTTATGCGTTCGGGCTCTTTGCCCGGCGCCCGCCGCGCGGCTGCGCTGCTGGTCGTGGCTCTGCCGAGGCTTGCTGCGGGACGCGGTCCCGCTCACGCGCAGGTGCAATGCCCCGACGAGGCGCACCTCCCCCGACGAATCTTTCTCTTCCCGCCCATCTCGAACGCGCCTTGCGCGAAGAGGCGCGCCTCGCCCGTGCCCTCGAAAAACGACGTTTGAGCCGATTGCGAGAGGTTGCCTCTTTCCCCTCTCTTTTCCGATTGTGAATACCTGCCCTTGTCAGCTCCCAGCAGGGAGGCAAGGCCACGGAGCGAACGGTGTCTTTCCCCTTCTTCCGCAAACCGTGCTCGACGCTGCCGCCACATTCTTCCGCCGGCTCGCGCAGAGCGTGCGCCTGGCCGACGTGCTCGACGTGCTGCTGGTGGCGGCGTTTCTGTACGCCTTCCTCACGTGGATGCGGCGCGACACACGGCCCGGCACCACCTGGCGCCTGGCGGTGGTGGGCGTCTTCTTTGGGGCGGTGTACCTGCTGGCCGAGGCCTTCTCGATGTTTCTCGTCGAGCAACTGCTGGGGGCGCTCTTCATCGCCTTCCTGGTCGCCTCGGTGGTGCTATTTCAGGCGGAGATCCGCCGCATGATCGACCGCGTCGGGTCGCTTTCTTTTCTCGCGCCCGCCGCCGGCAGCCGGGACCATCAGACGGTCGACCTGATTACCGAGGCCGCTGGACACTTCGCCAAGCACCGCACGGGCGCGCTAATGGCCGTGCGCGGGCGCGACTCCTGGGAAGGCGTCACGCAGGGCGGCCTGGAGCTGGACGGGCACCTGAGCCTGCCTTTGCTCGAGAGCATCTTTCACGAAGACACCGACGGCCACGACGGAGCCGTCCTCATCGAAAACGACCGCGCCGTGCGCTTCGGCACGCACCTGCCGCTGGCGGCCGACCTGCCGGAGTCCAGCCGCGCCGGCGGCACCCGCCACACCGCCGCCCTCGGGCTGGCCGAGCAGTCCGACGCCTTCGTGATCGTCGTCTCGGAGGAGCACGGGACCGTCAGCGTGGCCGAGGGCGGAAGGCTCACCGAGATGGACTCCATCGGCGCGCTGCGCGAGCGTCTCGGAAGATTCTGGAAAACGCACTACAGCTCAGAAGCGCAGAAGCAACGCTGGTGGAGCCGCGCAAACGTGCAGACGGCCTGCCTCTCGCTGCTCCTGGCGTGCCTGCTGTGGCTGACCTTCGCTTACGAACCGGGCTCGACGCAGCGCACCATGACCGTGCCGGTGGCCTTCCGCAACGTCGAGCCGGACTGGATGATCGGCGAGCCGCAGCCCGCGGAGGTGACTGTGACGCTCTCGGGGTCGGAGCGCGCTTTTCGCCTCGTCGAGCCGTCGGAGCTGAGCGTCTCGTTCCCGCTGAGCGAGCTGAAGGAAGGCGCCAACCAGCTCTTAATCAGCCAGCGCAACCTCGACCTGCCCGGCGGCCTGGAGCTGCAAACGGCACGCCCGCCCAACGTCAACGTCATGGCGCGGCGCCTGCGTAGCGTGCGCCTGCCGGTGCGGGCGCAGAGCAACTCCCCCCTGCCCGACTCGCTCCGCCTGCGCACCGATCCCGACTCGGTCGACCTGATGGTGCCGCGCAAGGGCGACGTTCCCGTCCCCGAAGACATCCGCGTCGAAGCCGTCACGCTCGACTCGCTGCGCGCCGCCGAGGGGGCCGTGCAGGCCAAGCTGCTCACGCCCGAAGACACGCGCCTGCCCGAGGAAACGAGCCGCAGCGTGCAGGTGCGCCTCGAGGCGGTGACCCCCCCGTGATGCTACGCCTGAATCACGGCGACGGTGGTGTCGTCGTTGTCGAGCGCCCCCTCATTGCGCGCGGCGCGAACGGCCTCGGCGAAGGCGTCCTCGTCGTCCCACGTCAGCGCCCGGGTCGGATCGGGGGGCGCCCCGGGCGCACTCGTTTCACAGCGCAGGAGCCACGCGGCGGCGGCGTCGGTGGCGAGGACGAAGGCGTCGCCGGGCTGGAAGCGGCCCTCGGCGCGGCGCGCGACCGGGACGTCGGCGTCGGAGCGGCTGGGGACGAGCGCGGGACGGGAGCCGAAGTCGGCGGCCTTTTCGCGCGGCCAGGCGCGGAGCCACGCGCCGCCGCGAAGATGAAAAACGTTAGCGTCGCCGACGGAGACGGCACGCCACGTCCCCCCGCCCGGCTTCGCGCGGTCAGGCTTCGCGCGGTCGGGGTCGGGAGCCACCTCCAGCCCCAGCAGGGCGGCGAAGGCGCCGGCGGCGGCCTTCTCGGCGGCGTACCACGGGAGCGTCTCGGCCCGCGCCTCGACGGACGCGCGCCATTTCTCTTGAAGCGCCGGAAGCTCGTTCGCCAGCACCGCCGGTCCGCGCTCGGCGAACCCGTCGGCCAGGAGCCGCGCCCAGCGCCGCGCAAACGCCGCCTCGGTCGCCCCATCGGCCACCGCCGTGCGAAACGGCGCGCTGCTTTCCGAAACTGAAAAAGCGTCCTCGTATTCCTCCACGCCGGCCCCGCCCTTCGGCGCCCAGAACGCACGCCCTCGAAACATGCCCGCCTTCCCGAACTCCCGCACGTTCATACGCAAACCACCTCACCGCAAGTTGCTGGGGCGCGTGCCGATGTCGAGGAACCGCACCAGTGCGCCCGGGTCGGCGTTGAAGACGAAGCCGCGCGTGTCCAGGTCCACGCGGTAGCCTTCCTGCTCGGCGGCGGAGCGCATGGCGAACGGCAGGCGGCTGGACATCTGAAACAGCTGCTCGGCGTATTCTTCGTCAGGCAGCTCGTCGGGGTCGGAGGGCAGCTCGACGGCCGGGTCTTCCGATTCGGAGAGGTGCACGTTGAACAGCAGCGTCGCGCCGTCATCGGTGGCGAAGTCGCGGAGCTGCCGGGCGTAGCGGAGCGGCTCGCCGTCGGTGGCTTCCCCGTCGGTGACGTTGACGACGACTGTGGCACATGGGCGTCCCGTTTTTGGCGTGCGGGTCGAACCAGACGGGAAACCGAACCGGGGCGCGCTCTTCCTTCTCCTCCTCGCCGTCGTCACTGCGTTCCTGCTGGGGACGTTCTTCGACGCGCTTCGGGCGGTCCGCCAAGGCGCTGATGGGGACGAGCCCGCCGGGCGCGCCGTGGCTCTCGGCCGGCTCGATCAGCGGCTGCACGCGCTCCCCGTAGCCGACGACGCCGACGTGAAAGTAGTCGCGCACGCCTTCTTCTTTGGCGCAGCGCAGCACGAGGTCGCGCAGGAGGCGGTTGACCGTGTCGGCCAGCACGCGCGCCTTCGAGGGGGCCGCGTCGCCCTTTTGCTCCGCCCCGCCGAAGGGGTCCTGCATGGAGGCCGACTGGTCGAGGAGAAATACAAACGCCGCCGGCGAGGCGCGGCTGATCTCGGCGGAGTAGGGCACGGGCGGTTGGGGGGGTTGAACGTTGCACGTTGAACGTTGCACGCGCTACGCACTACTTCCGCTGGGTGACGCCCTGCCACGTCTGCGTGCGCCCGAAGAGCGAGACGCCGATGTAGCCGCGCACGTCGAGGCGGTCGTCGCCGTCGAGTTCCAGCTTGGCCTTGTACTGCTTGCCGTTGGAGGGGTCGAGGATGGTGCCCCCGCTCCACTCATCGCCGTTCTTCTCGAGCCCTTCGAGGATGACCATCCCTTCGATGGGCTGGCCTTTTTTGTTCCCCTCGCATTCGGTGCAGATCACCTTGCCCGCGCTGTTGCGCTCGGCGTCGTCGCCGACCTGCAGGATTTCGACGACGCGGCCGTGAAGCGCGCCGTTCTCCTTGTAAATTTTGACAATGGAGCGTGGGTTGCCCGTCTTGTCGTCGATGGTGCGCCACGTGCCCACCACCGAGGGCGCTTCTGACGACTGCGCGAGCGCGGCGGAGGCGCCGAACGCGAATACGAGTGCGGCTATCAGACCGGAGCGAAGAAGGCGGTTCATGGCGTTTGAGGCGGATTTTCGTGGAAAATGGGAAGCAGGAGGAAATGACTTCGCAAGAAAAAGATGCAAAAGGCGGGCCATTCTGCGCCTGGCGCGTGGCGGCGGGGGGCGGGGCGTGGCGTCGCTTCAAGCGCAGGCGTTCGGCTCATTGAGAAACGCCAAACGCCCTGCGCCAAACGCCCTGCGCATTCACGCCGCGTGCGGGAGGCCGGCCTCGGGGAGCGGGACGTAGAGGCGGGCGCTGCGGCCCTGCATGGCGCGGCCCAGCGCCTGCGCCAGGGCGGTCAAGAGGAGGCCCAGGTGCACGTTGCGCCCCACCAGCGCGCGCGCCTCTTCGATCAGGTCCGTCATCGCTTCGAGGTCGGCCTGCGGGAGGTTTTGCGCAAATTGCTTCGCGGCCTCGGCCTGGTCGACGTTGACCAGTGGGGCCTCCTCGGGGCCGAGCGTGCGCACCAGCAGCAGGTCGCGCACCCAGCGCAGCATCAGGCCCAGCAGCTCCTTGACGTGCTCGCGCCCCAGGCGGCGCATGTCCTCGGTGAGAGAGGCGAGCTTCACGGGGTCCTGGTTGTACGCCTGGCGGAAGTAGTCCAGCACGAGCCGGCGGTGCTCCATCAGCTCGTCGCTTTCGAGCAGCTCGAGGGCGCGCCCGTAGGAGCCGTCGGCCATGCGGGCGAGCATCCGGGCGCGCTCGTCGGGAAGGTCGCGGCGGCGGGCGAGCGCCTCGGCGATGGCGTCGGCGGGGAGCGGGTCGAAGCGCAGGCGCTGACAGCGGCTGGTGATGGTGGGCAGCAGGCGGCTCGGGCGCGCGGTGGTGAGGACGAAGACGGTCCGCGGCGGGGGTTCTTCGAGGAGCTTCAGGAAGGCGTTGGCCGCCTTTTCGTTCATGCGGTCCGCCTCGGTAATGAGAGCCATCTTGTAGCGCCCTTCTCCGCGCGTGAGGCTCATCGGGCGCAGGAGGTCCTGCTCGACCTGGCCGGTGCGGTAGAGCACCTGCTTGTTGGAGGTTTCCGAGGGGTCCTCCAGCGAAGGGCGGCGCACGTAGTCGACGGCGGCGTAGGGATTCTCGCCCAGCCGCTGGATGCGCTCGGCCAGGTCGTGCTCGTCGCGGTCTTTTTCCTTGCTCCAGGGGTGGGGGAAGAGCACGTGCACGTCCGGGTGCACCAGTCGGCGCACCTTTCGGCAGGCGTCGCATTCGTCGCAGGGGCGTCCGTCGCCGTCGTCGTCGCTGGCGTGCGGGCACTGGAGGGCCTGCGCGAAGGCGAGGGCGGCAGCGCGCTTGCCGGTCCCGCGCGGGCCGTGGAAGAGGTAGGCGTGCGCCACGCGCCCCCCGGCCACGGCGCGGCGCAGCGCGGCGACGGGGCGCTCTTGTTCGATCACGCGGCTCCAGATCATGCGGGTTTGGGGTTCGCGGGGCGGGCCGTTCGGAGAAAAATAAACAGCCGCAGGCGGAAAGTCACCCTCGGCCGTCTCGAAAAACGCCAGGCGCTACCCGCCATCGTCGCGGCGGGCGCCGGTGCGCTCTTCCAGGTCGCCGGCGCCGACGGGGGCGGGAGCGCGGTGCTGGGACGTGTCGGGGTCGCCTTCGTCGGGGGGCTGCCGCCGGACGGGCGCAGGGCGGCGCAGCGTGTCGTTCCGGGCGGAGGCGTCGCCACGCGGGGGCGTTTGCTGCACCGAGTCGGCGCGGGCGGGCAGGTCGCGGCGGAGGGCGGCCTCGGGGTCGGCGCTCTGGGGGACGCGGTCGTAGCGCGCCGAGTCGAGGCCCTGGCCGACGGCGTCGCGCAGGCGGTAGTCGGTCGCGGTGGGGTCGGCCCCGTAGGCGTCGCCGACGGTTTCGTAGCCGGCGTAAGCGGAGTCGAGCGGCCCCCCGGCGCGCGGCGACGCGGGACGACGGTAGCCCGGCGGCGGCTCGAATGACTTTTCGGCCCAGTTCGGATGGGCGGCGAAGACCTGTTCCAGAAACGACCCCACGAGGCGGAGCGCGTTGCTGGAGCCGTGGCCCCAGTGCTCGGTGCGAAAGGCCACGCGGCGGTCGTCGAAGCCGGTCCACGCGCCGACGACCAGCCGCGGGTGCATCGCCAGAAACCAGCCGTCGGCGTTGTTCTGGGTGGTGCCGGTCTTGCCGGCGAGGTCGGCGCCGCGCATCCGCCAGTCGGAGCGCAGCGGCGCGCCGGTGCCCCGGTCGACCACGCCGCGCATCATGTCGAGCACGGTGTAGGCGGTGTGGCGCGAGAGGGCGCGCTCCCCGGACGGGTTTGCGGGCGCTCCGCCAGATCTTCGGGGCGCGAATTGCTCGATCGGGCGGCCCTCGGCGTTTTCGATGCGGGTGAGGAGGCGAGGCTCGGTGCGCACTCCGCCATTGGCGAGCGGGGCGTAGGCGGCGGCCATTTCCAGCAGGCGCACCTCGCTGGTGCCCAGCGCCAGCGACGGCACCGCGCGCAGCTCGCTCTCGATTCCGAGGCGGCGGGCCGTGCGGGCCACCGCGCCGGGGCCGACGGCGCGGGTGAGCGCGCGGGCCATCCGGTTGCTGGAGTAGATCAGCCCGTTGCGCAACGTCAGTCCGCCGCTCGCGCGGCTGCGGCGCGCGGCGAAGGGGTCGGGCAACTCGCCGCCGCGCAGGGCGTCGTAGGGCTTGAAGCCGTGGTTGAGCGCGGCGGTCCACACGAAGGGCTTGAACGTGGACCCCGGCTGGCGCCGCGCGAGGCCGACCTTGTCGTACTGGTCGTTCTGGAAGTCGCGCCCGCCGACCCAGGCGCGCACCGCGCCGGTCCGGGGGGTCATCGCCACGAGGCCGGCCCGCAGGCGCGCCACCTGGCGGCGGAGGGAGTCCATAAACGCCGCGTCGGAGCGCAGGCGGCGCACGACGGCGCCCGTATCGGCGGAGGAGCGGTGCAGAGCGCGCCGGTAGCGGGCGGTGCGGCGGAGGTGGGCGCGCGCCAGGGCGGGGCGCTCGTCCCAGAGCCGGGCGAACGGCTCGAACGGCTCGCTTTTGGCGCGGCGCACGTACGGCGCGATGTGTTCCGAAAGGAGACGCGGCGCGCGCTGGCTCCACTCGTAGGCGGCGACGGCCTGGAGCTTGCGCGCCTGGGTGCGAACGGCCGCCTGCGCCGCGCGCTGCATATCGAGGTCGAGCGTGGTGTGAATTTGCAGGCCGTCGGTGTAGAAGTCGTAGCCATTGTCGGCGGCCCAGCGCTCGACGCGACGGCGCACGGCCTCGGCAAAAAACGGAGCCGGGCTGTCGTCCAGCGAGGAGGACGCCAGGTCCAGAAGCAGCGGCTCGGCGCGCAGGCGGCGCAGGCGTGCTGACGAGAGGAAGCCGCGCTTGTGCATCTGGCGCAGAACGAGGTTGCGGCGCGCCGTCGCGCGCTCGGGGTGCAGCGTGGGACTGTAGCGCGTGGGGCCTTTGATCATCCCGACCAGGAGGGCCGCGCGGGCCGGCCCCAGCGCGGCGGCGGTCGTGTCGAAGTAGGTCTTCGCCGCCGCGCCGATGCCGTGCGCGCCATGGCCGAAGGGGACGGTGTTGAGATAGGCTTCCAGAATCCTCTTTTTGCTAAATGCCTCTTCCAGCTTGAGCGCCATGAGGATTTCCTTGACCTTGCGCTCGTAGGGGGGCGCGGCCGCGACCGCGTCATAGCGGTTGCGCACGAGCTGCATGGTGATCGTGGAGGCGCCCTGCCGGTGGCCGCGGAGCGTCTGCCAGGCGGCCCCGGCCAGGCGCCGCCAGTCCACGCCGCCGTGCCGGTAGAAGCGGTGGTCTTCGGTCGCCAGCAGCGCCTCGCGGACGGGCTTCCCGATGCGGCGGTAGGGCGTCCACGTGCGGTTCTCGCGGTAGTAGCGGGCGATCTCGGTCCCGCCGCGCGTGTAGAGGACCGTCGCCAGCGGGGGGGGGCTGGTGCTCATCGTCTGGGGGGCCGGCAGGCGGGCGCTGCTGAAGAACAGGTATCCCGCCCCCCAGAGCGCCAGCGCGCCGACGAGCGCGGCGCTCACCGACAGCGGCACGGCGAGGAGCCAGTGGTACCACGGTTCGGTATGTGACGCGCCGGTGCCGATGGGTCGTCCTGGATTGATGAGGAGAGGATGCGTGATTCGTGATTCGTGACGCCTCCCGATTCGTTTCTGTTTGGCGGCTACCGGGGGAAGCCCTTCAGGAGGCGCGACGCCCGAATGCTTTTCCAGCACCCGCGGACCGGGGGCCTTGTGTCATACCCCTGTGGTGGGGCCCTGTGTCATACCCCCGTGGTGCAGCCTCACGCGCCCCGAATGCAGGGAAGGGCCCCCTGCGGGTCATGCCCTTGTGGTAGAAGTGCACTGCGGGCCAGCACTATAAGCCTTTAGGTTGCATCACGCGACACGCATCACTCATGCATCTATTCGGCCCGGTGGCTGTTTACTCTGCCGACGCCGCTTTTCGTTCCGTGTGTTTTCCCGCTTCATGCCAGAGCGACAACCGTTGCACCGCACGCAGAGGCAGCCTTCGGCCTTTCCGCCGGTCATCAAGAATCTGCTGATTATCAACGTGCTGGTCTTCTTTGCGCAGTTCGTGGCCGAGACGACGAGCACAGGCTGGATGATCCAGTTGCTGTCCGCCGGGGCGCTCTACCCGCCCGGCTCGGGGGACGCGCTGGCGGCGATGGCGCAGGCGAGCGGGCAAGTGCCCACGATTTTCGGGCGCGCCAGGCCGGCGGCGCTGGTGATGCCGGGCTTTCAGCCGTGGCAGGTGGTGACGTACGCCTTTCTGCACGCCGACCTTTTTCACATTCTCATCAATATGTACGTGCTGTGGATGTTCGGCATGCAGATCGAGCAGCAGTGGGGGTCGCGCCGCTTCGGGGTGTACTTCTTCGTTTGCGTGATCGGGGCGGCGCTGGCGCAGGTTCTCATTCGCTGGGGCGCGCCGGTGCCCACGCTCGGCGCCAGTGGGGGCGTGTTCGGCGTCCTGCTGGCCTTCGGGATGATGTTCCCGGAGCGGCGGATCATGCTGCTCTTCCCTCCGATCCCGATCAAGGCGAAGTGGTTCGTGATCGGCCTCGGGGCGCTGGAGCTGTTCGCGGGCGTGTCGGGGGGACAGTCGGGCGTGGCCAACTTTGCGCACCTGGGCGGGGCGCTGGCGGGCCTGCTCCTGATTCAGTACTGGCGCGGCAAGCTGCCAGTCGCGCCGACGCGCACGATGCGGTGGTAGCCTTCGGCGGTTTCGGGTTCGGGGTTCTTCTTCCTGCAAGCCAACCCGAAATCCACAACCCAAGACCCGCAACGGCGCCGTCTCGCAACTGCGTAGCCGTTTTTCGGTAACAGCGCACGTCATTTCTTGGCCTTTTTGCACCGCAGCCGTTCGTTCCCGTGAACAGCTTCAAGTTCTGGTACCGCCGCCAGCCGGTGGCCCTGCGCCGGCTCATCGTCGTCAACGTGGTCTTTTACCTCGCGTGGCTTCTGGTGCTGGGCAACGTGCAGGCGACGGGGCTTTTCATCCAGCGCCACCTGGCGCTCAACCCCGCGCTGCCGGGCGTGCTGCTGGAGCCGTGGCAACTGGTGACGTACAACTTCATGCACTTCGGCTTCCTGCACATCCTCTTCAACATGCTGTGGATGTGGTGGATCGGGCGGGAGTACGAAGACCTCCACGGGGCGCACCAGCTCATGGCGCTCTACCTCATCAGCGGGATCGGCGGGGGGCTGATCTCGGTGCTGGGGTACTCGGCGATGGGGCTGAACCGGCCCGTGGTGGGAGCCAGCGGCGCGGTGCTGGGGCTGCTGG
>PXTX01000125.1 GCA_003023275.1 Bacteroidetes bacterium SW_4_67_19
AGCCAGGCGCCCTCCGGCAGGTCGCGCTCCTCGGCGAAGGACTGGAGGCGCTGCACGATATCCTGCGGCGAGTCGGTGCCCACGAGGTCGGCCTGGAGGAGGCTCTCGCCCAGCCCCATGAGGTGGGCGTGCGCGTCGATGAAGCCGGGCACGACGGTGCGCCCCTCGGCGTCGAGCCGGCGCGCGTCGGGGTAGGCCGCACGCACCCGCTCGGCGCTGCCGACCATCAGAAGGCGGCCGTTCTGCATGGCAAAGGCTTCGGCAGTGGGCCGGTCGGGGTCGGCGGTGTAGATTGCCTCGGCGCCGGTGAGCACGGCAACGGGGGCGGCGTCCTGTTGCTGGGCGGTGGCGGAAAGCGGAACGGCCAGCGCGAGCAGCGCCGCGAGCAAGAGGGGGTTCATAGGGGGCCTTCGGCGGTTTTGGGATGGGTGTCGCTCTTTGCTTGCCGGGCTTGAGTGCCACCGGCAGCGTTTCGGAATGAAGAAACTTTCAACCGCATCACGCTTCCAGCCAGAGCGTCACCGGCCCGTCGTTGGTGAGGCGCACCTGCATTTCTGCGCCGAAGACGCCGGTGGGCACGGGGCGCCCCAGCTGCGCTTCGAGCCGCTCGGCAAAGGTTTCGTAGAGCGGCTCGGCCACCGACGGGGCGGCCGCGTCGGCGAAGGAAGGCCGGTGCCCGCGGTCGGTGTCGGCGCAGAGCGTGAACTGGGGGACGACGAGCGCGTCGCCTTCCACGTCGAGCAGCGAACGGTCCATGCGCCCGTCCGCGTCGGGGAAAATGCGCAGGTGCGCCGTCCGGCGCGCCAGTTCGACGGCAGCGTCTTCGGTGTCGCCGTCGCGCACGCCCAGCAGCACGAGCAGCCCACGCCCGATCTGGCCGACGGGTTCGCCGTTCGTTTCCACCGAGGCGTCGGTCACGCGCTGTACGAGAGCAATCATGAGGGGAGTAATGCCGTTTCAATCAGTGTGTTGGTTGACAGGGGGGCGATCCAGGGGGCTCCTGTCGGGGCGTATACGCCTACATCCAGATCACCATTTGAAGCTGCATGTAGGGGGGCGTACTGCTCTGTCAATCGCGACTCTTTAAACGCTGCCGTCCTGCCGGGAACGCACCGACGATGAACGACGGACGGCTGCACCGGAAAACCCGCCTCCGTCACCCACGCTCCTGCTCCGCCAGCGGCAGTTCGATCCAGAAGGTCGTGCCCGCCCCCCGTTCGGTGTCGAAGCCGATGTCCCCGCCCAGCTCTTCGACGCTCTTTTTGGCGATGGCCAGCCCCAGGCCCATCCCGCTCGTCTTGGTCGAGAAGCTGGGCTGAAAGATTTTCTCGCGCAGGTCTTCGGGAATGCCGCTTCCGTTGTCGGTGACCGTCGAGCGCGCACGCCCGTTCTCCGCTCGCTCCGTTGCGACCGCGACGCGGCCCTCGCGCTGCCCCGCAGGGCCTTCGGGCAGGGCCTGGAGGGCGTTTTTGATGAGATTGATGTAGATGCGGCGCAGCTCCTCGCGGTCGGCGTGCACGACTACGAGCGGCTCGGGCGCAAGCTGGAGGCGAATCTCGGCCCCCGGCTCCTCTTCCTGCATCAGCGAAGTAGCCGCCTCGACGGTTTCGCTCAGGTCCAGCGGCTCGGTCACGCGCGTGGGCATGCGACCGAAGCTGGAAAACTCGTCGGCGATGCGCGAAAGCCCGTCGATCTGCTCGATGAGCGTGGAGGTAATGCGCTCGAAGAGTTCTGCAAAACGTCCCGTTCCGTCCTCGCCTGGGGGAGCGCTTTCACCGGGAGCGCCGTCCCCGGATGGAGCGCCGTCGCCTTCTTCTTCGGCGACGCCTTCGTTCTGCGACTCGGGCGCTTCGACCTCTTTTTCGAGACCGGCCCGCTCGAAAGCGCGGCGCAGGTGCTGCACGCTCAGCTTCATGGGGGTGAGCGGGTTTTTGATTTCGTGAGCCACCTGGCGGGCCATCTCGCGCCAGGCCAGCTCGCGCTCCTGCTGCGCCAGCTTGCGGCGGCTCTCGGCCAGCTGGGCGCGCATTTCGTTGAAGGTTTCGGCCAGATCGCCGATCTCGTCGCGCGTGTCGATGGGCAACGCGCGGGCAAACTCGCCTTTGCCGACGGCTTCGAGGCCGGCCCGCAGGCGCCGCAGCGGGCGCGTCAAGGCCCCGGCCAGCACCAGGGCCGTCACAGTGACGAGCAAGATGAGCACCAGCAACGCGCCGAAGAGGTAAGCCACCGTGCGCGACTGCTCTTCGGCGATGCGCTCCTGCTCCGGCAGCGTGGGGGCGGAAAGCACGAAGCGCGGAGCGCCCTGCGCGTCGGTGAGCGCGCGAAAGCCGGCCATGTAGGGAAAGCGGCCGATCCGTTCCTGCGTGGCGGCAAAGCGTTCGCCCTGAAGGTAGAGCGCCCGGTACGCGCTGATGGGCAGCCGCCGGTCGATGAGGCGCTCCTCGACGAGGCGCGGGCGACTGGAGGCCACCAGGCGCGGCCCTTCGTAGAGGTTCAGGTCCAGGCCCACCCGCGCGGCCAGCCGGTCGATGCCGACGCGCTGGGCGACCTCGTAGAGCTGTTCGCCGTCCTCGGCCTCGCGCGCCAGGGTTTCCTCGACCTGTTCGAGCCGCTGGCGCAGCCACTGTTGCGTGGCGCGCTCGTTCTCGGCAGTCAAGACGCGCAGCCCCACCAGTCCCACCACGGCGACGGCGACGGCGCCCACCCCCAGCAGCGCGTTGAGCACCTTGTGGCGAAAGCGCACGCGCGGGGCCGGCAGCAGGCCCGCCCGCCAGCGCAGGACCAGCCCCATCCCATAGAGCGGCCCGGCGACCAGCAAGCCGGCCATGACGAGGCGCAGCGCGTAGTACAGGTGGTCGAACGTCGTGGTGGCCGGCACGCGCACGGCCGTTACCGAGTGGACCCCGCCGAAGGCGCTGCGCACGTCCGTGGCCGAGGGTTTCTGCTGGTAAAACGTGAGCGTGGTGCGGCCTTCGCTCTGCTCGGTACGCCAGAGGGTGGAGTCGGCCCGGAGGGTGGCGCGCACGTTCTCCGGCAAGCGCACGCGCCCGAAATCGCGCCCGAGGTTGCGCACGAGCGCGCCGTTCTGAAACTCGGCCAGCGCCACCTCGGCGTAGAGGTCGGCGTAGTAGGCGTCGGGCAGGAGGGCGCGCGGGAAGGGCGTGCCGGCGTCGGCGCGAAAGGACTGCGGCACGGCGCGCAGGACGAGCCAGCCGGCGGGGGCGGCAGCCGCCGCGGTATCGGCTGCTGCGGCCTGCGTGCCGGCGGCGCGGCGCACGGGCAACAGTCCCGCGTACTGAAAGCGCTCCGGCGTGGGCCACCCGGTCATCTGCTTCACAAACGGGCCGCGCTCTTGCTGGTCGCGGTACATGTCGCGCAGGACGGCCAGCTCGGCGCCCCGGCTGGCCGAACGCGGGGGCGAGGCCGGAGCGGAGGCGTACTGCCCCACCGGCACGCCGGTGCTGTCAAAGAGCACCATGTTGACGTCGTAGGTGCTCAACGAGGAAAGCAAGGAGCCGCGCAGCAGGGCCGCCCCCGTCGAGTCGAGCGCCGGCGCCGCGCCCGGCGAAGAAGCGCCCGGCGAAGAAGCGCCTGTGGAAGAAGCGCCTGAATCGGTTTTTGCGCGCAGCAGGCGGTGCAGGCCCGGCGCCTCGCGCGCTTCCTGAAGCACCTGTTCGAGCGAAAAGAGCACGCGCGGATCGCCCCCTTCGGCAAAGGCGTTGGCGGCGCTGCGGAGGCGCGCCTGCCGCTGCGCGTGCATTCCGCCGTAGAGCACCGGGTAGAGCGCCACCGCCAGCAGCAGCACCCCCGGCAGCAGCCACCGCAGCGTCAGCAGGTTGAAGCGCTCGCGGGGCCCGAGCAGGCCCATCCGCACGAGCGCCACGCCCGTCCCGCCCAGCAGCAGCGGCAGCCCCGCTACCGTGAGCATCCCGGCCGCGCTGCCGAGCGCCGCACGCGCAGCGAGCGGAGCCGCCAGTACGATCAACACCGCCGCTCCCCACCCGAGTCGTCGTCGGTCGATCCCGTGCCAGCGGTGCGCCCCGGCGGTGTTCTCCCCGAGGCGGGGCGCCCAGCGCGCGGCGCTCCACCGCGCGGCGGCCACCAGCCCGGCGGACGCCAGCAGCGCGGCCCCGGCCAGCAAGAGAAGCGCGCAAAAGACGACCAGCAGCAACGGACCCGGCAGCAAGCCGGTGTGCGCGAAAAAGTCGAACGTGCTGTCGATTACGACGCGTCGCGTCAAGATGGTAAGCCCGGCGGCCAGCGCCGTAACGGCGGTCGCAGTCCCCGTCAGCGCCGCCAGTGCGCGCACGGGAGCGGGGCGCGCCCGGTCTTCGTCGCGCAGGGCCGCGCGCAACGCCTTCGCCGAGCGGAACTGGCCCCAGAAATGCCCGCCCCATCGCAGCACGGCGGCGGCGAAGCCGAACGCAAACACGCCCGTAATCAGCAAGTCGCCCGTGGAGCGCAGGGCGCCGGCCCCGATGGTGGAGGCGAGCTGTGCAGGAGCAAAAAGCGACGCCAGCGCCGGTAGGTCTTCCCCCCAGCGCGCCGGCACGTCGAGCGCCAGCAGGGCGTAGCGCAGGCCCCACCACGCCGCGCTCGCCACTGCGAGGCGCCCCGTCAACCGCCGCAGGCGGCGCGGCGCCGGCGTCTTGCCAGCACGCCGGAGGGCGCTCCCGAACCATGTCCACAACCCTGCTGCGCCAAGCGTCGCCAGCAGGGCGACCCAGAGCGCCATCCAGTCGCCGTAGCGCGCCTGCACGGCCCGCGCGAGCTGCTCGGACGCGGGGGGAGTCAGGGCAACGTGGGCCAGCGTCTGGCCGCTCGCGCTCTGGAGCGCCCGCGTGCGGGCCGCCGACGGCAGATCGTCGGGGCGCTCCGCGCCGTAATGCACCGTCATCTCCCGCCCGGTGGCCTGCGACCACTGCTCGGCCAGGCTGTAGCTTTGCAGGTACTCGTTCTGGACGGGCGCGCGGAAGCGCACCGTCTTCGACACCCGCACGCCGCCCACGACGCGTCCGCCTTCGCGCACGGGGTGCCACGCCACCAGCGCCCGGCGCGCGCCGGCGCTCCCGGCCACGCCCGTCTGCGGGGCATCCAGGAAGCGCAGCGCGTCGGGGGCGTCGCCGAGGGGGACGCTGAAGCCGCGCCAGGCCACCACGCGCGGCAGCGGGTCGTAGATCTCGACCGCCCAGCGCCCGGTGGCCCACTCCAGCCCGCCGGCGAAGCGCACCAGCGGGCGCACGCTCGCCTCGCGCTCTTCCTGGCGCCGCCGGAGGACCCGCCCGACGACCGGGGTCTCGGCAACCGTCTGCGCGCGCTCGGTCAGTTCCTGCTGGATCTCTGCGAACTGCCCCTCGGCGTAGGCCAGCGCCTCCTGGGTGACCTGCTCCTGCCGCTGCTCAGCCTGCCGACGGACGGCAGCGCCCCGCCACGCGCGCAGGACCCATGTCGCGGCCAGCAGCACGACCAGCGCGACGGCCGCCCCCCCGACCCAGCGGGACCGAGGCGACCAAGAGCGAAACGAGCTCAGTGAACTCACGAAGCGGCAGCCGCAGACGGCAGCGGGGCAAAAGCACGTGGCGAAGGAGACCGCCGAAGGCGGAGCGGCCCGGCCGTCTCGTCGTCGCTAACGAATCCGCGCCGGCGCTTGTGCCCCATTCAAGACGGCGGACCGCGGACCACGGACGGCGGTTTTTCGGGCTGCAACGCGATTTTTCGCGTATCGTGTTTCTGAAAAGCCCCCGTTGCAAACCTGGCGTGTTCAAAGATGGGATGCGACGCCGCATCTCGACATCTACCGCAACGACCAGGAAGCCGTCGTCGGTCGTCCGCCGTCCCGAACCAATAATCTCTGACGGAGATTTCCCTACGGGCGCTCGATGCGCACCTCCTGGAGCCTCCACCCTTCGCTCGCCCGCGAGAGACGCAGATACACGGGCATCGCCTGCTTGGACGCTTCGTACCAGTACCGCCCCGTCAAAAAGCGACTGTCCCCGTTCGTGGAGGTGTCTTTCCACTCGAAGCGACGCGGCGGATGGTCGTCGAAGAACGTGTCGAGCACGTAGACGGCCTGCGAGCGGCTGTACTGCGAACTGTTGCCCAGCAGGCCGACTTCCACGTGCCCGGCGGCTCGCTGGAGCACGGCGCGCGCATCCCCGGCGGCGAACGCCTCACGCAAAGCGCTCTGCCGGGCCTCCTGCGCCTGGGCCTCCAGTGGAACGGTAATGACCAGCAACACCAGCGCCAGCAGCGCGCCGAAACAGCGGAGTCGAGAAGGGGAAAACATCAAAGCCCGGGACGCCCCGCAACCTCTTGTGCGGGTGCTTTTTCTGCGGAAGAAACTTTTTCCGCAACGACGCAAAAAACGGGCCGCTCTCCAATCCGCGGCTACATGGGCACTTCCTATCCGCTTCGGCTTTTATTTGGCACAGCCGAGTGTGTGCTGGATTCGACAATGCGCCGCCTGCAGGCACGCGAGAATTCGGTGTTGGCGTTCGGGGCCGTCAGCGACGAGAGGTCGGCGAAAGCCATCGCGTTGCCACTCGAGGCGCGAACGAAAATAAAGCCCCTTTCGAACCTAACGGCGCGCCTGTCCATATCTTCCCCTGCTCGTTTTTCCATACGTCCCCGGCGCCATGATCGACCGCGACATTCTGGACAAGATCAAGGCGCGCCACGAGGAGGTGCAGCAGAAAATGGCCGACCCCGCCGTGGCCGGCGACCCGCAGCAAATAGCCGAACTGGGCAAGGAGCACAGCCGCCTCGAAGACGTGGTCGCCGCCATCGAGCGCTACGAGGCGATGATCGAGGAGCGGGCCGACCTGCGCGAGCTGGCCGAGGACGAGGACGGCGAGCTGGCCGACATGGCGCAGGCCGAGCTCGACGATCTCGAAGACCGCCTCCCCGAAACCGAGCGCGCTCTGCGCCTCCAGCTCGTCCCCGACGCCCCCGAGGACGACAAAAGCGCCATCGTCGAGATTCGCGCCGGCACGGGCGGGGACGAAGCGGCCCTCTTCGCCGGCGACCTGTTTCGCCTCTACATGCGCTTCGCCGAGGGGCGCGGCTGGCGCATCGAGACGATCAGCCTCTCGCACGGGACGCAGGGCGGCTTCAAGGAAATCGTCTTCTCGGTCGAGGGCGAGGGCGTCTTCGGCGTGATGAAGTACGAAAGCGGCGTGCATCGCGTGCAGCGCGTGCCCGAGACCGAGTCGAGCGGGCGCATCCACACCTCTGCCGCCACCGTGGCGGTGCTACCGGAAGCGGAGGAGGTGGACGTCGACCTCAAGCAGCACGAGCTGACGGTGGACGCCTACCGCGCCAGCGGGCCGGGCGGGCAGTCCGTCAACACGACCGACTCGGCCATCCGCATCACGCACGAGCCGACGGGCCTGGTCGTCACTTGCCAGGACGAAAAGAGCCAGCACAAAAACCGCACGAAGGCGATGCGCGTCCTGCGCTCGCGCCTCTACGAAAAAAAGCGCGAAAAGCAGCAAGAGGAGCGTGCCCAGGAGCGCCGCGAACAGGTCGGCAGCGGCGACCGCTCGGCCAAGATCCGCACCTACAACTTCCCGCAGGACCGTGTGACCGACCACCGCCTGACTGGGGACGAAAAGAACTACGCCCTTGCCGACGTGATCGACGGCGACCTCGACGACATCATCGAGGCGTTGCGAATGAAAGAAAACGCCGAGCGACTGGGGGAGATTTGAGGTTCAGTAGTCCGTTTTCGGAGAGAGAACGGAACACCGAAAACTGATCACCGAAAACTGATCACTGACCCTCGACCCGAACCAAATACGCACGCTTTTCAAGGGAAACGTGCGACTTTGTCGGAGCGCCTCGGTTAGTTCCGAATGCCTTATCACACTGCTCTCGCCTCCGGCGGCGGTTTCCGTCACGGCCCCCGCGCGAGGGCGTGACTGTTTTCGTCATCCCACAGGGACTTTCCTCCGAGCTACATTTCCATGGCCGACTCCTCCTCCTACCCCTACGAACTGACTTACGCCATCAGCGGCGTGTTGAACGATCAAAAGACCGAGCAGACCGTCGATGAGGTGAGCGACTACATCGCCTCCAACGGCGGGGACGTCTCGGAGGTCGACCAGTGGGGGTCCGAGCGCCTGGCCTACCGCATCGACGGGAAGCGCAGCGGCTACTACGTGCGCGTGTACTTCGAGTCGCCCGGCGAGCTGGTGTCCCAGCTCGAACGCCGCCTCCAGCTCAACGACGACATCCTGCGCTACCTCACCCTGCGCATGGACGCGAAGATGCAACGCCA
>PXTX01000126.1 GCA_003023275.1 Bacteroidetes bacterium SW_4_67_19
CAGCGAGCGGTGAGCGACGCGCGGGGCCGCCCACCGAGCGGCTACCATGCGACGATTGACGTGGACGCCGTGGGATTGCTTTAACGAACGATCCGTGCAATACAGCGGGGCTCACCATGGTATCGAAGACGCATGACGCGAATACCATTACGCCCCGCGCCATGAAAACTGATGTGAATAAGCGTGCGTGCCTTCTGCGAGAAGAACCCGAGGGCTGCCCGCCTGTATACCCATCTCCGACGTGTTTTCGGTGCTATCGCTGCTGAACTATTGCCGAACAGCGCCGGGGGCAGCCCCGGTGGCAAATAGTCAACACATTGCAGCGCAACAGGTTAGGTGGCGTGGCCGAGTGGTTAGGCAGAGGCCTGCAAAGCCTTGTACGGCGGTTCGAATCCGCCCGCCACCTCCGCTTCTATTGGCCCCGTCGGCGAGCGTCCGGGGCGCGCCGATCACGAAGCCACGGGCGCGCCGATCTCCCGCACGACGCCTTTCACGATGCGGGTGAGCTTCGGCTCGGCCTCGCCGGCCGCCGCCAGCGCCGCCTCCACGTCGATGGGGTCGAGCGCGTCGGGGAGGCACTCGTCGGTGACGACCGAGATCGCCATGCAGCGCACGCCCATGTGCCGCGCGGCCAGCACCTCCGGCACCGTGCTCATCCCCACCACGTCGCCGCCGATCTGGCGCATGTAGCGGTACTCGGCTTTCGTCTCCAGCATCGGCCCCACGACGGCCAGATAGACGCCCTCGTGCAACGGGATGCTCGCGTCGAGGGCTTTCTCTTTGGCAAGGTCACGCAACTCGGGGTCGTACGGCTCGCTCATGTCGAGGAAGCGCGGCCCCCAGTCGTCTTCGTTGGGGCCGGTGAGCGG
The DNA here is from genome assembly GCA_003023275.1 of Bacteroidetes bacterium SW_4_67_19. Taxonomy (GTDB): domain Bacteria; phylum Bacteroidota; class Rhodothermia; order Rhodothermales; family Salinibacteraceae; genus QS-8-64-10. The sequence continues at coordinate 870 of PXTX01000126.1, forward strand.
ATTGGCGCCTTGCAGGTTGATGTGGTCGGTGATGAGCACGAGGTCGCCGCGCTCGTGGTGCGGGTCCATCCCGCCGGCGGCGTTGGAGATCAAGAGCGTCTCGACGCCGAGCGTCGCCAGCACGCGCACCGGGAAGGCCACCTCTTTCGGCGAGTAGCCTTCGTAGAGATGAAAGCGCCCCTGCATCGCTGCGACGGGCACGCCCTCCAATTCGCCGAAGAGAAGTTGCCCCTCGTGCGATTCGACCGTCGAGGCCGGAAAGCCCGGCAGGTCGTCGTACGCGAGCACCGCTTCTGCGTCCAACTCGTCCGTCAGCGCGCCCAGGCCGGTGCCCAGGATGATGCCGGTCGCGGGCGCGGTCCCCCCCTCTTGACGGATGGCATCGGCCGCCCTGTCTACTCGTTCGCGATAAGAGGCCGCGTCGTCGGGCGTGTCGTTGGGCATGTTGGGTTGAGTTCGGTCTTGGGTTTTCGGTCTTGGATTTTCGTTGTCGGTTCCGCAAGAGCAGCACCACAACACCCAAACACCGCAGCACTATTCTTCGTCAATCGCGCCGCCACAGCCCGAGCCGGCCCCGGCAGTGCAGCCGTAGCAGTGCCGGTGCGTGCGGATGGAGTGTTCTTGCCACGCCCGAAGGTCGAACTCGCTGACGTGGGGGGCGTCGTTTCCGTCCCACTGCATGTCGAAATCGAGCTGCTGGTTGAAGTCGCAGTCGTAGAGCGAGCCGTCCCAGGCGACCGAGAGGGTGTTGCGGCACATCAGCCCCGCGATGGTGGCCGGGTTGAAGGCATTGACGAGGCGCTGGAGGTACTCTTCGACCTGCCCTTTCTCCATGAGCCACTCCAGAAAGCGCGACATGGGCATGTTGTTAAGCGCCATCAGGGCGTCGAAGGTGACGCCGTGGTTACGCGCGAGGGCTTCCTTCCACTCCCGCTCCAGCGAGTCCTGGTCGCCGGCCAGGTACGCGCCGGTGGGATTGGTCACCAGCGTGAGCTTGCGCTCGGGGTCGCCTTTGCCGTAGCCCGCATCGTTGAGCATTTCGAGGGCGCGGATCGACTTTTCGTAGGTGCCCGCCCCACGCTGGGCGTCGGTGTTGAGCTGACGGTAGTGCGGGAGCGAGCAGACGACCTCCACGCCGCGCTCGGCAAACCACTCGGGCAGGTGCTCGTGCGGCCGCGTCGTCAGGATCGTCAGGTTGCAGCGGTCGATGACGTGGAGGTCGCGCTCCACGGCGCACTGCTCGACGAGGTACTCGAAGTGCGGGTTCAGCTCGGGCGCACCGCCGGTGAGGTCGACGGTATGCGCGCCGCTCTCGTCGATGGCGTCGAGGCACTGCTCGACCGTCTGGCGGTCCATGTTTTCCTCGGTGCGGTCCGGCCCGCTGTCGACGTGGCAGTGCTTGCACGTCATGTTGCACAGCTTGCCGACGTTGATCTGGACGATCTCCAGCTCGGCGGGCGTGAAGGGGTCCCAGCCGGCATCGGCAAGGTCCTCGCGGAAGTGGCCTGTGCCGGTCGAGCCGGCGTTCTCGAGGTCAGCCGCGTCGAGCACGTCGAACTGCTTTTTCGGCGCGGTCAGCGGGGCGCGGCGGCCGCTCATGCTGGTGGTCGCGCGCGGGCCTTCCGGCGGCTCGGTCATCGCCGCCGCGCCGTCACCGCCGGGATCGACGGTGCCGAGTTCGATGAAGCCGGCGTCGTCGGGGGTCGCGGCGTCGTCGAGGGGCATGGGGGGTGGCTACTTCTGCGGATGACTTCTGCGAAGCGAGCGTCGAATACGAGGAGCGGACGCATGAACCGAGGGGAGCGGCTTTTCTTCTCGCGGGGCGCGCGGGCCGAAGGTCATGCCCCTGGTGCGTGTCGCGCCCCTATCTCGCTCGAACGGGGCCGCTGCTTGCTGCCGGCAGGCACGGCGTCCGAAGTGAAAAAACCGTCGTCCGCGGTCCGCGGTCCGTCGTCCGCCCTCGCTACATCATTTTTTCCTTGACCTGTTCCATCATCTGCACGCCGTGCACCAGCGAGGCGCCGCCGCGAATGGCGGTAGCCACGTGCACCGCCTCGGTCATCTGCTCCAGGTCGGCCCCTTTTTCGAGACTGGCGTCGGTGTAGACGTCGATGCAGTAGGGGCACTGCACCACGTGCGAGACCGCCAGCGCGATGAGCGCCTTCTCGCGGGCCGTCAGCGCGCCGTCTTCGAAGACCTCGCCGTAGTAGTCGAAGAACTTCTCCCCCAGTTCGGGGCTGCCCTCGGTGATGTCTTCGAATTGGTCGAGGTGCTCGGGGTCGTAGTAGGCGTTGTCGGGCATAGCCGTCGGGAGGGGATGGAGAAGGCGGGAGCGGAACCATAAGTATAGCGACGGCGCGCCCGCCTTTCCAGATCAATCGGTGTTCATTTCGTGCTCGCGACGCCGAAATGGTTTTTGTTTTTCTTACACCGCCTCGCGCTCCTCGGCCACGTCCTCGCGCCCGTTCGCGTTGCTCGCCGCCCCGTCCCCGCCCGGCAGCGGCACTTCCTCGGCGTACTGAAGCTCGTAGAGCCGGCGATACAACCCGTCCATCGCCAGCAGCTCCTGGTGCGTCCCGCGCTCGCGGATCTCGCCCTTGTGGAGCACCAGAATCAGGTCTGCGTCTTCCACCGTCGAGAGGCGGTGCGCAATCGCCAGCGAGGTGCGCCCCTCCATCAGCCGCCCCACGGCCTGCTGGATCAGCTCCTCCGTCTCGGTGTCGACGCTGGAGGTGGCCTCGTCGAGCACCAGCACGGCCGGGTCGTAGATCAGCGCGCGCACGAACGCCAGCAGCTGGCGCTGCCCGTGCGAGAGGCTCGCGCCGCGCTCGCTGACCTCCTGGGCGTAGCCGTCGGGCAGCTGCTCGATGAAGTCATTGGCCCGAACCGCCTCGGCGGCGCGCTTCATCTCGGCGGTCGCCACGCTGTCGTCTTCGAGCGTCAGGTTGCGTTCCACCGACCCGCTGAAGAGGAACACGTTCTGCAAGATCAGCCCGATGTGGCTGCGCAGGTCCTCCAGGCGCAGCTTGTCGAGCGGCACGCCGTCGACGCGGATTTCGCCACGCTGAATCTCGTAGAAGCGCAAGAGCAGGTTGATGACCGTCGTCTTGCCCGCCCCCGTCGCGCCGACGAAGGCGGCCGTCTGCCCCGGCTCGACGGTGAAGCTCACGTCCTTGAGGATCCACTCCGGCTCAATGCCCTGCGCCTCCCAGTCCGCCGGCAGGTCGTCGTAGGTGAACCAGACGCCGTCGAATTCGATTTTGCCGCGGACGTTCTCGATCTCGGCCGGCTCGCCCGCTTCGGCGAGGGAGCGGTCATTGTCGAGGAGATCGAAGATGCGCTCCGCCCCGGCCATCGCGCGCTGGAGCGTGTTGTACTGGTTCGAGAGGTTGCGGATGGGGCGGAAGAACTGGCGCGCGTACTGGATGAAGGCGATCAAGACGCCGGCGGTCAGCGCCGAGCCGGCCATCGCGCGCAGGCCGCCGAACCACAGCACCGCCCCCAGCTCCGCGTCGGTAATCAACGCGATGGCGGGCCAGAAGAGCGCGAAGTAGAAGATGGTCTGGATCTGCGCGTGGCGGTGGTCGGCGTTGATGTCCTCGAAGCGGCGCATTTCCTCCTCCTCGCGCCCGAAGAGCTGCACGACGCTCATGCCGGTGACGTGCTCCTGCATGAACGAGTTGATGCGGGCGATCTGCTTGCGCGTGCGGCGGTACTGCTCGCGCGCGTTGCGGCGAAACCAGATCATCACTCCCACCATGAAGGGCATCACGCCCAGCACCACCAGCGCCAGCACCCAGTCGACGTAAAACATGAACCCGGTGATGAAGATCAGCCGCGCCAGGTCGCCCAGGATCACGACGAGGCCGCTGGAGAGCACCTGGTTGATCGACTCCACGTCGCTGGTGGTGCGCGTGATGAGGCGGCCCACCGGCGTGTTGTCGAAGAAGGCCAGGCGCTGGCGCTGCACGTGGGCGAAGACCTCGGTGCGCAGGTCGTAGATGGCCTGCTGGCCGATCCACTTGGTGAGGTACTCGTTGACGAACGCCATTGCGCCCTCGACCACCAGCGCCCCGACGAGCGCGAGGATGACCCAGCGCAGCCCGCCGAGGTCGCCTTCGACGATGTAGTCGTCGATGGCAATTTTGGTAAGCCACGGCCGCACCGCCCCTAGCAGCGCCGCGCTCAGCGTGAGGCCCACCGCCAGCGCGACCCAGCCCTTGTAGGGCCACAGGTACGCGCCCATCCGCCGCACGAGGCGCCGGTCGAGGCCCGGAGCGTCCCGGTCGCTGTGTTCGTCGTCGCTGTGTTCGTCGTCCTCGGCCAAATCGGGGAGTCGGTGCGTACGACGCGCGCACGCCGCCCCAGCAGGCAGCCGTGCGCGCTCGTCGGTTCAAAAAGGGGAGGCGGCCCCGCTCAGGCCACCGTGATGTCGTCGTCGAGGTACACGTCCTGGATGGCGTGCAGGAGGTCGACGCCTTCGTCCATGGGGCGCTGAAACGCCTTGCGCCCGGTAATCAGGCCCGTCCCGCCGGCGCGCTTGTTGATGACGGCAGTGCGCACGACCTGCTGGAGGTCGTTCTCGCCGCTGCCGCCGCCGCTGTTGATGAGGCCCACGCGCCCCATGTAGCCGTTGGCCACCTGGTAGCGCGTCAGGTCGATGGGGTGGTCGCTGGAAAGCTCGGTGTAGATGCGCGGCTCCTGCTTGGCGTAGCCGCCGGTGCTGGACGGGGTCTTTTCGTGAACGGCCTCGAAGCCGCCGTTCAAGGTGGGCTGCTTCTGCTTGACGATGTCCGCCTCGATGGTCGCGCCGATGTGGTTGGCCTGCCCGGTCAGGTCGGCGGCGGCCTCGTAGTTTTTGCCGTTCATGCGGAACTCGGAGTTGCGCACGTAGCACCACAGGATCGTCATCATCCCGAGGTCGTGCGCCTTCGAGAACGCCCTCGAGACCTCCGTGATCTGCCGGCGGCTCGCCTCGCCGCTGCCGAAGTAGATCGTCGCCCCCACGCCCACGCAGCCCATGTCGAAGGCGTCCTCGACGCTGGCGAAGAGCGTCTGGTCGTGGAAGTTGGGATAGCTGAGCAGCTCGTTGTGGTTGATCTTCAGGATGAACGGGATCTTGTGGGCGTACTTGCGCGCCACGTTACCCAAGACGCCGAAGGAGGTGGCCACGCCGTTGGTGCCGCCCTCGATGGCCAGCTCGATGATCTTCTCGGGGTCGAAGTAGTCGGGGTTGGGGGCGAAGCTGGCCCCGGCAGTGTGCTCCAGGCCCTGGTCGACCGGCAGGATCGAGATGTAGCCGCTGTCGCCGAGGCGGCCGTGGCCGTAGAGCGCCTGCATCGAGCGCAAGACGCGCGGGCTGCGGTCCGAACCGGCCCACACGCGGTCCACGAAGTCCGGGCCCGGCAGGTAAAGTTTCTCTTTGGGAATCGTCTCACAGGTGTGGCCCAAGAGCGATTCGGCCTCGTCGCCGAGGAGCTCTTCGGCGCGGGAAGAGGCGCTGGCGGAGGGGGCGGTCTGTTGCTGTTGCGGAGCGGTGGCGGTCGGGTTAGCCATGACGAGGGCGGCAGATCGAAAGTAGAAAGCGGAAGCGCGCGAGCGCCGGAATTGGTTAATATCTCTTAACAACGCGACCCCGACCGCCCGTTTCGCACTTTCGTGAAAGCGCAGCGAAATAGCGGCGCTCATGCGGCCCGCGCCCGCACCGCGTTGGGGATGCGCGCGGGCTTCGCCAACAACGTCGGCAGCGCGCGCGCCAGGAGCGGCGCCGTCAGCAGCCCGCGCGAGCCGAGCGCGCCGAAGAACCACACGCGCCGGTCGCTCCGGTCCGTGCCGCCGCGGGGCAGCGGGCCGAGCGCCGGCAGCGGCGACCCCGGCGGCGAGACGCGCGC
>PXTX01000127.1 GCA_003023275.1 Bacteroidetes bacterium SW_4_67_19
GCTCCCTTGCGGCGGGACCGCCCTCCGCCGATCCCTTCTCGGGCGAGCGGTGACGGGGCTCAACCCCTCCAGCGGAGCGGACGTGCAACGAAGTCCCGCCCCGCCAAACACTGTATTGCTTCCCTCGTTTCTACCGAACCGCGCATGGATAGCTAATGCAGCTTCAATCGGTAAAATCAAGCCCAGGCATCCACCGTCTCTCCGATCGGGTACCGCTATACTCCAACACTCCCCACTCCCCCGTACTCCCGCACCGACCCCCCCTTCCTTCATGGACTCCGAGACCGGCGACCGCAACTCCCTCTTCGGCGACAAAATCACCTCGCGCCGCACCGCCATTGCGTGGGCCGTGCTCTTTGGGGCCGGCACGGCCCTGGCCAAAAAGGCCGGCACGCGCTACCTCATGGGCGAGAACGTGCGCCTGGAATGGACCGACCTGACGACCGCCCTGGTGAGCGGTACGCTCAGCTACTTCTCTTTTCGCCAAAGCCACGACGACGACTTTCCCCTCGCCGACTGACCCAGCCGGAGGGCCGCCGCTCCGCCTCGCCCCTCCAAAAGGCGGGCGCAATGACCGTTCGCTTCAAACGCGCACCGTCCGATGTTCGACAGCCGCGCTTTTCGGTCGTGGCCGCTCATCCTGGTCGGCGCGCTGGGCTTCGGGGCGCTCTTCGCGCTGGTCATCCTCCTGGCCGACGCGCTCTTCGAGGGCGGCTTTCGCCTCTCGCGCCGCGTGCTGGTCTTCGGGGGCGGGGCCTTCGCCGGGTACGTCGGCGCCGCCTGGCTGGTGCGCCTGGAGGACGCGCGCTGCCGCCGTCGCTCGGACTGACGTGCTGCTGACGGGGGTTGTAGACTTGCGAGATTGGTTGCAGAACGCCGAAGACGTCGGCGCTGACCGTCCGACTGCAAGAGGGGACCGTAGATGGTAGATGGTGGATGGGCTTCCGGGCGCAGACGACCGTAGCTCACGACCGTAGCGAAAAGTCACCATCCACTATTCACCATCCACCGCCTCGCGGTGAGCACAGCGAACGGAAAAAGCGAGCACGCTGTCCCCCGGATCATCTCGCAGGCCTACATAACGTTGAACGCGCCACGCGCCTCGGCGAGCTTTTTACAAAAACGAAGATCGGCGCTGCTGGAGAACATCGCGCGAGGCGGCGCATTTTTCGACGATCCCTCCGCGGGGTCGCCTTTTCCATTTCGTCCTTTCGCATTCAATCCCGTCTTCCCCATGCCTGCCCCCGAAGCGAAAGACCAAGACGCCGCGTCCCCCGTCGAGGAACCTCCGGCTACCGATGAAAGCGATTCCACGACCGCCGACGACGAACGCTCCGCCTTCGAAAAGGCTGCCGAGAGCGAGGAGGACGTGGACCCGCGCACCATTCCCCAGAGCCTCGACGGCACCCCGCCCCTCGGCGACGAAATCGAGTACCCCGACTACGACGAAGAACGCCACGAAATCTGGGGCACGCTCGTCGAGCGGCAAATGGAGCAGCTCCCCGGGCGCGCCTGCAATGCCTACGAGCAGGGCCTCGACGTGCTCGACATTACGCCCGAGCGCATCCCGCCGCTGGCGGACCTGAGCGCCCGCCTCGAAGACGCTACCGACTGGACGGTGGCCCGCATCCCCGGCCTCTTGCACGAAAAGGACTTTTTTAACCTGCTGGCCAACCGCCGCTTTCCCTCCACCGACTACGTCCGCGACTGGGACGAACTCGACTACACCCCCGCGCCGGACTGCTTCCACGATATCTTCGGCCACATGCCGATGCTCACGCAGCCGGAGTTTGCGGATTTCTACCAACTCTTTGGCCAGGCGGCGCTGAAGGCCGAAGGCGCCGAGCGCCCCGCGCTGGAGGCGTTTCACTGGTTCACCGTCGAGTTTGGGCTGCTGGAAGAACCGGAGGGCACGCGCATCTTCGGCGCCGGCATCGTCTCCTCGAACGAAGAGGTCACCCACGCCCTCTCCGACCAGGTCACAAAGACGCCCTTCGACCCCGACGTGCTCGTCGACACCGACTACGAAGTGTACAACCTTCAGGACGAGCTTTTCGTAATGGACTCCTTCGAGCAGCTCGTCGACGGCTTTCGCGACTGGACGAGCGAGCGGAACTTGCTGTAAGTGGGTTTGGTGATGCAGTATTTGGGCATTGTGGTGTTAGCGTCGACTGTTCAACATCATGCCCACACCACAACACCGTAACATCATAACACCTCAACACTACATGTCTACCGCTGAACGCCTCTCTGCCCAAGTCACCGGCCGCGTGCAGGGCGTCGGCTTTCGCCAGTTCACGCGCCGAAAAGCGAGCGACCTCGACCTGACGGGCTGGGTCAAAAATGAGTCCGACGGCTCGGTGCGCCTCGAAGCGGAGGGCCCGCGCGACGCACTCGACGACCTGGTCGACGCCCTCCGCAGCGGCCCGCGCACCGCCAGCGTAGAGAACGTCTCAGCCGACTGGCAGGACGCCGACGGACGCTTCGACCGCTTCCAGGTGCGGTACTGAGGAGTCGTGGGTCGTCGTTCGTTATTCGTTTTCTGACTGCTCGCGGCAAGAGCGCGAGAGAAACGATCCACGAATCAGCGAGCGTCATCGAGTGGACGAACAACAACTCACAAATATCAGATCACCGCTTTGAAGGCCCGCTCCATGATCGCCAGCACGGCGCGTCGCGGCGACAGGCGGCCCAGCAGCGCCCCCGCCTTGTTGCCCGCTCCGCTGACGACGGCGTGCCGTCCGTTCAGCAAGGCGCGTAGCCCCGTGCGCGCCACCTTCTCGGCCGACTCCAGCGAGCCGGTCAAACTGCTCATGGAGCCGGCGCGGGTCTGAAAGCCGGTCCGCGTGGGGCCGGGGCTGAGGCAGGTGACGGTGAGGCCGCGCCCGCGATATTCCGCCCAGAGTGCCTGCGAGAAGTGCAGCACGTAGCTCTTGGAGGCGGCGTAGACGGCGAAGTAGGGCAATGGCTGGTGCGCTGCCGTCGAGGCCACGTTGAGAAGGCCCGCCTCCCCGTTTCCGGCATCCGCATCCAGCATGTGCGGGAGGCAGCGCCGCGTGAGCGTCGTCAGGTTGACGACGTTGAGCGTGAGCATCTCGGCGTAGGTTTGCGCCGACTCGCTCTCGAAGCGCCCCAGCGCGCCGAAGCCGGCGTTGCCGACGAGCACGTCCGGCGCGAAGCCGGCGTCGGTGACGGCGTCGTGAAGCGCCTCGGCAGCGCCCGGGCGGCTCAGGTCCTGCGGAAACACCGCCGTCTGGGTGCCGTGCGCCTCGGCGTCGGCCGCGACGGTGCGCAGCGCCTCTTCGGAGCGCGCGGTGAGCAGCAGCGTCACGCTGGGGTCGGCCAGCTGGCGGGCCATCGCCGCCCCGATGCCGCCGGAGGCGCCGGTGATGAGGATGGTCTTTTGCTTGAAGGTGTTCACGTTGGGGAGGGGAATTGAGCGAACGAAGCGAAAAGGCGGGGAGGCGAGCGCGTATTGCGTGATGCGTATTGCGTAAGGTTGCTATTTGCGGATGTAGAACAAGAATTCGAGCGTCCACGCTTTCCGACTGGCCTCTGCCGGTTCTCCTCAAACGCAGACGCATCGGCCTGCTGTCATTACGAAATACGAAATACGCAATACGCAATGGTACACAAGGCCGACGGGCAAAAGCGAACGGAAGCGGGCGAGACGCACCGCGCCCTGCTGGACGAAGGCGCGCGTCGTCTCGCGGCAGCCGGGGTGGACGACGCCCGCCGCGAAGCCGAGTGGCTGCTGGCCGACACGCTCGGGGAGGAGCGTGCCCTGCTCTACGCGCGCCCGGAGTGCCCCGTCTCGCCGGAGCAGGCGCAGAGGTTTCGCGCGCGGCTGCGGTGCCGCGCCGAGGGCGAACCGCTTCAGTACGTGCTGGGGCACGCCGACTTCTTCGGGTTGCGCCTCGCCGTCTCGCCCGCCGTGCTCATCCCGCGCCCCGAAACCGAAACGCTCGTCCAGGAGGCGTTGCACGTCCTGGCAGAGGGGCGGCGTCCCCGCCTCCTCGACGTGGGCACCGGAAGCGGCTGCATCGCCCTGGCGCTCGCCTCGGAGCGGCCCGACGCCGACGTGCACGCCTGCGACGTGAGCGCGGGCGCACTGGCCGTCGCCCGCGCCAATGCCGACGCCTGCGGCTGCTCCGGCGTGCGCTTCTACCGCGCCGACGTGCTGGCCGAGCCGTTCCCCCAGAAGGGCCCCGCCGACCTCGACCTGCTCATCTCCAACCCGCCTTACGTGCCCGACGCCGAGGCGGAGGCGCTCCCGGCCTCGGTGCGCGAGCACGAACCGCCGACGGCGCTTTTCACCGGCGACGACCCGCTGCGCTTCTACCGCGCGCTCGCCCATCGCGCGCCTCGAATGCTCGCTTCCGGCGGCCGCCTCTTGCTGGAAGCCCACGCCCCCTACGCCGGAGCCGTCGCCGCCCTCCTGCGCGAACGCGGGCTGGCAAACGTCACGGTCACCGAGGACGCCTTTGGGCGGGAGCGCATCGTCGGGGGGGCGAACGGGGGCGGGCGACGCCCGTAGAACCGCCGCATTAGCCACGCCTCCATTCCCCGAACGACTGCCGTGCCCCTTCCCAGAAACGCTCGTTGCTCATTTCTTGCGCTTGCCGTAGGCGGGATGATCCTCGCTGCCGCTGCCGGCGAGGGGGCCGTGCAAGACGTTTTCGCGCAGCCTGCCGCCTCGCCCGTTCCTGACGGCGCCCAGGTGGACAAAGTCGCCGGCGGCTTCCAGTTCACCGAAGGGCCCTACTGGGACGCCGCGAGCGGAACGCTGCTGTTCAGCGACATCCCGGCCAACACGATCTACCAGTGGCTCCCCTCGGCAGACAGCACGAGCGTCTACCGCCGCCCGTCGGGGCGTTCCAACGGCATCGTAGCGGGGCGGGAAGACGGCGCCTTGCTGCTGGCCCAGCACGGCCGGCGGCGCGTATCGCGCGTCGGGCCGGACGGACGCGAAACGGCGCTCGCCACGCACTACGACGGCCGGCGCCTCAACAGCCCCAACGACGTCGCCGTGCGTTCCGGCGGCACCGTCTACTTCACCGACCCGCCCTACGGCGTCGAGGAAAGCGCGCGCGAACTGGACGTAGAGGGCGTCTACCGCCTCGCGCCCGGCGCGCGCGAGAACGGCGGCGAGCCGACGCTCATCACCGACCAGTTCGAGCGTCCCAACGGCATCGTCCTCTCTCCCGATGAGCAGCACCTCTACGTCAACGACACGCGGCAGCAGCTCATCCGCGCCTACGACGTGGCCTCCGACGGCAGCGTCTCCGGCGGCGAGGTGTTCGCGCGGCTGGAGGACGAGGGCGCCGAGGGCGGCCCCGACGGCATGACCGTCGACCAGCAGGGCCGCGTCTACTCCACCGGCCCGGGTGGGCTCTGGATCTTCGCCCCGGGCGGCGAGCGGCTCGACCGTATCGACGTGCCCGCGCAGTCGACCAACGTCACCTTCGGCGGCGCGCAAAATCGGACGCTCTTCGTCACGACGCCCCGGGCGGTGTACCGCGTGAGGGTGAACGCGACGGGGGCGCGGTGACGCTTTTCGCGGGCGCTTAAACCGGCAGTGCGCTCGCGCGGCGGAACCTGACCGCGATGCCGGCGGTTTTTTTGCTCGAACACGAAAAAACTACAGAAGAGACGCCAGACAGCCCCCGTGCAGACGGGTCGCAACGGGCAACCGCGTCGATGATTCGGTTGCGAGCATCGCACACGGATGCTACGGCGCGCCCCTGTCAGCGGCGGCTGCAACGAAGCTTCCCTGCGCAATACGTTTTACGCAATACGTTTCCCCGCTGGGGCTATAGCTCAGCTGGTAGAGCACCTGAATCGCACTCAGGAGGTCCGGGGTTCGAGTCCCCGTAGCTCCACAACCCTTGCCCCTAATGCGTTGCCTCGCAGCGCATTAGGGGTTTCGTATTTCTGATGGTGACGCCTCGGGTGACGGTTTTCGCGACGCAGGTTAATTTCTACGAAAGTTGAAGCATCTTTCTGTATAGGGCACAGATTCGGGGACTCAGCAACAGCACGGGGGCCAGTGACTCCAAAAGCTTTCTTGTCAGGCGGGCAGTGCGCTCCACCGGGCCAGAAACGAGCATATGTTATACGGGTAACGCTTGGCGCGGTGCATGGTCACGGCGAGGGGCGTCGTTCTCCTCAGTCAACGGTACTCGCCTCAGCGGACCGGTACCGTGGCTCGGACCAGCAACGTCGTCCTGCAAGGCCTCGGGGTCTAGCCTCGGCCCTCGGGCACTTCGACAATCCCCTAATCTGCTTCGCCGCAACGGGTCAGGGGATTTGTTGTTGACGGGGGTAAAGGTAGAGGTAAAGGTTTCTTTGGGCCTTTGGTGGTTTCTTGAGTGCGCATGGTCGATCCGGCCATTGCCTTGCTTTTGCGCGCTTGGGAGGTTGCAAAAGCGTTTCATGGGAAGGCCCCTGAGCTATCTTTTCCGTCTGCCCTGCGGTTTTCGCAACCGTTCGGGCGGCTCTTCCGGCTTTTCTTCGTCGAAAAGGAGCGTGCCTGCCCGATGACCGAAGCGCCAGCGGCCCAGAAGGAGAAAGCCGCCATCAGCCCGGCAGCTCTCGGCAGGCTGAAAGCCGCGAACGCTCCGCGTTTGATCCCTTCGGAGCAGGAGGACACCGCCTTCGGAGCAGGGGTGCGACACGGGCGAAAAGCATGGCTCAGGAGCGGAGCAGTCGCCACGGTCACGAGAGCGGCTGCCGGTTGCCGGCGGTTCAGCC
>PXTX01000128.1:0-7339 GCA_003023275.1 Bacteroidetes bacterium SW_4_67_19
GCTCGCGCTGTTCTGGCTGGCGACCGTCGCGCCGCTGGTCGACCGACCGCCCGTCCTCGCGGCGGTCGGAGGGCTGGGCGCATGCTGGATGTTCGCCCGCCCGCTCGACGCGCTGCTCCTGGGCGAGGAGCCGGCACGCCACCTCGGCGTCTCGGTCGAAACGCTCAAGCGCGGAATCATCGGCGGGGCGGCGCTGGTGACGGGCCTGCTGGTCGCCAGTGCCGGGGCCATCGGCTTCGTGGGCCTCATCGTGCCGCACGCCGTTCGCCTCCTGATCGGCGCCGCACACCGCCGCCTCGTGCCGATCAGCTTCCTGGGCGGGGCGCTCTTTTTGCTCTGGGCCGACACGCTCGCGCGCACCCTGCTGGGCGGCCAGGAACTGCCCGTTGGCATCCTCACGGCCGTCTGCGGGGTGCCCTTCTTTCTGTGGCTCCTGCGCCGCAAACAGTATCGGTTCGGGTAGCGAGTGCGGGGGCGCGGGGGTTTTTGCCCGGTGAACGTTCCACCAGAACCGGGACAAGACCCGGACCTGCGAAAGCAGCCGGCGGTTGTGCTCGTGCCGAGGCAACGCCGCACGGTCCGATACACTTCCGCACGCCCAAACGCCCGCACGCCAAACGTAACGTCTGCCAGATCGTGCAAAACTTTTCCCAGATGAGCGACGTAGCAGACCGCAGAGCTTTCAATAATTTCTGAAAGTTCTGTTTCAGCGCGGCTTCTTTCCTTCGCTCGCCCGCCCCATGCTCGAAACGACGTCCGTCCCCTCCGACCGCTACGGCGTTGCCGCTCCGCCGCTCGATCCGGCGCGGCGCGAGGCCGTCACGCTCGAAGCGGTCCGCCGCCCGGTCGACGACGAGCTGGACGCCTTCCGGGACTACTTCCGCGAGGCGATGCGCTCGGACGTGGGCCTGCTCGACAAGGTGACGCGCTACGTGCTCAAGCAGAAGGGCAAGCGCATTCGCCCGCTGCTGGTGCTTCTGGCGGCCAAGTGTTGCGGGCGCGTCCGCGAGACGAGCTACCGCGCGGCAGCGCTGGTGGAAATTCTGCACACCGCCACCCTCGTGCACGACGACGTGGTCGACGAAGCCGACCAGCGGCGCGGCGCCTTTTCGATCAATGCGCTCTGGGGCAACAAAATCTCGGTCCTGCTGGGGGATTTCCTCTTGAGCGAGGGACTGCTCCTGTCGCTCGACCACGGCGATTACGACGTGCTTCACGCCCTGTCGGACGCCATCCGCCGGATGAGCGAAGGAGAGCTTCTGCAGATCGAAAAGTCGCGCCTGCTGGACATCGACGAGGAAACCTACTTCCAGATTATCTCCGACAAGACGGCCTCGCTGATCGGCGCCTGCACGCGCGCCGGGGCCCTGAGCGCGTCCGACGACGAGGGCCATGCCGACCGGATGCACGAGGCGGGGGAGAAGCTGGGGCTGGCGTTTCAGATTCGCGACGACCTGTTCGACTTCGACCCCCAGAGCGCCACCGGCAAGCCGCTGGGGCTGGACGTGCAGGAAAAAAAGATGACGCTGCCCCTCATTCACGCGCTCTCCCGCGCGGGCCGCAGCGAACGGCGGCGCATCCTCAAGATCGTCGGGCAGGACGACAAAGACAGCGAGGACCTGCGCGCCGTGGCGACCTTCGCCGAGGAGCACGGGGGCCTGACCTATGCCCGCGAGCGGATGCACGCCCTCGCCGACGAAGCGCGGCAGCTCTTCGCCGACTTCCCGCCGACGCAGGCCCGCGACGCGCTCCTGGACCTCACCCAGTTCGTCGTGCAGCGCGAGCGATAGCGCTTCGCGCGGGTGAACGTTGAAAGCCTTCAACCGAACCCCGAAACCGCCATGCCCACCTTGCATCTTTTAGGCACCGGCGCGGCGGCGAGCGACCCGCACCGCACGACGACGATGCTGGCGTTTTCGAGTGATGAGGAGGCGGGCGACGCCTCGACGCTGCTGGTCGACTGCGGCGGGGACGCGATTCAGCGCTACCGCCAGGCGGGGCTCGACATCGAAGACCTCGACGCGCTGATTCTCACGCACGAACACGCCGATCACGTGAGCGGCTTTCCGCTCTTGATGGAACGGCTGTGGCTCCTGGGGCGGCGGCGACCGCTGCCGGTCTGCGGCATCAGCCAGGCGCTCGCGCAGGCAGAGCGCGCCTTCGGCGCCTTCGACACGAGCGGCTGGGACGACATGCCGACGATCCAGTGGCGCGAGGCCCCCTACGAGGAAGACGCGCTGGTCTTCTCTGGCGAGACGTGGCGCGTCACTGCCGCGCCCGTCGAGCACGCCAAGCCCAACGTGGGCCTGCGCATCGAGCACGGCCCGAGCGGGCGCACCGCCGCCTACTCCTGCGACACCGAGCCGACCCCGAGCGTCGCGCGCCTCGGCGCCGGGGCCGACGTGCTCGTTCACGAAGCCAACGGCGACTTCCCCGGCCACTCCACCGCCGAAGGCGCCGCGCGCATCGCCGCCGAGGCGGGCGCGGGACGTTTGCTGCTGGTCCACCTGCCGCCCGGCCTCGCGGAGGCGCATCTCGACGACGCGCGCTCCCACTTCGAGCACACCGAAATCGGCGAGGAGCTGGGCGGCTACTCGTACCGATGACGTTCGATTCGCGTGCGCCGCGCGCGCTACTCCGTGTTGCTCGATGTCGCGTCGCTCGATGTCGCGTCGCTGTCCGATGTCGTACGGTCTTGCGCCAGCCCCTCCTTCGGCCTCGGGCTCGTCTTCCTCGGGCTCGTCTTCGACGTGGCGCGCGGCGAACTGTAGTCGGTGAGCGCCCACACGGCGAAGATGACCACGCCGACGATGGTGTAAAACCACTGCGCGCCGTGCCCCGCCGCGAGGTCCGTTTGAAACGTCGACGACAGAATCCACGGCAGGACCACCAGCGTGATCGAGACGATCAGTTCGATGACCCCGTGCACCCCCAGCGCGATGACTTCCACCATGCCCAGCGGGAAGTCTGTCAGAAGCGTCATGGTGAGGTGCACCACCGCCAGGACGTAGCAAAGCGTGCCCACCCCGCCGGCCAGCACGTTCGAAAAGAGCGTGGGCGCCAGCAGAAAAAAGACCACGGTCCCATAGTCGAGGATGCCGTGGACGCGCGGAGGGATGACGTTCATGGCGTTTCGGTTTAGGGTTTGGAGTTCGGGATGCTCCCTCCGCGGCTCGAAGAACGTCAAACTCCGAACGCGAACCCCCAAACCGACGAGGTCACGTCTGGATCGCGCCGGGGTTGAAGCGCTCGCGCTCAGGGTTGAGGTTGGCCATGCGGAGGCCGCGCGAGAGGCGGGCGCGCGTCGCGGCCGGGGCGATGATCTCGTCCACCCACAGGCGCGCGGCGGCGTAGTAGGGCGTCGTCTGTTCTTCGTAACGGTCCTCGATGTCGGACAGCAACTCCTCTTCCTCCTCTTCCGAAAGCGCCTCCCCCTGCTTTTCCAGCCGGCGTTTGCGGATCGAGAGGAGCACCTTCGAGGCCTGCGTCCCGCCCATCACGGCGATTTTGGCCGAGGGCCACGCCAGCATCAGGCGCGGGTCGTAGGCGCGTCCGCACATGGCGTAATTGCCTGCGCCGTAGGAGTTTCCGACGACGACGGTGAACTTGGGCACGACCGAGTTGGCCACGGCGTTGACCATCTTGGCCCCGCGCTTGATGATGCCCGTCTGCTCGGCGTGGCGGCCCACCATGAAGCCGGTCACGTCCTGCAAAAAGACCAGCGGGATGCGCTTCTGGTTGCAGTTCATGATGAAGCGCGCCGCCTTGTCCGCCGCGTCGGCGTAGATGACGCCGCCGACCTGCATCTCGCCGGCGCGGCCCGTTTCGCCTTTGGCCTTGACGACCGCGCGCTGGTTGGCCACGATCCCGACGCTCCAGCCGTCGAGCCGCGCGTAGCCGCAGAGGAGCGTCTTCCCGTACCCTTCCTTGTACTCCGACCACGAACCGGCGTCGATGAGCCGAGCGAGGATCTCGCGCATGTCGTAGGGCTGGTTGTCGCCCTCGGGCATCAGGCCGTGGATCTCTTCGGGCGGGAAGGCCGGGTCCGCCGGCTCGGCGCGGTCGAACCCCGCTTTGTCGCGTTCCCCGAAGCGGCCCACGAGGTCGCGCACTTTGGCGAGGCATTCCTCGTCGCCGTCGACCATGTAGTCGGTCACGCCGCTGATCTCGGAGTGCGTCTCCGCGCCGCCCAGCGTCTCGGCGTCCACCTCCTCCCCGATGGCCGCCTTCACCAGAAACGGCCCCGCCAGGAAGACCGAGCCGGTGCCGTTGACGATCAGCGCCTCGTCGCTCATGATGGGCAGGTAGGCCCCGCCGGCCACGCAGCTGCCCATGATGGCGGCGATCTGGGGGATGCCCTTGCTGGAGAGCCGCGCGTTGTTGCGGAAAATGCGCCCGAAGTCGTCTTTGTCGGGGAAAATCTCATCCTGCCGGGGCAAAAAGACGCCTGCCGAGTCGACGAGGTAGAGGATGGGGACGTGATTTTCGAGGGCGATCTCCTGGGCGCGCAGGTTCTTCTTGGCGGTGATGGGAAACCACGCCCCGGCTTTGACTGTCGCGTCGTTGGCCACGACGAGACAGAGGCGGCCGCGCACGTCGCCCAGCCCCATGACGGTGCCGCCGGCGGGGCAGCCGCCTTCTTCTTCGTACATCTCGTCCCCGGCGAAGAGACCCAGTTCGTGGAAGTCGTCGGGGTCGTCCAGCAGCGCGTCGATGCGCTCGCGGGCAGTGAGCTTGCCGCGCTCGTGCTCCCGCTCGATGCGCCCCGGCCCGCCGCCCTGGCGGATCTGCTCGGCGCGGCGCGCGCGCGCTTCCAGCAGCTCGCGGTAGCGCTCGGCGCGGCGCTCGAAAGCGTCGTCGTGCTCGGCAGCGGTGCCGAGAGAGGGAGCGGAGGCCGCTTCGGGCATGGGAGCGAGGCGCTTCGGGCAACGGGGGCGATCTTGTTTGACATACGCCCCGGGACAACATCCCGGGGATTCTACCATCAAGCAACGACTGGAGCATCACTCGATGAAAGCGACCTCGCGCATCACGCTTACAGAATCGCCCCCATCTTGCGGTAGATGTCTTCGGGCGGCTCGCCGGTGCGGTCGTGGATGAGACGGACCAGCTTGTCCATTTCGCCGCGCGCGCGTTTCATTTCCTTGTCGTCGAAGTCGACGTCGCTCCAGATGGACTTGACCTGGTCGCGGATGCGGCGCCAGCTTTCGTTCATTGCTTCGGTAGCCATACGAACGTTGCGTTGTGGGTGGGAGTGAACTTTCGGTTGGATGCTGTTGTACCGCACCCACGTGATCGTAGTTTCTTCTGCTGCCCTCCCCCTATGGCTTCAGTCGGCGTCATCGGCGCAGGAATTTCCGGTCTTACGGCGGCCTATCGCCTCGATGAGGCGGGCCTGACACCGACGGTCTTCGAACAGCGGGCGCGCCCCGGAATACCTCGTGGAGTTCGGCCCCAACAGCCTGCGTGCGTCTACGCCGCTGCTGGGGGAGCTTTTCGCCGCCCTGAGCCTCGAAGACGAATACGTCGCCGCCGCCGAGGCCGTCGAGCGGCGCTACGTTGCCTTCAGCGGGCGACCTGTGGCGTTGCCCTCCTCGCTGCGCGAACTCGTCAGCACCGAACTGCTCTCCCCGCAGGCCAAGCTGCGCCTGCTGGCCGAGCCGTTCGTGGGAGCGGTCGAGCACGAGGAAAGCGTCGCCGAATTCGCCCGTCGCCGCCTGGGGCCGGAGGTGCTCGACTATGGCCTCGACCCGTTCACGGCGGGCGTCTTTGCGGGCGACCCCGAACGGCTTTCCATCCAGCACGCCTTCCCCCAGCTCCACGAACTGGAGCAGGCCCACGGCTCGCTCTCGAGCGGAGGGGCCCGGCGCGTGGCCGAACGCTTCGTGCAGCGGCTGCTCGGCCAGCCCGACGAGGAAACGACGCTTCCCCGACGCGGCGTCTTTTCACTGCAAAGCGGCCTCGACACCCTGCCCCGCACCCTGGCCGCCCGGATCTCGGAGCCGGTGCGCTACGAGGCGCAAGTGCAGGCCCTGCGCCGCACCGGCGAAGGCCGCTGGCGCGTGAGCCTCGCTCCTCCCGACGCAGGCGACCCTCCCCAGCAGGCCCCCTCGCTGGAAGACCCGACCTTCGACGCGCTGGTGTGGAGCGGGTCGCTGCCGGCGTTCTCAGCTCTCGCGCCCGCCCTCGACGCCGACACGACCCCGCTGGACGACGTGTCGTACCCGCCCGTGAGCGTCGTGGCGACCGGCTTCCCGCGCGAGGCTGTCGACCCACCGCGCGCCCTCGGATCGCGTCCTGCTGACGAGCTTCGTCGGCGGCACGCGCAACCCCGACCTGGCCGGCGCCCCGGACGAGGAAGTCTTCAAAGCCGCCTACCACGACCTGCGCCACCTGCTGGGCGCCCACGACCCGCCCGTCTTCCGCCGGCGCATGCACTGGCCGCGCGCCATTCCGCAGTACCACGTCGGCTACGGGCGCGTCAAGGGGGCCATCGACCAGATCGAAGCAGACGCCCCCGGGCTGCTTCTGGCCGGCAACTACCGCGCGGGCGTCTCCGTCGGCGACGCGGCCGAAAGCGGACACGCTGCGGCCCAACGGATCATCGAACGCGACGCGTAGCACGTGCAATGCAACACGCATCCCCACGCAACGCCCTCATCGCACGAGCGTGACCTGCTGCGTAGCCGTGCGGCCCGAGTCGGTCTCGATCCGAACGAAGTAGAGGCCGCTTGCGAGGTCCTCCGCGCGCACCGTCACCGCCGCCCCGCTCGCTTCGAGCCGACGCACCTGCTGCCCGAGACTGTTGTAAAGCACCCCCTCGACGGCCTCCCCCTCCGGCACGCTAACGGGCAGGCGCGCCGTTTCGCCCGGACGCAGCGGGTTCGGCGCGGGAGCATGAAGGGAAAATTGTTTCTCCAGCCCCACCTCCACGAGCGCCGTCGCCGGCCCCGCCGACCGAACGCCGTCGCGGTCCTCCTGCCGAATGCGAAACCGGTAGCGCCCCGGCGCGAGGCTCATCACGCGGTAGCGGTAGGTATGCCCTTCACCGGAAGCGTCGCCTTCGGCCTTCGTGGGCACCAACGCGGAGGCGCGCGTCCAGCTCGCGGTTCCTTTGCGCTTGCGCTGCACGTAGAAGCCGGCGTTGTTCGTCTCCGTGAGCGTCCGCCAGGTGAGCACCACGTCGCGGCCCTCGACGGTGGGCGTGGGCGCGCCGGCAAACTCGACGGGAAGCGGCGTCGCGCTGTCATTTTCGAAGCCGGGGGAATAGGCGTCGGGCGTGCCGTCGTCGTTGCGGTCGAAGCCAATCTGGGTGTGCGGGACGAACGCGCCGGTGAAG
>PXTX01000128.1:7448-19185 GCA_003023275.1 Bacteroidetes bacterium SW_4_67_19
GACTGCCGCCGCCGAAGACCACCACGCCCTGCCCCACCGTAAGCCGGGTGCCTTCGGGAAAGACGTGGCGCCGGCCTTCGCTGTCGGAAAGGCGGTAGCCGCCGAGGTCAATCGGGGCGTCGCCGTTGTTGGCAATTTCGACGAACTCGTCGTCCTCCGGGTCGCGCGTGCCGTCGCCATTGGCGTCGCCGGCTCCCCCGCTGGGCGGGTCGGACAGGATTTCGTTGACGACCACCCCCGGCGCGGGATCGAACTCCTCGTCGGTGGTGAGCACCCCGTCGGTGAGCGCGGCCGCCGGGTCGCCTTCGTTGAACTGAAAGAAGTCGAACGTCAGCGAGCTGCGGCCTTCGCCCTGGACGACGGCTTCGAGCACCACGAGCGAACCGGACTCGCCGGGAAGAGGCGCGCCGTCGCCCTCGGCAGCGGCCAGCCGGATCTGCCCCGCCTCGGGCACGCCCACCTGCACCGACCCGAACGCCTCGGCCAGCGTCCCCTCCGTCACGACCGTATCGACGAAGCTGACGACCGCCGGGTCGTAGCCGATGCGCACGTCGAAGGCGCGCACCTCGGGCATTTCGGGAAGCGCGGCGCCCACGCGAACGGGCACGTCCACCGTGTCATCGACGGCAAGGCCGGCCCGGTTCGGCAGCGACACGGGCACGTCGGCCTGCGCGCGCGCCGACGGCGCCCCCAGCAGCACGGCGACCAGCAACGGAACGGCCAGCAACGCGCCTCGCAGCAGACCGCTCCGAACCACGCGCCGAGCGAGTGCGCCGAACCGAAGAAAAAGCGTATCGTCAGTCATAGGAGGCTTCGGAATCCAGAGGAATGAAGTAGCTCGTCGAAGCGGGAGGATGCGCGTCCCACGTTCCACGCTGCACGTTTAACGCTACACGTTGCACGCGCCGCGCACACTCCTACCGCACCAGAATCATCTTGCCCGTCTGGCTGTGCTCGCCGCCATCCTCCGCCTCGGCCGTCACGCGGTAGAAGTAGACCCCCGAGGCGAGCGACGCGCCGCCCACCTCGAAGGTGCGCCCCGCCCCGGCGGCCATCGTGCGCTCGCGGCGCAGAACGCGGCGGCCCAGCGCGTCGTAGACTTCGAGCGTCACGTCCGCGTCGGACGGGAGGCTGACGGCGATCTTGGTCGACTGGCGGAACGGGTTCGGGTAGTTGCCATCGAGCGAAAACTCGTCAGGCACCACGCGCACCGTCGTGCGCTCCAGCGCCTGCGGCGCCGCCTCGTTGAGCGCGGCTTCGCCCGCGAGCGCGACCTGCTGGCTTCCCGCCGGCGCGGCCCCGCCGGCGCTGCCAGTGGGGGCCGAGGGGCGCTGCTTCCAGCGCAGCGTCACCGCCGCCACCGGACCCGTCTCCAGCGGCGTCCGCCCGGCCATCGCCACCTTCAGCTCGCCGCCGTCGGTGACGTGGTGCGCCACCTGCCAGTCGTCCGGCAGGCGGCTCTCCACGTTTTCGAGCGCCACCTTGCGCTGGTCGAGCTCGACGGTGAACTGAAGCGCGCGCACCGGCCCCGAGGTGTCCTCGAGTTTCAGCGGGACCCGCGTGAAGGAGGCGTCGCGCGCCGTCGGCGTCCCCTTGTCGCCGGAATCGCTCCCGGAATCGCTCCCGGCGCCGGAGGCCTGCTGCGACTCGCCCCAGGCGAGCGTCCCGACGGCCCCTTCTTGCTGCGCGCCGGCCAGCGCGGACGCCCCGCCGCCGCTGCAGCCCTCGTCGACCGGGAAGCAGTCGATCTCCCCGAGCAACTTCTCGAAGATGAGCGCCGCGTCGAAGGCCCACACCGATCCGTTGCCGGACACCTCCACCGACGTTTGCGCCACGTCGGAAAGCTCCACTTCCCCGACGAGGAAACGGAGCACCTGGTTGGCGTCGAGGCTCGACACCTCGGCGTTCAAGGTGGCGTCGCCGTAGAGCGGCGTGACGCGCACGCTCGACGACGCGCGGCGCACCGGCTCGTCTCCGCCGTCCAGTTGGAAGCCGGAGAACGAAAGCGCCCCTTCGCCCAGCGCGTCGCCGGTGGCCTGCATCTCTACGAAAACGAGTGTGCTCGCGCCCTCCGCAAAGCCGATCGCGCCGTCGCCCGTGGCGCTTCCGCTCACGCTGACCCGGCCCGGCGTGTCGTCGTCGGCTCCGCCCAGGGACACGTCCACGCCGCTTTCCGAAAGCGACCCTTCGGTCGCAACGCCCGTCGCGGTAACGAGCGAATCGGGATAGGCAAGCGCGAATTCGTAAGAGGAGACGCTGGCATCGCTCAGCTCCGCCGGGCGGTCGATGCGCACGGGCACCTGCACGGTCTCGCCGGGGTGCGTCCGAGTCAGATCCTCGCCGCCGGGGTGCGCGGTCAGCGAAGCGGCCACGTCCACCGTGAGCGGCACCGAGGCGAGCGGCTGGGTCGGGTCGTTGGTGGAGAGCGCGAGCGCGCCTTCGTACGTGCCGCTCGGCAGCTCGCCCGCGTCGACGCGCACGTCCACCGAGTCGGTTTCGCCGGGAGCCACGTCGCCGCTGCCCGGCTCGACGGCCAGGAAGCTAAGCCCGCCGGAGATGTCGACTTCATCAACTTGCGCGTACCAGCCGCCGGAGCCACCGCCGAAGCCGTGGTAGCGCCAGCGCACCATGAAGTCGTCGCCGGCCTCGACGTATTCGCCGAGCGACAGCTGCACGCGCTCGCCGGGCGCGCCTTTGAACTCGCCGTGGCTCTCGGTCCAGCGCAGCAGGGTCGTCCAGGAATCCCCGCCGTCGGTGGAGATATCCACGTCGAGCGTGTCCTGGCCGTCGGTGGGCGCTTTGATGTAATTGGCCCGGTAGGTCAGCGTGTAGGCGCCGGAGCGCGCGGTGAGGGAGGGCGTGCGCAACGCCGTGCTGAACATCATGTCGTCGGTGTCGTCGGTATTGCCGGCGTCGGCGTAGGCGGCCCGGCCGTCCCCGCCGGTGTAGTTCGAGCCGCTGGTCGTCCAGGCGATCTTTCGCCCTTCCACTACGGTCCAGCTCGACGGAATGCCGCCGTCGAAGCCTTCCTCGACGAGCACGTCCTCGAAGACGACGTCCTGCGCCTCGTCGGGCGCGGCCGTCTCCGCTGCGCCGATCAAGGTGTCGCGCACGGCGTAGTCGAGCACGCTCCCGCCGGTGTTTTCGACCGCGAAGGTGCGCTCGTAACGGCTCCCGCCCTGCACGTCGATGGTAAAGCCGCTCTCCGGCGTCACCGCGACGGTCGCCGCCGCCGCGCCTTCGCCCGTCAGCGGCACCGACACGCCCGAGCGCCCGTCGTTGGAGCTGAGCGTAAGGCGTCCGTCGTAGGACTGCACGTCCTGCGGCGCAAACGTCACCGCGATGGCGCGCGCCTGCGAGGGCTGGAGCGAAAAGCTCGTCGTGGTCGTGTCGGCGAGCGAGAAGGCGTCGGTCGTCGCTTCCAGCCCCGTCACGTCGAGCACGTCGCGGCCCGTGTTGGTGAGCGTGACCACGGCCGTGGTGTCGCCGCCGACGGGTTGCGTGCCGAAGGCCAGCGCCTGGGGACGAAACGTGGCGACCGGGGCGGCGGTCACGTCGAGCGCGACGGGCACAGTGCGCTCCGGCTCACCGAAGGCCTCGGCGATGACGGCGACCTCCGCCTCGTAGGCGCCGTCGCGCAGGTCCGTCGCGTCGATCTGCACGTCGACGGTCGTCTCGCCGCCGGCGGGGACGGTGCCGCCAGTCGGGTCGGCCTCCGCGAAGAGAAAGCCGCCGGAAGGCATCGCCAGGAAGCTGAGATTGATCCCGTTCTGGCCAAAGGTGCCTCGAAAGGTAGCCTCGCCGGTCTCCGGGTCGACGGTGTGCAGCTCGCCGCGGCAGCCGAAGAAGTTGGTCGTACGGCCCGTCGCCATGTAGAGCGTGCCCGTCGCGAGCTCGATGTCGAGGCTCTGCACGCAGTTCACGTCGAACCCGAACTCGCCGATGATGCTCGCCTCGGCGGTTTCGGGATCGAGCTTGACGAGTTGGTTGGTGTTGAGCTCGCCGGCGTAGAAGGTGCCGTTTTCGTCGATCGCCAGCGAGCGCACGTCGGTCCCAAAGCTGCTGCCGCTCACGCCGGTGATCTCGCCGATGCGCGTCGCCTCGGTGGTCCGGGGATCGATCTCGTAGAGGAACGAACGCGACCGGTTTCCAAAAATCGCCGAGACGGCGTAGAGCTTGTTGTTGACGGGATGGCCGGACAGATCGCGCCACTTTTCGTCCCCATTTTGCGTCGGCAGTCTGCCGACGGGGGTACGCTCGCCGGTTTCCGTGTCTACCTCGAGAAGCTGGTTGTTCTCGTCGTTGATGGCGTAGTAGAACGCCGTCTCACGCGGCGCGAAGTCGCCGGCGCGTATGAACGGAGCCGGCGCAAGGGCGAAGAGGTCGCTCGGCGTGCCGAGGTCGAACCGCAGGAAGGCGCGGTCTTTGGGCGGTACGATAACCGAGGAGTGGGCCCTCATGTCGCGCGGCGCGGCCAGCAGCGGCGACGAAGACGACGACGCGGAATCCGCCGCGCGGCGGCGGTCGGGCGTGCTCACCGGGCCGTCGGGGCCGCGCAACTGGCCGTTCGAGCCGTACGAGAGCGGCGGCGCGTCTGTGGCGGCGTCCGCTTCGGCGCGGCGCTGCTGGAGCGCCTCGAAGCGGCGGCGTTGCGCGGGGGAGCGGAAGCTCCGCGACACGGCTCCGTCGCCGGCGCTGCCGCGCGTCTCGACGCGGAAGTTCTGCGCCTCGTCGGTCGTGTTTTCGACGGTGAGTGCGCGGGTCACCGTGCTGTCGCCCTCGGTGAGGTCGAGCGACGCGCTGATGTCTTCCGGCGAGAGGGCGAACGGATACGGCGCCGGCTCGACCGTCAGCGTGGCGGGAACGCGCACGAGTGGCCGCGCAGGAATGTTGGTGTCGAGCACGAGGTCGGCGAAGTAGGAGTCCGGCTTTAGGCTATCGGCCTCGAAGGTTACGTCCACGCTCTTCGAGTTGCCCGGCGAGACGGTCACGTCGCGCTTCGAAAACGAGAGGAAGCCCCGATCGCGGGGCACCCCCGTGGCGAGCCAGCCGAACTGGCGCGTCAGCCCGCGCTCGGCGAGCACGCCCACCAGCGCCGTCGCGCCCGTCTCGGTGTCGACGGCGCGCAATCCCAGGTCAGGCCCTGCCCATAGTTGGCGTCGAAGCCAATCGGCCCGACGACCGTGCCCTCGGCGGAGCCTTTGTCGATCTGCACCAGTCGGTCCTCGACCACGCCGTAGGCGTAGAGCCGGTCGCCTCGCCCCACCGCCAGCGCAATGGCGCCCGGCAGGTTCGTCACCGCCCCGACGTTTTCGATGGAGGCGTCGTCCACGTCGATCGTGTAGAGCGTCGAGCCCTGCCCGTTCGAGTCGATCAGGTAGTACGTGTCCGTCGCGGCGTCGTAGGCCATGCCCGTCGGGGGAAACTCCGTCTCCGCCGTCCCGATCTTGCCGATCCCGCCCGTGCCGGTGTCAACCGAGTAGAGCGCCTGGTCGAAGAACGTGTACGCGACGGACGGGTCGTCGCCGATGGCGCCGGCACCGGAAAAGCCGCCCACCTCGATCTGGTCGATGGCGTCCACGCCGCCGGGCGTGCCCACGTCGAAGGTCGCAAACTCGCGCACGCCCGTGGTGAGCGTCACCACGCCGTAGCCGTTGACGCCCTGCGGCGCGATGGCGGACGTGTCGGCGGCGGCGACCTCTGCGCCCGAGGCGGATTCGAGGCGCCCGAGCGTCGCCTCGGCGCTGCTGCCGGAAGCGTCCTCCGGCGCGATGGGAAAGTCGAAGTTCGGGCGCGCCCCCTCGTAGAAGGCCGCGCGCAGGTCCACCGTCAGCTCGCTATCGCCGGTGTTTTCGATGGTGAGGGAACGCGTGACCGCCTCGCCGGCAGTGAGCGTGGCGCCGCGCGAGTCGGGAGACACCGCGAGGCCGGGCGCGGGAATGGCGTCGCCGCTGAGCGGGACGTCGACGGTGCCGTCGTCCGGGTCGTTGGTCGCGAGGGTGAGCGTTTCGGAGAAGGCCCCGTCTGAGGGCGGGGCGAAGGTGACGCGGACGGTGGTGCTGTCGAACGGCGGCACCGAGAGCGAATCGCCGGGGATCTCTTCGACGAGGAACGCATCGCTGCTCGTAGAAAAGTCGGTCACGTCGAGCGCGAGGTTGCCCTCGTTGCGCACGGTAAGCTCGCGCGTGGTCGAATCGCCTTCCACGATGGTGTCGAAGTCGAGCGCGTCGGCACCGAGCGCCACGTCGGGCGCGCCGCCGCGCACCTTCATCGTCACGGGCACATCGGTGGGCGAGTCGTCCGGGTCGTTGCTGGTGAGGATGACTTCGGCGTTGTAGTCGCCGCGCACGAGGCCGTCGGCGTCGAAGGCGGCGTCGAGTGTTACCGACGAGCCGGGCGCGACGGTCGTGTCGGAGGCGATTTCGAGGTAGCCGGCCTCCTCGGGCACGGTCGTCGCGAACCAGCCCATATTCACCCCGCCCCGCCCGAGCGTGCCGACCAGCGCGGTGCCGCCCGTCTCGGTATCCACGACGCGCAGTTCCCCCTGCGAGGCGGCGTCATTGAAGGCCGCCATGTAGAGCCGGCCACTCACCTCGTCGTAGGCCATTCCCTGCGCGAAGTTGGCGTCGAAGCCAATGGAGCCAATCACGGTGCCCTCGGCGGTCTCTTTGTCGAGGCGCACCAACTCGTCGTTGTTGATGCCGTAGGTGTAGAGCGCCCCGTCGCCGCCGACCGCCAGCGCGATGGCCCCCGGCGCCTCGTCGACGGTCCCGACGGAGGTGGCCGACACGCTCGAATCGGTGATGGCGAGCGTATACAGCTCCGCCCCGCTTTCGGCAACGGTGACGCCGTAGTAGGTCGAGTCGGCCGGGTCGAAGGCCATTCCCGAAAAGCCTGACCCGCTGGAGGCGGCCGGCACGTCACCGATTTTCGAAAACGCACCGGTCGGCACGTCGATCTGGTAGAGCGCCGTGCCGACGAAGGCGTAGGCGTCGGTGGGCACCGGGCCGACGACGCCGGCAGCGGAAAAGCCCTGTGGCGGCTGTGTGGAGAGGGGCACGATCTCGCGCGGGGCGTCGAGCGGGAGGCTCGAGAACTGACGGCTGATCGCGTCGACGCCGTAGCCGCGGGCGTCGCCGATCGCGTCCGGGAGGGCGCCGCCCGCGCTCGAAAGCCCGCCGGTCGCGTCCGGTGCGGGACCGAAGCGAGATTCGCGGTCCCCGCGCTCGAAGTCGGTCGTACTGGAAAACTCGGGCTGCGCCGGCGGCTGGTCTTCCGCGCGGTAGTCGACGCGCAGGTCCACCGCCAGCGCGCTGGTGCCGTCGTTAGAGATTGTAAGCTGCGTTTCGTTGGTGGCGAACGGTTCGAGCGTCACGTCGAGCGCGCCGGGCGAAAGCGCCAGTTCCGGCGGCGCGCCGGTCGTCGCCGAGGCCGGCCCCGAGGAGAGCGACGTGTTGCCGTTGTCGTCGACGGCGCGCACGGCGAAGAAGTACTCCGTCTCGAAGGCAAGATCCCGAACGAGCGCCGTCTGCGCGTCGCCCACGTTCTCCGCCGGGAGCGGGTCGTTGGCCGCAAGCGTGGCGTTGGCGAAGGCGGTCGAGTCCTCGATGGGACCGTCCGTGGTGTAGGCAATCTGGTAGGAAAAGACCGGACCGCTGTCGGGGGCGCCGTCGTCGTCAGGGGGAGCGCTCCAGGTCAGCTCCACGGTGTTGCCCAGGTCGGTGGGCGCGCCCTCCAGGTCGGTAATCAGGCCGGGCGGCGTGCCGTCGTCGGGGTCGAAGCCCTCCAGCGCCCGGCGTGCGTTGAGGCGCCCGGCCCCCAGGAGCCCATCGAAATTGGGGTTTTCACCCGAAATGTCGTCGGCAGTGCTGGCGAGGGCTTCGCGCACTTCGTCGCCGGTGAGGTCCTTTCGAAACGAGGCCACCAGCGCCGCCGCGCCCGAAACGTGCGGCGCAGCCATCGACGTGCCGGCGAGGTAACCGTACTCGTCGTTGAGAATGGTGCTCAGCACGTCGTTTTCGTCAAAGGGGAGATCCGTACCGCCGGGCGCGGCGAGGTCCACCCATTCGCCGTAGTTGGAAAAGCCGGTGCGCTCGTCGTCGATGTTGGTGGACGCGACGGCCATGACGGGCTCGTAGTAGCCGGGGTACCACTGCGCATCGGGCGGCTGGCCGTCGCCGTCGTTGGCGTCGTTGCCGGCCGAGAAAATCATGACGCTGCTCTGCATGGGCGTGCCCGCCCCGCCGGCGTTGGCGAGGTAGTAGTCGATGGCGTCTTGCGTGACCTGCGGGAAGGCGCCGGGCTGGCTGTAGCCCCAGGAGTTCTGCGAGATGACCGCTCCCATGTCGGCGGCATAGGTAAACGACTCGGGCACTCCGCCAAAGCCGCTGTCGCCGAAGATCTGCGCGCTCATCACCTGCACGCCGCCGCCCTCGTCGCCCCCTCCGGCCACGCCGGCCACGCCCGTACCGTTGCCCGTAACCGCCGCGACGGTGCCGCCGGTGTGGGTGCCGTGCTCGCCGGGCGCGATGGGGCCTTCGCCGTCGACGAAGTTGTAGCCGTGCACGTCGTCGACGAAGCCGTTGTCGTCGTCGTCGATGCCATTTCCGGGAGTCTCGCCCTCATTGACCCACACGTTGGCTTCGAGGTCCTCGTGGTCGACATCAATCCCTTCATCGTGATTGGCCACGACCACGGTCGAGTCGCCGCGCTCGATGTCGTAGGCCCCCGGCAGGTCGATGTCGGCGTCGGACGTGCCGCCGGGCGGGGACTGGCCGGTATTCCGGTAGTGCCACTGCTGATCGAAGAGCGGGTCGTTGGGCTCCCCCAGCGCGCGTTGCGCCTCCGAAGCGCTGGCGCGGTGCGCCGTCGTCGCGCCCGGCTCGTAGCCGTCCTTGAACTCCTTCTCCTTCCGCTCTTCGGCGACCGTGATGCTGGAACTCGCGGCGTAGGCGCTTACCGCCGCCTGCATCGACGTGCTCGCTGCAAGACGCACCTCGTACCAGCGGTGCAACCCGAAGGCGCGGTGGCGCTGCTCGAACTTGCCGGCGGGCCGAAAGACGCGCTTCATGCCCCGCGCATCGAAGCGCGCGTTGAGCTGGTTCACCGAGGCAATCGCCGTCTGCGGCACGCCCTGCGCATTCGTCTGCGTGACCGCACCGCGCGCGTCGGTCGCCTGCTCGACGGCCTGGACGGACTGCGACTCGAACTTCACGTAGAGCGTCTGCTCGGCCGGACCTGCCGACTGCGCTCGCGCCGGCGTGGCAGGAGCCGCGAGCAGAACAAAACTGGCGAGCAGGACGAACGCAGCAGTAGCGCTTCGGAGCATAAAGGCTTCGGACCGGGCCGGGACAGTTGCGGCGATTCTTAAACTGAAACGCTAACAGTATATCAGTCCGCCCCTGCGAGAATCACTTCGCATCCTGGACGCAGAGGGAAAAATTTTGTTAACAAAGTCGCTGGACGCGCTCGTTTTAGATGGAACGCAATGCTGCTGCCTTCGAGAACACCGAGTGCCTTTTTCGGACGGGACGTGCTTGCGTGTCATGTACAACGTCGCACGTGACACATATCACGCTCTCACGCCCTCACGCCTCGCCCTCCGCGCCCGAAAGGTAGCGCATCAGCTTGCGCCTGGCAATGGGAAAGACCGTCGGCTCGAAGGGAAAGTCCACGCCCGCGTCGAAGAAGTAGGTCGCCGGATTGGGCAGCTCGCGGTGCTCCTCCAGCAGGTCGAGCTTGACCTTTTGCGGATCGGGGGCCTGCCCCGAGGCATAGTCGATGCTTTTAAGGGGCGTCGTTTTGAGGCGGCGGTAGCGCTCGCCGCTCTCGCCCGTGCTCCCGTCGAAGATCGAGAGCGTGTACTGCATGACGTGCAGCGCGCCGGCCTCCCGATCCGGCACGAGCAAGTAGCCCTCGCGGCGGTACTGGGGCACCAGGCCCACCTCCTCGAGGCGCAGGTTCTCATCGACGAATTCGAAAATCGTCTTTCCTTCCTCCAACGTCTCGCGCAGGTGCGGGAGCGCCCACTCGATCAGCGCCTTCACGTCGGCCATCTGGCCTTCGTCCAGCTCGGGCCATTCGTAGACGACCTGCTTGTTTTCGAGGTCGACCTCTTTGATCTCGCGCGGCTGCCCCTTGCGCACGTCTTCTGAGCGCTTCAGGACGAGCCGGAGCGTGCGATGCAACTCCGCCAGCCGGCCGAGGTGCGGGTAGATGCGGTTTTCCGAAAAGGCGTCTTGCGCGCGCTTGAGCCCGCCGAGCACCCGGTACTGTGCCTGCTCGTAGTCGTAAGCGGCGCGCGAGAACGTGTCGAGGGAGAGCGCGGCCATCGTTGCTGAAGCTTCTGTAAAGGGATCGTTACGGCATGAATACGTATCGCTTCACAGAATGTCAATGCAAATACTGGTCCGCTTCGCGTTGCTCGCTCGATGGGAGATGGTCCGTTCGCTTCGCTCACTCGATAGTCGATGGTTCTCAGCTTGCTGCCGTTGCACGTCAAAAACCACTCACCATCTACCATTACCAGATACCGAAGTTAACTGTGCATTTTCGGGGTATTACCGTGATAGTTAGCGACGGAGCACCACAGGGGTATGACGCAAGGCCCCGCGCTGCGTCGCTACGGGTGTTTTCGCGCGTCATGGTGGACCGAAAAGGTGCACAATGAGCTTTTGCAATTGGTACATCCACTATCCATCCCCATCGCGCATTTGCTCGAACAGGTCCTTGATCTGCTCGCGCGGCAGCTGGGTGAACTGGTTGAACTGTCCCCCGGCCGCGAGCACTTCGCCCCCGTCGTAGGTCAGAAAGGCGCCGTTCATGTAGCTGCTCAGGTCCGAGAGCAGGAAGACCGCCAGGTTCGCCAGTTCCTCCGGTTCCCCGAAGCGCCCGAGCGGAATGCGCTCCCTCATCTGCTCCTCCAGGTCCATGCCCGGCGGCGAGAGGCGGCTCCACGCGCCCTCGGTGGGAAACGGCCCCGGCCCCACCGCATTGAGCCGGATGCCCGCCGTTCCCCACTCGGCGGCCAGGGACTTCGTCATCGCCACGACGCCCGCCTTCGACATGGCGCTCGGCAGCACGAAGGCGCTGCCCGTTTCGGCGTAGGTCGTGGCAATGGAGAGCACGACGCCGCCCTGCTCGCGCTCCAGCCAGCGCCGCCCGCACGCCTGCGTGCAGTAAAACGAGCCGTACAGGTTCGTCTTGATGATCGCGTCGAATCCGTTCGGGGAAATATCCTCCGACGCGGCCAGGAAATTCGCCGCCGCGTTGTTGACGAGGCGTGTGACGTTCCCTTGCCGCTCTTCGGCTTCGGCGAAAAAGTCCTCGACCGCCTCGGGATCGCGCACGTTGCAGGGAATGCCTTCAGCCGCGCCGCCGCGCCCTTCGATGTCGTCGACGGTGTCGTCCAGCGGCTCGGGGCGCCGCCCGCAGACGGTGACGCGCGCGCCGAGGGAGGCGAAGCGGGTGGCCATCGCCTTCCCCAGCCCGGTGCCGCCGCCGGTGACGACGACGTGCTCGCCGGAGAGGATCTCGGGATGGAAGCTGTCTTGCATGGGCGTGTTTGCGTGATTCGCGAGCGAGGGATCGCGACTGGGAACTGCTCGCCAAAGCTGATCGTGCAGTTGTGCGCGTCGTTATGTGGCATAGCAACCAACGCCCCATGCGTGTTTCCGTTCACGTGCCCGACGAAATTGGAGAAGAAGCTCAAAAGTACGCCGACAAGGAAGACCTGTCC
>PXTX01000129.1:0-7429 GCA_003023275.1 Bacteroidetes bacterium SW_4_67_19
CATTGGCCATCACGCCGGTGCGTGCCTGTTCTTTACCCTTCGGAGTAAGCTCGAAGCGCTTGAAGGTGCGCTTGTTGAGACGGTCGGCGCGGGTGTCCGTGCCGCACGTAAAGCATCGCGCGACGACGGGGGGATTTTGAGACGTGTGGCCGTTGCGGCAAGTGAAAATGCTCGACGGTTTGTCGTAGTCCACCCCTACGTGGTTGAGGATGTGCTCGCACTTCGGGCACACCATCGTGTTCGTCCCCAGCTCGTCAAGGAAGTCGGAGATGGGGCCCACGTAGGCGCAGCGGAAGTGATGGACCAGGTCTTCCTCTCGCAGGTCGGGCGTGTCGCACTCGGGGCACACCTCGCGCGGGTGCACGTTGCTTTCGGAACAGTGGCTGCACACGTACCAGGCGTCTACAAATTCGCCTGCGAACAGCCCGTCACTTTCGCCGACCTCCAGCGCGCGGAGCGCTTTTTGTTCGTTCCGAAACTGGTAGTTGACGTCGGCGATGGGGTAGGCGTAGCCGAGCTTGGCCGTGCGTGAGGGAAAGGGCACGAGTTCGTCCTCGTCGCGGCTCACCAGGAAGAGCAACACTTTCGTGAGCACCTCGTCTTCGAAGCTCACAGAGTGCAGGTTCGTGAAGTCTTCATCCCGGCGCAGGATGTCGCGGGTCGTCTGCGCAGCGGCCTCGAGGCGCTCGAGGGTGTAGACGCGCCCGTCGGTGAGCGACTGGAGCACGGCGCGTCCCCCGCCGGGGCGCTCGCGCATTTTTCTCGCGTTGAGCAGGAAGACCGGCTTGAGGTAGATGGCGCGGTCGGTGTGGGCGCGCACCGCGCGCACTGCGTCGAGCGGGTCGGGGGCCGTCTCGCAATCGACGACGACGGCGTCTACGCCGCGCGACGGCGTCCACGCCGCGCAGGAGTTCCACGTCGAACGGGTCATCGCCGCGCACGACGTAGAAGGCGAAGTCCTCATGTTGCTCGACGGGCCACCCGTTGCTGCCGGTCTGTTCGCTGAACGGTACGTCTTCGATGGCGTCGGTCGGTTCGCTCGGGGAAAAAGGCGACGACGGAGCGCTCGCTACGAACGCTCGCTACGAGCGCGCGTGCATTTCAGCGCGTGCATTTCAGAACGGCCACAGGTCCGTCGTGGGCGACCAGAACTTGGGCCGGTAGACCGTCAGGCCCATGCGCTGAAGGCGGCTCCACGTGGCGCGCGCCTCGGGGGTGTCGGGATAAATCTCAGCGACGATGCGGCGGTTCATCTGCACGTACTCCGAGCGCGACTTGTCAGCGCGGTCGGAGGAAGTCGGGAAGAGGTGGCGCACGCGCCCAAGCGTCTCTTCTCCGTTGACGTGTTCGATGCGCACGAGATCGCCTTCACTGAGGTGGTCCAGCGCTTCTTGCTCGAGGACCGTTTTCACGTAGAGCGTTTCCGAATCGTTCAGGTTGATGGTCATGACGCGCTCGGAGACGAGCACGACCTCGGAGGGACGTGCGAACAGGTCCGTGACGGTGCCCGAAACGGGCGACCGGTACGTGCGCGACCGGCCGAGGGAGTCGTTGGAGGAAGAAAGCCGTCGTCGTTGCTGCTGCGCTTCGCTCCGGTTTTGAAGCCGTTGCTTTTTGGTGCGGAGGGTTTGAATCTCTTGCCGAAGAGCTTGCACGTCCGCTTCCAGTTCGGTTGCTTCGTGCTCGGCTGCTTCCAGCTCCTCCGCCGTGTACACGTCCAGGTAGGTCCCCCGGCGGATGCGCTCCAGCCGGTCGCGCTGGCGGGCGAGCAGCTTGCGTTTTTTGCGCAGCTCGATTCGCTTCAAGGTGAGATCCTCTTCGAGGTCGAGGGCCTCTTCGCGGAGGTCGAGGGCCTCTTCGCGTTGTTCGGAAGAGGGCAAAGCGGGGGCTTCGGGATCTTCTTCCTCGCGGTCGGCCAGCGTGTAGCGGAAGAGCGGCGCGCCGCGTTCTACGTGTTCTTCTTCCTCTTTGAAAAACTCCTGCACGCGCACGTCCGAGGCAAAGCGCACGTCGAACGTGCCCGTGACGACCTGGCCGTCGCTCTCGATGTAGAAGTAGCCATACACGACGTAACGGGCCAGCAGGAACAGGAGCAATGCCAACAGCCCCAGGTAGAAAATTCTGTCCCAGTGGAGGCGCCGCTGCTGCGTGCGCTCCTGAAGGTCGCCTTCGGAAGAGGAATCGGAACGAAAACTGCTGCTCCTCATCGGGCGGGTCCGGGGTTCGTCGGGGCAGAGGAAACAGTCACTTCCCAGGGACGGCGAAGGGGCTGTCTTCCACTGAGAGAAGGTGCGCCAGGTCGTGCAAGGTGAACTGCGCGACGGGAGTCAGGCGCGCGAACCGTTCCATAAAACTGCGCAACGCCCGGGGATCGTCGAAGTCTTGCGGGCGCAGGGCCAGGCGCACCTTGTCGGCGTTCAGCGCGCGCTCTTCGGCGGTCTTGCGCACCACGTCGTCCACGTCATCGTCCTGGTAGGCCATCAGGTTCACCCCGTCGGTGAGCGGGAAAATGGTCTGAAGGGTCTCCTCGTCGTAGAAGACGGGGAGGGACACGCTGAGCTTCAGGGAAGCCTCGCGGGTCAGGCGGCGGGCCTGGCGGAGCATCTCGACGTAGCGGTCGAGGTAGAAGGCGCGGCGTTCGTCCCAGTCGTCGAAGGTGTGCGGCTCCACGTCGAGGTGCACGCCCTCGGCGCCGAGGGTCTGCGCCGCGCGCACGAGCGTGTCCAGGCGGTCCCGGTTGCGCGGGTACACGAGCACGTTGCTGCCGATCATGAGTTGCACGGCCACGTCCGCCTCGCCGGCGCGCCGGAAGAAGTCGCGCGCCTTTTCGGTACCTGTCGCCCCGCCCAGCGACAGAAAAACGCGCTCGATGCCATTGCGGCGCAGGTAGCTGAGAAGCGCGTCGTTGTCGTGATCTTCGAAGGTGTCGGACCAGACGTAGACGGAGCGGCGCATAGACCGGGGCGGGGCGTCGGGGGAGGCCTTCGCCGCATCCGAGCGGTCGGGCAAGGAGGCACGCGCGCTCGCCGAATCGGGGCGCCACTGAATCTCAGGCTGAGCGGGGGAGGTGAGCAGCTGCGGTACGTCGACCGGGGTCGCCAGGGTCGGAATCGTGCCCTCCGTGAAGTAGGTGGACAGCTTGACCAGCTTCAGGTACATCTTCTGGCGGAGGTCCACCAACTCCACCTGTACGCTCAGCAAGCGGTTGAGGCGAGCGAGCAGATCCAGCGGGCTGTAGCCGGGATCGTCGAGGGACTGCCGGGTCTGCATGTCGCGCACCTGCGTGCGCAGCCGCAGTTTCTTTTCGTAGAAATTGACGTACTGTTCGAGCGTGTACAGATATTCGTAGTAGTGGTTGAACACCTCCTTGCGTTTTTCGGCGGCGGTCTGTTCGGCTTCGGTTTCGCGTTGCTGCCGCCGGGCCTCGGCCACGCCGGCGTCGGATCCAAAGAGTACGGTCATCGGCACGGCGAAGGACACGCCGACGGAGAAGTACTCGCGCAGCGTCTGGTCGGCGGCGCTGGGGCTGTGGTAGGCGTTGTAGCGCAGGTGCGGGCTCAGGGAAATGTCGCGGAGCGGCTGGTTCTCCAGGCGTCTGCGTTCGGTGCGCAGCGCCGCGAGGCGGTCTGAAGGCGCAGGCGTGCCGAGGGCGGCTTCGAGCCCTGTTGCCGACAGCTTTATGACGGGCAGTTCGGGGGCGGAGGGCAGAGGCACATCGGCGAACTGCCGGTTGTAGGCGCGGTAGTTGTCCAGCCGGAGCGCCGCCTGCGCGCGTTGCGAGCGGAGCTTCAAGACGCGTTTGCGGGGCACGTAGTCCGCCCGATGCAGCTCGGTGACGATGTCCAGGAGGTCTTTTAAAACCGGGAGGCGACGTTCCAGCAGAGGGATCTTCTGCTCGTTGAACAGGTGAATGATCCGGTTTTGCAGGCGGCCGTACCGCGCATCGCGACGTTCGCGGCGCTGCTCATGGGCCCGTTGCTGGATCTCGTTGTCGAGTTCGCGCGCTTCGTAGCGCTGGTCGAGGTAGCCGCCGTCGAGCACGTCCCACTCCAGTTCCAGCCGCGCCCGCCGCTTGTAGAAGATCTGCGCGTCGTCGAGCACCCCCTGCTCGATGTTTTCCAGGTAGCCGCCGCTCAGGCTCAGCCCATAATCGCGGAGTGCTTTTTTTCTTTTCGCTTCGAGCACGGCGCGCTCTCCGGAACGCCGGTCCGCTGCCGGGGAGTCGGGGGCCGAGAATCCCGCAAAGAACTGACGCAGAGAAGCGGTGTCGGGCGCCGGAGGAGCCGGGAGGGGCAGCGCTTGCTCGAGATGCTGGGAAACCGATGCTTCGAGCCGGTTTTCGAGGTTGCGAAAGCCGGCGGCCGACAACGGATCGGTGGTCTGCTCTTGTGCGCGTGCCGGGGTGTGGAGCGGCAGGTACAGGCAAAGGCCGGCGACCGTAAGAAGGGCGGCCGGCAGCGCCGTGCAGGGCATGGCGTACGTCCGTCTCGTCTCGCGCGGAACGGCGCGTGCCAGAAGCCCCTCCATGTCGAACAGGGCTGTACACAGGGCACGAGGCGCACGTCGAGAGAGAGAGTAGGGCAATGTGCGCTAAACCGTGTAGAGTGGTGCAAAAGCGACTGGCCAAAGGCCGGTCGGTGGTCTTGCGGCCTTCGCTGTTTTCTTATATATGACCACAATGTAAACATGGGAATCACGAAAATGCAAGCATACGCGCCTGTCATCGACGGCCTGCAGTTGCATTTGGGGCGCCCAGCCCGTAGGCTCCATAGCGAGAAGACAACCGCGAAACGCCCCGCGTAGCCCAGCGTGCCCTCCGCAGGGCCGTTTTCCGCTTCGGTTGCGTCTGGGTCGGAGTGTATCTGTATCGCCTCGAAGCAGACGCGACCGTGCAAACGGGTACGATGACGCTGATTCGGTAGCGTCCCAAGGCTCCATTCCAGCGTATACTTTCAGAAGCGTTCTTCGCAACGAGTTATTGCCGTGACCCCTCCGCTTTACCTGCTCTACCTCGACCGCTACCACCAGGGCGACCCGCTTTTCCAGAAAGAACTGGCCCAGCGCTTTGCGCGCACCCGGCCCGGCGAGCCGCCGGCGCTCATTCTGCACACCGCCGGCGAAAAGCTGGAGCGCACGCTCGAAGCCGAGGGCCTCTTCCCCGAGCGCGACGCGGGCGGCGTGGTGCAACCGGAGACGCCCCGCCAGGCCGCCCTCGCCGAGCGCGCCGCCCGCGAGGCCAACCAGGAAATCGTCGCGCTCTTCACTGAGGAAGAGGTGTCCGTCGTAGGCCTCCAGGGGGCCGACCGCGGCCTGCTGCACAGCGGCGCGGCGAGCAGCGAAGACGGCAGCCAGGACGGCAGCGTGACCGCCGGGGCGCTCGGCTGGGTCGAGGACCTCGTCAAGATGCGCGTCGTGCCGGTCGTCTCGGCGCTGGCCGAGGGGCCGGAACGCGCGGAGGCGGTGGCGCCCGATCGTGCGGCGCTCGCGCTGGCGGAGGCGCTGGAGTCCTTTGCGGTGACGTTCTGCTTTCTGGTAAAAGGCGACCGGCTCCGCGATCCGCTTTCCGCCGATGCGCTGCCGGGGGGCGACGTGCTTCCCGAGCCGGCGGTCGTGCGGCGCGTCGCCGACGCGAACGCGCGCCGCGACGACGGGGGCCGTGTGGTGCTTACCGATCTGGACGGCTTCTTTGCCGACGACGGCCCGCGGGGCGCGCAGGTGCGGGCGGAGTAGTGAGGCGCGTGGCGTGCCCGTAGAAACGGGGCGCGTTCAACATTGCACGTACCCCATTTACTGAGGCGTGAAGAAGTACGTACGTTGCGCGAGGGAGCGTGGGGGAGGGAGAGATCCCGGAACTACACGAAAGCATCACAAAAAAGTGCGGGGAAATGGCGAAAAAGCGTTCTGAACGCTTGACAGGCCCCTCGGGGCGCGTTATGTTCTTCGCAGCGAGGGCAGTTTTTCTGCCTTTCTCACGCCATCTTTCTTAACACTCCAGTCCACGGAGGACCCTCCATGAACGGATACGACGCAGAAGAACGGTACAATCAACTGCACGACCTGGTTACCGGAGAGGGCGACCATGAAGATTTTAACGTGCAGGACGACCTGAAGAAGTTCTACGGTAAGGGCAACAAAGCGGCGGGCACGCGTGCCCGGAAAGGGTTGCAGGCGCTCAAGAAGCTCGCCCAGGAAGTGCGCCTGGAGATTCAGGAAATCAAAAACAACGAGATGTAGGTCGGTGGTTCGCCAGCGCCCGTCCCGACGTTCTCGAAAGAGGCTGTGCCTCCGGGCATGGCCTCTTTCGTGCGAAAGCCCCCTTGCTATGTGGTGTACCTCCTCCGCATCGCGCGCGTCCGTTGCGCGAGCGGTTCGTTTCTTCTCCGGCGCCGCGTTGCTGGCCGCGTTGCTGCTGGGCGCTCCCGCTCCCAGCCGGGCTCAGGAAGCGACTCCTCCCGCCTCTTCCGACGCCGACTCGCTGGGCGTGTGGGACGTCTCGCTCTCCGCGAAATTCAGCGGGTCGCAGGCGGCCTACTCCAACTGGACGGAGGGCGGCATCAGCACGCTGGCGCTGACTGCCGGGATCGGCGGCAAGGCCAACCGCGTTACGCGCCACTTCGAGCAGACCTACGACCTGCGCCTCTCCTTCGGAGTCCTCCAGCAGGGCGACCGCGCGTTGCGCAAAACCGACGACCTCATCAAGCTCGGGGCGGCCTTGCAGTACGAGGGCGAGGGCTTCTTCCGTCTGTTCAACCCCACCGTCGCGGCCACGGCGCGCTCGCAGTTCGCCGCCGGCTTCAACTACGATGAGGCGCCGCCCGAACTCGCGCCGGACGGGGCCCCCGCGCCGGATCCGCCGGTCAAGGTGTCGGACTTCATGAATCCCGGCGTCTTCGAGCAGACCCTCGGGCTGACCTACGACCCGCGTCCGTGGTTCACCCAGCGCGTCGGTCTGGCTTCGAAGCAGACGGTCGTCACCATCGAGCGCTTGCGCCCCGTCTACGGGCTGGATCCCGGCAGCCCGGCGCGCGTCGAGGCGGGCCTGTCCTCGATGACCGAGTTTGACCGCCGGGTCTTCGAAAACGTGCGCTACCAGTCTACGCTCGGGCTTTTTTACGCCGTCAGCGGGACCGACGAGTGGCCCGACGCCACCTTCGAGAACATCGTGGCGATGCAGGTCAACGACTGGCTCGGGGTGGACTTCGAGCTGACCACGCTCTACGACCGCGACATCAGCGACGAGTTGCAAGTCAAGGAAATCCTCTCGGTCGGCGTGACGTTTGTGTTTCTCTGAGAGAAGATTCCGCCGTTCCTCTCTTTTGTCCCGCCCCCGCATGGCCGACGACGCCTCGCTCATCGACACGCACGCGCATCTTTACTTCGAACGCTTCGACGAGGACCGCGCCGAGGTGCTGCGCCGCGCCGCCGAGGC
>PXTX01000129.1:7506-17635 GCA_003023275.1 Bacteroidetes bacterium SW_4_67_19
CCGCCCCGTCCGACTTCGACCAGGTGGCCGCCTGGACCGAGCACCAGCACGTCGTGGCCGTCGGCGAGACGGGCCTCGACCACTACCCCGACCGCTCCTTCGACGACCGGCAGGAGGCGTTCTTTCGCCAGCACGTGCGCCTGGCCCTCGACGAGGATCTGCCGCTGGTGCTCCATCACCGCGCCGCCACCGACGCCACCCTCGACGTGCTCGACAGCGAGCGCCAGGCCACCGAGCACCCCGAGCGCCTGCGCGGCATCCTGCACTGCTTCACCGGCCGCCCCAGGCAGGCCCAGCGCGCCATCGACCTGGGCTTCCTGATCGGGCTGGGGGGCATCCTCACCTTCTCCAACAGCGACCTCGACGACATGGCGCGCGAGATTCCGCTGGATGATCTGGTCGTGGAAACCGACGCCCCGTACCTCGCCCCCGAACCGCACCGGGGCGAGCGCAACGAACCGGCCTTCGTGCGCCCCGTCGCCGCCTACCTCGCCGACGTGAAGGACGTTTCGCTGGAAAAAGTCGCCCGCGTGACGACGAAAAACGCCCGTCGCATCTACGAGGTGGACGGCGGACGGCCGACGGCCGACGGCGGGACGCACGCCGCTGAACATCGGACCGGCGCCTCGACGCGCTCGACCGGCGCAGCAGCTGGCTGGGCTGGGCGCGCTTGAGCGTCGTGATCGCCGGGGGCGCTGGCGCGTGGATTGCCTTCTCGTCGGGAGGAAGCGGGGCCGGCTGGGCGGTCGTCGTGGGAGCCTTCGCGCTGTTCTATGGGCTGGCGCGCGTGCACCGGCGCGTCGAAGCGGGGCGAAAGCGCGTTCGGCGCTGGCAGCAGATCAAGAAAGAACACGGCGCGCGCCTGCGCCGCGACTGGGACGCGCTGCCGCCGGCGCCGTCGCGTGACCGGCAGTCCGAGGCGGCCCCGCCGCCCGACGAGGCGCACCCGTTCGCGCCCGGCCTCAACCTCACCGGCCCGCGCTCGCTCCTGCGCCTGATCGACACGTGCGCCACCGAAGGCGGACGCCGCCGCCTCCGCCGCTGGTTGCTCGACCCGTCGCCCGAGCGCGCGTGCACCCTGCGGCGCCAGGCGCTCGTCAAAGAACTCGCCCCGCGCGCGCTCTTCCGCGACCGCCTCGCGCTGGAGGGCCGCCGCGCTGCCGGCTCCACGACCGACGACCCGCGCCGCTGGAGCGACCGCGCCCTGCGCCGCTGGCTCCAGGGCGACGCCGATCCGCGCCCGCTGCTCCCGTGGGTGCTCGGCCTCGGCGCGCTGGGGGCGGCCAACGTCGTGCTGGCTGTGCTCTACTTCGCCGGGGGGGTCCCGCCGATCTGGGCCGCCACGCTGCCGCTCTACCTGCTGCTCTACACGCTCAGGCTCCCGGCCGTGAAGGGCCTCTTCGACCAGGCCGAGGAGCTGCACCAGGCGTTCCGGCGCCTGCGGGCGGCGTTTCGCTTTCTCGAAAAGCGCCCGCTGGCCGGCGCGCCGCTTGTGCAAGAGCTGCTCGCGCCCCTGCGCTCCAGCAGCAGCGACGACAGCGAACGTCGCCCCTCGACGCACGCGCGCCGCGTGAAACACCTCACCGCCGCCGCCAGCCCCCAGCACAACGAGTTGCTCCGCGTCGTCAATCTGCTGGTGCCGTGGGACCTGGCCGTCGCCTACCTCTTGCGCCGCGAGCGCCGGCGCCTCGCCGAGCATCTGCCCGCCTGGCTCGATGCCTGGCACGAGGCCGAAGCGCTGTCGGCACTGGCGGGGATGGCCGACCGCCGCGCGGACGCCTGTTCGTTCCCCGATATCGCCGAAGCAGACGAGTGCCCGCTCTTCGACGGCGACGGCCTCGGCCACCCGCTCCTGCCGGAGGAGGAAAAGGTGCGCAACAGCATTTGCTTCGACGCCCCCGGCGCCGTCGCGCTCGTCACCGGCTCGAACATGGCCGGCAAGAGCACCTTCCTGCGCACCCTCGGCCTCAACCTGCGGCTCGCCTTCGCCGGCGGCCCGGTCGACGCGCGGGCGCTCACCGCCGCGCCGGTGCGCCTGTTCACCTGCATCGACGTGACCGACTCGGTGACCGGCGGCCTCTCCTACTTCTACGCCGA
This sequence comes from Bacteroidetes bacterium SW_4_67_19, assembly GCA_003023275.1. Taxonomy (GTDB): domain Bacteria; phylum Bacteroidota; class Rhodothermia; order Rhodothermales; family Salinibacteraceae; genus QS-8-64-10. Next base: position 9,604 of record PXTX01000129.1, read on the forward strand.
GGTGCGCCGCCTCCGTGCGCTCATGGAAGCGGCCCGCCGGGACGACGGCCCGCCGCTCTTTTATCTGATCGACGAGATCTTCCGCGGCACCAACAACCGCGAGCGCCTGATCGGCAGCCGCGCCTACCTGCGCGCCCTCGCTGACGAGAGCGGCCTCGGCGCCGTCGCCACGCACGACCTGGAGCTGACCGAACTGGCCGAAGAGATCGCTGGGCTGGAGAACTACCACTTCCGCGAGCAGGTCGAGGAAGGCGCCGCCGGCGACGGGGAGGCGCGCATGACGTTCGACTACCGCCTGCGCCGCGGCCCGTGCCCCACCACCAACGCGCTCAAGATCATGCGCGCAGCCGGCCTGCCGACCGGCGGAAGGGATGGCGAGCCGGCGGCCTCTGCAAGCGAGTAGCGCGCGGATCAGTCGTCGAGCTGGTGCGGGAAGTCGGGCGCGCGGCGGGGCGTCTCGCGCTCGCCCTCCGGGTCGAAGAAACGAAGCCGGCCGTCGGCGTCGCAGGTCCAGACCTCCTCGGCGCCGGCCTCGAAGTACAACTGCGTCTTGTCCTCGATCTCCTCTGGCGTGTTCGTCGGCGAGAGCACCTCGACGCAGATTTCGGGCGCGACGGGCGTGTCGTAGGTGCCCTCGGCGTCCTCCGCTCGCGCCGGCGAGAGCCAGGCCACGTCGGCCACTTTCGTGCCCTTCGACGTGCGCACGGCAAACTCGACAGCCGTGCGTCCTTGCGGCAGATGCTCGTTCATGAGCGTGACGAGATCCGACTGGTAGAAGCCCCCCAAGGGTACTTGTTCGCTTCGCTCACGGCGCTTTGTGATATAGCCCAGTCGTGGGCTCATGACGATCTGGCCGCGGTCGTTGGTTTCGATCTTGAAGGGAAGGTCGTGCAGATTGGGATCGCGGCACAACTCTTCCCACGTCAGCGTGCGGCGCGGCTGCTTCGAGAGATCGGGCATGGTCTCGTAGACGGAAGAGAGGGAGAAGCGGAGAGGTGCGATACGCGCCCTTCACTCCTGCGTTCATGCAGCGGCCATGGCGCGGGCGTGGAGGATTTCCCGCTCGTCCATCGGGCGAATATCTCCACGCTCAAGCGTGAGCACGGCGACCGTCCGGCCTTCCCCCGTCACGAACTCGACCTCGAAGGCCTCTCCCTCGTCGTATCGGTGCACGACGGCTCCGATGTCACCGCCCTCCAGCCCGTGTTCCTCGATGGCGCGAGCGAGTACCACCGTGTCGAGTTCTTGGATCATGGCGTTTCGGGGCGTTTATGAGGGGTAGGCGGTGACGAAACGAGGACGCCCGCGCTCGTCTGCAATCCAGACGGTACGCCAAAAGCCCTCGCCGGCACAGGGCCGACGAGGGCTTCTCGCGTATCTGCGTCGCGCGAAGCGATGAACGCAGGGCTGTAGGCAGAACGGAAGCCGTGCGGAAATACCCACACACTCCCGGACCCCCGCACTCAGGGCAGCATCGAAGCCCAGTTCGGCAGAAGAAGAAGTCGTCGGGTACAGTCAAAAAAAGCCCCCGCCGGCGCATTGCCAGCGAGGGCTTCTCGCGTATCTACGTCGCACGGGGCGACGAGCGCAGACTGGGGGAGAGCGGAAGCGGGCGACCCCCCCCGAACCCCCGCACTCCCGAGCCCTCACACTCACTCCTCCTCGCCCTCGTCCACGACCTCGTAGTCGGCGTCGTGCACCTCGCCGTCGTCGTCAGCGCTCTCGGCGCCGTCGCCGCCGCCGGGCTGCTGCTGACCGGCCATGTCGGCGAGGTCCTCGGGGTCGAGGTCGCCCATGCCGCCCATGCCCGCCGCGCCGGGCGCGCCCTGCGGCCCTTCGCCGGCTTCCTGCTGGGCCTGGTAAAGCTCCTCGCTGGCTTCCTGCCACGCGTTGTTGAGCTGCTCCAGGGCGCTGTCGAGCTCTTCGTGGTTTTCCTCTTCGCGGACCTCCTTGAGCCGCTCCAGGGCGCTTTCGATCTGCGCCTTGTTGTCGGAACTGAGCTTCTCGCCGTACTCCTCGAGGTTGTCCTCGGTGGAGTGGATCTGGGCGTCGGCCTGGTTGAGCTTCTCGACGCGCTCGCGCTTGCGCTTGTCTTCGGCCTCGTGCTCTTTGGCCTCGCGGCGCATCTCTTCGATCTCCTCTTCGCTGAGGCCGCTGGACGCCTCGATCCGGATGGACTGCTCCTTGCCGGTCTTCTGGTCCTCGGCGCTGACGTTGAGGATGCCGTCTGCGTCGATGTCGAAGGTCACCTCGATCTGCGGAACCCCGCGCGGGGCCGGCGGAATGCCGTCGAGGTGAAACTTGCCGATCGTGCGGTTGTCTTCGGCCATCTCGCGGTCGCCCTGGAGGACGTGAATCTCCACGCTTGGCTGGTTGTCCGAGGCCGTCGAGAAGACTTCCGTCTTCTTCGTCGGGATCGTCGTGTTCTCCTCGATCAGCGTGGTGGTGACGCCGCCGAGCGTCTCGATCCCGAGGTTCAGCGGGGTCACGTCCAGAAGCAGCACGTCGTCGACGTCGCCGCTGAGGACGCCGCCCTGCACGGCCGCGCCGATGGCGACCACCTCGTCGGGGTTGACCGACTTGTTGGCCTGCTTGCCGAAGAACTCCTCGACCGTCTCCTGCACCTTCGGAACGCGCGTCGAGCCGCCGACCAGGATCACCTCGTCGATGTTGCCCTTCTCGAGCTCGGCGTCGCTCATGGCCTTTTTCATCGGCTCGATGGTGCGCTCGACGAGGTCGGAGATCAGCTTCTCGAACTTCGCGCGCGTCCTCGATCTTGGCTTTCTCGGCCGCCTCGCGCAGGCGCTGGAGCGCCATGTTGTCCTTCTTCAGGTCGATGCCGGTGTCCTTCTTGAACTCGCCGGCGAGGTGGTCCATCAGGCGCTGGTCGAGGTCGTCGCCGCCGAGGTGCGTGTCGCCGAAAGTGGACTTGACCTCGAAGACGCCGTCGCCCAGCTCCAGGATGGACACGTCGAAGGTGCCGCCGCCGAAGTCGTAGACGGCGACCGTCTGGTCTTTTTCGTCATCGAGCCCGTAGGCCAGCGAGGCGGCCGTCGGCTCGTTGATGATGCGCTTCACGTCGAGCCCCGCGATCTCGCCGGCCTCCTTGGTGGCCTGGCGCTGCGCGTCGTTGAAGTAGGCGGGCACGGTAATGACCGCCTCGTCGACGTCTTCGCCCAGGTAGTCCTCGGCGGTTTGCTTGAGCTTCTGAAGGATCATCGCCGAGATCTCCTGCGGCGTGTACTCGCGGTCGCCGACCCGCACGCGCGCCACGCTGTTGTCGCCTTCGAAGACCTCGTAGCCGACCTCGTCGATCTCGCCGGAGACCTCGTCGTACTTCCGCCCCATGAAGCGCTTGATCGAGGAGACCGTCTTGTCGGGATTGGTGACGGCCTGCCGGCGCGCGGGCGCGCCAATGAGGCGTTCGCCGTCGTCTTTGTAGGCCACGACCGAAGGGGTCGTGCGGCTGCCTTCAGCGTTTTCGAGAACCTTCGGCTCGTCGCCTTCCATGACGGCCACGACGGAGTTGGTCGTGCCCAGGTCGATTCCAATGATCTTACCCATGTTGTGTGTCGGTTGTGGTTGAGGGAGGAAAAAACGTCGCAGTTCAAATCCGCCCGCACTAAGACTCAAGCACCGTGCCGAGGCGTTGCGACCGGCACCGCGTCCGCCAGATTGACGGGTTGGCAGGGGAACGTCGATCGGCCGGAGGGAAGGGCACCGGCGATTGCGCTTCAGGTCTGTCAGGGTGTCACGCTTTTCGGTGTTGAGGTGTTGTTGTGTGTTGGTCCGCCGCCCGGCCGCAACCGCGGTCAGTGAATTTTCGGGAGCGTCACGCGCGCCTCGGAGCACCACCGGCGGCAGCGCGTTGGGCGAAACTGCTCCTGCCGCAGCTTACCTTGCGCGCGCTCTTCCCCCAGATTCCCACCCCCCTGCCCTCCCACACGCGAAATGCGCCGGCACCTGCCCAACGTGTTGACCGTGACGCGCATCGCGCTCACGCCGGTGGTGCTGGTGCTCCTGGGCACGCAGACGCTCTGGGCGCAGGCCGGGGCGCTCGTGCTCTTTATGCTGGCGTCGGTGTCGGACTACCTCGACGGCCGGCTCGCGCGTGAGATGGGCACCCGCTCGCGCCTGGGGCGCTTCCTCGATCCCCTCGCCGACAAGGTGCTCGTGCTGGGCACCTTCGCGATGCTTGCCCTGGAGCGCCCCGAGACGGTGCCGTGGTGGGCCGTGGGCCTAATCGCCGCGCGCGACGTGGTCATCACGGCGCTGCGCGCCTGGGCCGAGGCGCGCGGGGAAAACTTGCGCACCCTCCCGCTGGCGAAGTCCAAGACCGCCGCGCAGCTCTTTTTCCTGGTGACCATGCTGGTGCTGCTGACCGCGCGCCAGCTGCCGGGCCCGCTGGAGCGCTCGGCCGCCTGGATGCTCGACGAAAGCCTCATCCCGTACGCGCTGCTGATGGTCGTCGTCGCGCTGACGGTCGTCACCGGCGCGCTTTACGTCTACTACCAGCCTGCTGTGGCGCGCCGCCTGTCTAACCGACGCTGATCTAACCGGCGCTGACAATGGGGGAACCCCGTTCGCTTTTTCGAAATGAACATCGTGGGCGGGGGCCGATTCGCCGGTCTCGCCAGCATCCCGAACACGCCCGCTCCCTCACCCCCTCGCCTTCCCATACCCCGTCATGCTCGCCGACGATCTCGCTGACGACCTGCTCGACATCGGCGCGGTGACGTTTTCTCCGGACGACCCGTTCGAGTGGTCCTCGGGTCTGCGCTCGCCGGTGTACTGCGACAATCGGCGCACGCTGGCGCATCCGCAGGTGCGTCGCCGCGTCGCCGACGGGTTTGCGAACGTGCTCAAGCAACGCGACGGGCAAGCGCCCACGCTGGTCGCCGGCACCGCCACCGCCGGCATTCCGCACGCCACGCTGCTGGCCACGCGCCTGGCGCTGCCGCTGTGCTACGTGCGCGCCGACGCCAAAGACCACGGCGCCGAAAACCGCATCGAAGGCGCCGACCCAGGCGGCGCGCGCGTCGTCCTCGTCGAAGACCTCATCTCGACCGGCCAGTCGGCGCTCTCCGCCGCACGGGCGCTCCAGGCGGCCGGCGCCGACGTGCTGGGCGTGCTGGCGATCTTTTCCTACCAGCTCGCCGCCGCCGAGGACGCCTTTGCCGAAGCGCCCTGGCCGCTGCACACGCTGACGAATTTCTCGACGCTCCTCGACGTGGCCGCCGATGAGGACCTGTTCGCCGACGGCCAGCTCCAGAGCCTCCGCCGCTGGCACCGCGACCCCGAGGGGTGGAGTGCGGAAGCGCGGGGGCGTGGGAACGCGGGGGCGTGGGAGCGCGAGAGGGAAGAGGAGACGTTGGAAGCGGCGTAAACGGTGCGGTTCACGCCTCGATTGCCATTCGCCAATCGCCACTCTCCAATCGCGTGACTGCGCACCTGCTCACCATCGGCGACGAAATGCTGATCGGCCAGACGGTCGACACCAACGCCGCCTGGCTGGGCGAGCAGCTTTCGCTGATCGGGGCCGAGGTGGTCGGGGCGCAGACCGTGCGCGACACGCCCGAGGCCATCACGCGCGGGCTCCAGCGCGGCTTCGCCGAGGCCGATCTCGTCGTCACCACCGGCGGGCTTGGGCCCACCCACGACGACCTCACCAAACAGGTCGTGGCCGATTTTTTCGGAAAAGAACTGCGCGAACACGACGATCTCACTGCGCGCATCGAGCAATACTACGCGCAGACCGACCGCGCCGTCCCCGAGGCGGTGCGCACCCTCGCGCAGGTGCCCGAGGGCTTCGCCCTGCTGGAGAATCCCGTCGGCACCGCGCCGGGGCTTTTTTACGAGGATTCCGAGGACGGGCGGATGCTCGTCGTGCTGCCGGGCGTGCCGCAGGAGATGAAACGCATCATGGAGGCGTCGGGGCTGTCGCGCCTGCGGGAGCGCGCGGCGGGGCTGGGGGCGGTGGCGCATCGCACGTTGCGCACCACCGGCATCGTGGAGTCGAACCTTCAGGAAAAAATCGGCGACGTGGCGGCCGATCTGCCTGACGGCCTGTCGCTGGCGTACTTGCCCTCGACCAGCGGCGTGCGCCTGCGCTTGACTGCCCGCGCCGAAGGCAGCGGCGGCTCCCAGCAGAACGGCGCAGCCGACGCGCGGAAAAAGCTCGATGCGCTGGAGGAGCGCCTGCGCGCGCGAATACACAAATATGTCTACGGTACCGGCGACGACGAGCTCGAAGCGGTCGTCGGGCGGCTGTTGGACGAGCGCGGCCACACCGTCGCCCTCGCCGAGAGCGCCACGGGGGGATTCGCGGCGCACCGGCTTACGGCCGTCAGCGGCGCTTCGGCCTACTTTCTGGGCAGTATCGTCGCCTACGCCAACCGCGCCAAGACCGAACTGCTGGGCGTCGAGCCGCGGACCATCGAGACGCACGGCGCCGTCAGCGAGGCGGTCGCGCGCGAGATGGCCGAGGGAGGGCGCAGCCGCTTCGGGGCGGATGTGGCCCTCTCGACGACCGGCGTGGCTGGCCCCACCGGCGGCACGGAGCGCACGCCCGTCGGCACCGTCTGCGTCGGGTGTGCTACGGAGGAGGGAACGCGCGCGGTGCAGCTGCGCTTCACGCAGGACCGCCGGCTCAACAAAGAACTCTTTTCTACGGCGCTCCTGGAGACGCTCCGCCGCGAGGTGCTGGGGGTCGAAGATGCCGCCGGAGCCTTCGCGCGCGAGACGTGAATGAGAACGCCGACCGGCGAGGTGTGCGCAACCCCTCCGTCGGGGGGGGGCAGGGGCACAGCGTGCTGTGCCTTGAACCGGGCAAAACCGCGCGAGGCAGCGCGCATAAAAGCGAGTGCCGCAACGCGAGCGCCGCACAATGCGAAGATTTGCAGAAGCCGCGCCGCCGAAGGTTACGCCGGCGGCCCGCCTCGTGTCGGAAAAGAACGAGCGCGGGCGGTTTCACGGTCGATTTGCGCGTGCGCGCAACGGCGTGACACACCGGCGTCACCGCCGCTTGGTACGTTCGTAAGCGAAGAGCGGAAACGGTTCTCGACGATCTGTTCCCGCGCTTTTCGTTCTCGAAGTATTTCCCCAACTCACGCACAGCAACCCCGCCATGGCCAGCGACAACGGAGAAGCCAAAGACAAGGCGCTCGGCGCCGCCGTCAAGCAGATTCAGCGCGACTTCGGCAAAGGCTCGATCATGCGCCTCGGCGACGAGCCGGTGCAGCAGATCGAGTCCATCCCGACCGGCTCACTCACGCTCGACAAGGCCCTCGGCATCGGGGGCGTTCCGCGCGGGCGCATCATGGAAATCTACGGCCCAGAGTCGAGCGGCAAGACGACGCTGGCGACCCACATCATCGCCGAGGCGCAGAAGATGGGGGGCACCTGCGCGTTCATCGACGCCGAGCACGCCTTCGACCCCAATTACGCCGGCGACCTGGGCGTCGACATCGACGAGCTTCTCATCAGCCAGCCGGACACCGGCGAGCAGGCGCTCTCGATCTGCGACACGCTCGTGCGCAGCGGCGCGCTGGACGTGATCGTGATCGACTCGGTGAGCGCGCTGGTCCCCCAGGCCGAGCTCGAAGGCGACATGGGCGACACGCACGTCGGTCTCCAGGCGCGTCTGATGAGCCAGGCGCTACGCAAGCTCGCCGGCACGATCAACCGCACGAAGACGGCCTTGATCTTCATCAACCAGATCCGCATGAAAATCGGAGTGCCCTTCGGCAACCCCGAGACGACCAGTGGCGGGCGCGCGCTCAAGTTCTACTGCTCGGTGCGGATGGACATCCGCCGCATCGGGGCCGTCAAGGACGGCTCCGACATGATTGGCAACAAGACGCGGGTGCGCGTGAAGAAAAACAAGGTCGCTCCGCCGTTTCAGGACGCGGAGTTCGACATCATCTACGGCGAGGGCATCTCGGCGCTCGGCGAGCTGATCGACCTGGGCACCGAGTACGACATCATCGAGAAGCGCGGCTCGTGGTACTCCTACGACGGGGACACCATCGCG
>PXTX01000130.1 GCA_003023275.1 Bacteroidetes bacterium SW_4_67_19
AGCACGACCGCCAGTAGCACGCTTCCCATCAGCACGCCCCGCAGCAGCATGCCTCGCAGAACCAGCCCCGCTTCGACGGAGCGCTCGGCCGCCGCGGGCCGGGAAGACGGGACGACGTTCGGATTCGAGCGAGCGACGAGAACGATTCCGCACTTCCGCAAAAAAGCCGATCCAAAAAGATTTCCCACGTCAAACCCGAAAACTGAAAACCGACAAGCGAAGACTGAAAACCAAAGTAGCGCCGTCGGCGGGGCAATGGCAACGCCGGCTCATGGCGCCCCCCTGGCCGTTTGTACTTTCCTCACGCCACTCGTTATTTTATATTCTCATTTCGGATGCTCCTAACTTCCCTACCGAGGTCATCCATCGTTATGGAACAGCAGATATTTATCGTAGACGACGATCCGAAGATCGGGAACATGTTTAGCAACGTCCTCACGCGCGACGGCTTCGACGTGGACGCCTTCCTCAAGCCGGCGCAGATGCTTGATCGCATGGATGAGGAAACCGAGCCGGATATCATCCTGGCCGACATGATGATGCCGGACATGAACGGGGTCGAGTTGCTGGAGACGCTCAACGAGCGCCACACCTCCATCCCCGTCATCGTTATGACGGGCAACGCTTCGGTGTCGCTGGCGGTGGAGGCGATGCAGAAGGGCGCGTTTCACTATCTTGAAAAGCCGATCAATCTCGAGGAGATGCGCGCCCTGATCGATCAGGCGCTCGATCTCTACGACGAAGAGGAGGAGGTCGAAGAACTCCGCCAGGAGCAGCGCGCGCAGTATCCGGTCGACGGGATTCTGGGGGAAAGCGCCTCGATCGAAGAGGTGCGCGAGACGGTGCGCACCCTCGAGAGCGCCCCCAAGACGACGGTGCTGCTTTCCGGGGAAACGGGCACCGGCAAAAACCTCGTGGCCAAGACCATTCACCACAACTCGCCGCACGCCAAGGGGCGTTTCATGGAAATCAACTGCGCGGCGCTGCCGGACAACCTGCTCGAAGCCGAGCTGTTCGGCTACGAAAAGGGGGCCTTCACCGACGCGCGCGAATCGAAGGAAGGGCTGCTCGAGGCGGCCGACGGCGGGACGGTCTTCCTCGACGAGATCGACTCGATGTCGATGGCGCTCCAGGCGAAGCTGCTTTCGTTTCTGGAAAGCCGCGTCTTTCGCCGGCTGGGGGGCGTGGAGGACCTGCGCGTCTCCACGCGCGTGCTCTGCGCGACCAATTCCGACATCGAAGCGAGCGTGTCCGAGGGCAGTTTTCGCAAGGACCTCTACTTTCGCATCAACGTGGTGAACCTGCACCTGCCACCGTTGCGCCGCATGGGGGAGGACGTGCTCGTAATCGCCGAGGCGGTCGTCGACGAACTCAACCGCGAGATGGGGCGCGAGGCCGAAGGCTTTACCGAGGCGGCGCGTGAGAAGCTCATGAACTACGCCTGGCCCGGCAATGTGCGCGAGCTGCGCAACGTCCTCGAGCGCGCCATGATCTTCTTCGACGGTCCCCTCCTCGAGGCCGATGACCTCGAACTCGGCGGGACCGAGGGGCTGTCCAGCAACGGGGTCGTCGGCGGAGCTACCGACCACGGAAGCTTTCACTTCCCCGAAGGGGCGAGCCTGGAAGAGCTGGAGCGCGCCTACATCCTGCACACGCTCAAAGGCAACGACGCCAGCTACGCCCAAATCGCCCGCCAGCTCGGCATCTCCAAAAAGACGCTCTGGGAAAAACGCCGCCGCTACGACCTCGACGAAGAAGTCGAGCGGTAGCGCGGCGTCGCTTCGCTCGCCGGACGGCGGACCGGAGACGGTGGACCGGGGACGGCGGACGGTGGGCTGTCAGCTCCCATCGGGGCGATCGGGCGAAAACCCGTTGCCGAAAGCCCCTTTGCCGTTTGCACGTCAACACGTCGCAGAAATACATCGCGCTTTTCGATGAGGGAGAAGGAGAACGCCCTCCCATCGACGAACTGGTGAAATCTACCAGTACGCTGATCGCTTGCAGAGCACGCCCGCGCGTTATGAGTAACAATGCTGACCAAAAGCGGAAAACCCTGCCGTCTTCGTAACTGTAGGGACACCGCGGCGGGCGTTGCGCCGTATCCTTTTGCCGCGGCGTACTGACTGCGAACACTCCTTCCGATTTATGCCCGCCCCTGCTGCCGAAACGACCGAGGCGCCCGCCCGCAACGGAGAACCGACCGCAACGGAACGCAACCCTGGCACGCCGCTCGACGAGAGCTGGGTGCGCGCCTCGCGCGTCAACCCGAGCGCCACGCAGCGCCGCGCCGCCACCCTTCCCACGCGCCGCTCGATCAAAAAGGAATGGCAGGCTGCCTGGCTCTTGCGCGCGGTGAGCTGCATCGACCTGACTACCCTCAAGGGCGACGACACGCCCTCCAACGTGCGCCGCCTTTGCGCGAAGGCCCGCCAGCCGGTGCGCCCCGACCTGCTGGCCGCGATGGGCTTTGGCGACGACAACCGGGAGCGCGACCTCACCGTCGGGGCCGTGTGCGTCTACCACCGCCGCGTGCCCGATGCGCTCGATGCGCTGGAAGGGAGCGGCATCCCCGTCGCCGCCGTCTCGACGGGCTTCCCAGCGGGGCTGAGTCCCTTCGAGACGCGCCTCGACGAGATCGAGCGCTCCGCCGCGGCGGGGGCCGACGAGATCGACGTCGTCGTCACGCGCGAGCACGTCCTGCGCGAAAACTGGCAGCCGCTCTACGACGAGGTGCGTCGGATGCGCGAGGCCTGCGGCGACGCGCACATGAAAACCATCCTCGCCACCGGCGAGCTGGGGCCGCTCTGGCACACCCTCCAGGCCAGCAAGGTCTGCATGATGGCCGGGGCCGATTTCATCAAGACCTCCACCGGCATGGAGGCGGTCAACGCTACGCTCGAAAACGGTCTCGTCATGACGCGCGCGATCCGCGAGTACCACGAGCGCACCGGCCACGTCGTCGGCTTCAAGCCCGCCGGCGGCATCCGCTCGGCCAAAGAAGCGCTCGGCTGGCTCATCCTCATCAAGGAAGAACTCGGCGACGACTGGCTGACGTCGGCCCGCTTCCGCTTCGGCGCCAGCAGCCTGCTTGCGGACATCGAGCGCCAGCTTTCGCACCACGTCACCGGGCGCTACGCTGCGCGGCACCATCTGCCGATGGGATGAAGTAGGCCCAGCGCGTCTCGGGTCTTGCCAGCAACATTACGATCTGGCGGGCGCTATCGGGCGGATGTTCAGTTGTAGGACACCCACACACGCTCCGACCTGTTGCATCCAACCGTTCCTCTGTTCTATGAACCGCGAAGAAGCCCTTCACAAGCACATCAGCGACATGTGCGCTGTGGAGCAGCACATCTGCGACGCCGTCGTGCGGCAGCGCGACGATGATCGTCTCAAGAACAACGTCGAGGCCAATCAAGTCGTCATCGAGATCGAGCGCGTCTTGAAAAATCACCTTGATGCGCTCAACGATCTGGCCGAGAGCTACGACCAGCAGGTGCAGTCCACCGCCAAGGAGGCGCTCGGCAAGGTGCTCGGCGTCGCCGCCGGACTCTACGACCGCGCGCGCGGCAAGCACCCCTTGAGCCGCGACATGCGCGACAACTACGTCGCCCTCTCGCTTGCGGCGATGGCCTACACGCAGTTTCACACCTTCGGCCTGGCCGTTGGCGAAGACCGCATCGCCGACCTCGCCAGCGAGCACCTCAAGGAAATCACGCCGCTCCTGGTGGAGATCAGCAAGGTGCTGCCGGACGTCACCGCCGGGGAAATCACCGAGGACGCCGATTTTCCCACCGACGGTTCGATTGCCAGGCAGGCTACGGCCAACACGCAGGCCGCCTGGGCGCCCAGCGTCACCGGCGGCGCGGGCGAGGGGACCGTTTCGCCAACGAGCGAAACGGAGCCGAGCGCCGCTACGACGTAAGCGTCCGTCTATGAAGATTTCCGAGGGCTGCGCCTGCGTCCGTTTGGGCGCATCAGGGCTTCGGTTTTCAACCCGTAGCGCTGCTACGCGCTTCAAATCCGCGCCCTGCTGCCCGCAAGAGGGGTGCCCAGCGCAACAGACGCACCGTATAAAAAAAGGCCGGCCGCCCGTCATGGGCCGCCGGCCTTTTTCGGTTTGCTGAAAAAAGAGGCGCAAGCAGCAAAAGAAATGTGCGGGGCGACGGGGGAAACGCCAGGCGCCGCGCGTCTCTCAACTCTCCCGGATGATGCGCAGGCGTTCTTCGGACGCGAGTTCCGTCGCAGCGTCGGGGCCGCGCGGGAGGAGGTAGGCCAGCGCAAGATAGGCCAGCCCGACCGGCGCGACGCTCGTCGCCAGCAGCGCCACCAGCACAGCGAAGCGCACGACCGTCGAGTCGATGTCCAGGTGCGCCGCCAGCCCGCCGCAGACCCCGGCCACCTTGCGGTCGGAGGTCGAGCGCGTGAGCCGGCGACTCGTGCTGGAGGTTCCTCGCTCCTGCATGGCGTTCCAGGCCGAGCGCGCCTTCGAGTGCGCGTTGCGCGCCACAAAGAGCACCAGCGCAACGACGAGTAGAGGAAGCGCCAGTCTGAGCACGGGTCCGGTGGACCATCCGAGCAGCCCGAACAGGAGCACCGCGCCCGCGCCAACCGCCAGGCAACGTTCGAGTGAAGAGAGCTTCCAGGACGATTCCTGGCGTGGAAGGTTGCCCTCGAAGAGCAGCGCCTCCAGTTCGCGGTCCGAGAGCGCGTCGAGGTCGTAGTGGCGCAGCGGCGGGCGTTCGTCGCTGCCGTCGTCGCTGGAGAACGGGAAATACATAGCGGCGAAGCGGAACCGTTTCGAAGAATCGTTTGCGCCCGTTTTGCTACGCGCGGGGCGGGGACGATGTTACGCCCGTTGCGTATTTCACATTGCTCGATGGCAGCAAGCCGACACGAGCGCATTGACGCTCGAAGGCGCGACCAGCACACGCGGAACGCGGCCTCGGGCAACACGCCTCGGGCAACCGCCTCAGGCAACACGCACCGTCCGCCTCTCGGTCACGAGCGCGTCCATCGGCACGTCGTGCGGAGCGGCGGGGGCGTGTTCGACCAGGCAGGCGTCGTAGACGAGGCCCACCGCCGGCGCGTCTACGTCCGCGAGAAAGGCGTCGTAGAAGCCGCGCCCGTGCCCGACGCGATGCCCATTTTTCCCCGCCCCGAAGGCGGGCACGACGACCGCGTCCAGCGCCTCCGGCGGAACGACCGGCGCGTCGCCAGCGGGCTCGGCGAGGCCCCAGCGGTTCTCGCGCAGCGACGCGTCCCCCGTGTAGCGCCGCGCCGTCATCGCCGGCGCGCCCGGCTCGAATGACGTGACCACCGGCAGCGCCACGACGCCGCCGCCGGCGTGGAAGTCCTTGACGAACGGTCGCGTGTCGATCTCGCCGTCCTGCGGCCAGTAGCAGTGCCCCGTCCGGGCCGACTGGATCTCCGGCAGCGCCCGCAGCCGCTCGACGGCCCGCGCGCTCCGCCGCGCGCGCTCCGCCTCCGAAAGCCGCGCCCGGTACGCCGCGAAGCGCTCGCGGAGCGCGGCTTTTTCCTGCGTTGCCGCGTCGGGGCCGGCGTTCGTCATCGTGCGTTCGTCGTCATGAGGGGCAGCGTTTCCGTTCGCGATCGGCGTTTTGCAAAACCTGCCGCATTCGTTCGATCAGGCTTTACACGAAGAGGTGGACCCTCGGCGCGCGGCAACGGTTCTACGAAAATAGCTCCGCTGAAGCACGGGCGAGGGCACCGCTCGCGCTCTCCCGGCATCATCGCGCATAACGCTCGCCGCCTCGTCATGTTCGAAAGCCTTTCCGAGAAGCTCGAAGGGGCGCTCCAGACGGCCACCGGCCAGGGGCGCATCAACGACCTCAACATCGCCAAGACGATGCGCGAGATTCGCCGCGCGCTTCTCGACGCGGACGTCAACTACGACGTGGCGCGCGACTTCACCGACCGCGTCAAGGAGAAGGCCACCGGCGAGGACGTCTTGACCAGCGTCACGCCCGGCCAGCAGCTTACCAAAATCGTCAACGACGAGTTGACGCACTTTCTGGGGGGCGAGCACGAGGGGGTCAACCTCTCGCAGATCCCGCCGTCGGTCATTCTGATCGCGGGGCTACAAGGGTCGGGAAAAACCACGTTTTGCGCCAAGCTCGCGCGCCACTTTCGCCGCAAGGGGCGCTCCCCGATCCTCGCGGCGGCGGACGTGTACCGCCCGGCGGCCGTCGATCAACTCGAAAAGCTGGCCTCGGAGATCAACGTGCCCGTCTTCTCGATCCGCGACGAGGACGGCGTGCCCGAGCAAGACGCCGTGCGCGTGGCGAAGGAAGCCAAGTCGCACGCTCGCCGCCAGGCGCGCGACACCGTCATCATCGACACGGCGGGCCGGATGCACATCGACGAGCAGATGATGCAGGAGGTCTCCGACATCAAGCAGGAGACCGACCCGGACGAGACGCTCTTCGTGGTCGATTCTATGACGGGCCAGGACGCGGTCAACACTGCCAAGGAGTTCAACGAGCGCCTCGACTACGAGGGGGTGGTCCTCACCAAGCTCGACGGCGACACGCGCGGCGGGGCGGCCCTCTCGATTCGCTCCGTCGTCGAGAAGCCCATCAAGTTCGCCTCCACCGGCGAGCAGCTCCGTCGAGAAGCCCATCAAGTTCGCCTCCACCGGCGAGCAGCTCGACGCGATGACGGAGTTTTACCCCGAGCGCATGGCGCAGCGCATTCTGGGGATGGGCGACGTGGTGTCGTTCGTGGAGCGCGCGCAGGAGGAGTACGACGAGCGCCAGGCCGAGCGCCTGCAGCAGAAGATCCGCTCCGACCAGTTCGATCTGCAGGACTTCTACGACCAGCTTCAGAAGATCCAGAACATGGGGTCGATCAAGGAGCTGATGGGCATGATTCCGGGGATGGGCAAGCAGATCAAGGACCTCGATATCAGCGACGACGCCTTCAAGCACATCGAGGCGATCATCCAGTCGATGACGCCGGAGGAGCGCTCGCACCCGGAGATTCTCAACGGCACGCGCCGCCGCCGCATCGCTGACGGCAGCGGGACGGAGGTGCGCGACGTGAATCAGCTCATCGACCAGTTCAACGAGATGAAGGGCATGATGAAAAAGATGTCCAAGCTCACCGGCGACGGCCAGGACATGAGCGTGCAGGACCTGATGAGCCAGATCACGGGCGGCGGAGGCGGCGGGGGGCGAGGCCGAGGACGCGGGGGAGGCGGTCGGCCGAATCCGTTTGCGCAGTAGCAGGGCGAAACGCTTGCGCTACGGAGCGACCAGCGACCCCAAACAGAACGCGTTGACGCTCGAACATTCTTCCGGCGCTGGTAGATCGGCAGCCTTACGCAATAGGTTTTTCCAAAAGGTCACCCTCGCCGGCCCCACCCGATAACTTACGTTCACAACCCCAACACCTCCCCCGAAACATGCCAGTCACCCTCCGCCTTCGCCGCATTGGTCGCCGCAAGCGCCCCGTCTGGGCCGTCGTCGCCGCCGACAACCGCCGCGCCCGCGACGGGCGATACATCGAAGACCTCGGCCGCTACTATCCGCTCGAACAGCCCTCGCGCACCGAACTCGATGAGGAGCGCGTGATGCACTGGCTCGAACAGGGGGCGCAGCCCAGTGACACGGTGCGCTCGATGCTCTCGAAGCGCGGTCTCATGCTGGCGATGGACCTGCGCCGCCAGGGCAAAGACCCCGACGAGATCCGCGAGGCCGTCGCCGAGCACCGCGAAAAGCACGGCGAAGGCGACGAAGACGTCGCGCTCACCGCCGCGGACCGTCGCCAGCAGGCCCTCGAAGCCGAGCGCGAGCGCGTCGCCGAACTCGAAGCCGAAGAGGAGCGGCGACGCAAGGAAGAGGAAGAGCGCAAGCGCCGCGAGGCCGAGGAAGAAGCCGCGGCGGAGGCGGCGGAAGACGAAGAAGCTGCCGCGGACGAGGAAAGCGCGGAAGCTGCTGATGAGGAAGCAGAAGCCGCTGCCGCTGAAGCGCAGGAAACCGACGACGAGCAGTCCGCTGAAGCGACCGACGCAGACGAGGCCGAAGCCTCCGCCGCCGACACCGACGCTTCGGAGGACCCCGACGCGGACGACTCCACCGACGAAAACGCCGATGCGGAAGAAGACGAAGAGGAAGAGGCGTAATGCGTGAAACGTATTGCGTAAGGCTGCTCGTCTGCGGTCGCGAAAAGCGAAGTGCGCAGCGCAGCTTTCTGGACGGCTTGTTGCTGGTGGCGTCTCACACAAAACGGAGCGAACCGGCTTCATCACGCAATACGCATTACGCAATACGCATCAACGCGGTACGTTGCACGCCCCCGACCGAGACGCCCCTCGCCCCGATCCCGACGACCTGCTTCTGATGGGCCGCGTCCTTAAGGCGCACGGCACCAACGGCGAGGCCAAGGTCGCCCCCGACACCGACGACCCGGCGCGCTTCGAGGCGCTCCAGACGGTGTACCTGGGCCGCTCGCCCGACCGGGCGGTCCCGCGCCGCGTGGAGGGCGTGCGTCACCAGACCACCAAGCGCGGCCCGCTCATCCTGCTCAAGCTCGACGGCACCGACGACCGCACCGCCGCCGAGGCGCTACGCCGCCAGCACGTCTACGCCGCCGAAGCAGACCTTCCGCCGCTGGGGGAGGACGAACGGTTCATCCACGACCTCGTCGGACTGGCGGTCGTGACCGAAGAAGGCGAGCGCCTGGGGACCGTCGACGGAGTCGAGCAGGCGCCGGCCCACGACGTGTTCGTCGTCGCGCGCGAAGACGATGACGAAAACGACGAACCGGCGCTGATTCCCGGCGTCGAAGAGTTCGTCCGCGAGGTGGACCTCGACGGCGGCCGCATCGTCGTACGGCCCATCGAGGGAATGTTTGAATGACGATTGGCGAAGGGCGATTGCTGGGGGAAGGCAACCATTCGCCAATCGCGCCCCGAGCGCCAGCGAGGGGCCGACAGGTCATCCCCTCGTGGGAGAAGTGCTCTTGGAGTGAAAATCGCCAATCGAAAGTGACCATCGATCTCATCACCGCGCTGCCGCAGGTCGTTCGGGGGCCGCTGGAGAGCGGCATCCTCGGGCGCGCGCTCGAAGACGGCGCGGGCGACGACGGCCCGGTCGCCGAGGTGCGCGTGCACGACCTGCGCGACTACGCCGAGGGGCGGCACGACCAGATCGACGACTACCCCTTCGGCGGGGGCGGGGGCATGGTGCTCAAGCCCGGCCCGCTCGTGCGCTGCCTCGAAGCGCTCGCCGAGAAGCACGGCGCTCCCGACGATGTGATCTACCTCGCGCCCGACGGCGAACGCTTTACCCAGAAGGCGGCCAACCGCCTCTCGCGCAGCGATTACCTCGTGCTCGTAGCCGGGCGCTACAAGGGCATCGACGAGCGCGTGCGCCGGCGCTGGATTACGCGCGAAATTTCCATTGGCGACTACGTGCTCAGCGGCGGCGAGCTGCCCGCGCTCGTCTTGATCGACGCGGTCGTGCGCCTCCAGCCCGGCGCGCTCGGCGACGCCCGCTCTGCTCTTACCGACTCCTTCCAGGACGACCTCCTGGACGCGCCCGTCTACACGCGCCCGGCTTCCTTTCGCGGCATGGAGGTGCCGGCCGTGCTGCGCTCCGGCGACCACGAGCGCATCGCCCGCTGGCGCTTCGACGAGAGCCTGCGCCGCACCCGCGCCCGCCGCCCCGACCTGCTGGCCGGCGAGGACGCCCCCTCCGAACGCCCTTCGCCCGAGGACGACGGGGCAAGCAGCGAAAAGACTGCGTGAAGCCTTTTGCGTGGGAGCAACCCAGCCGGGGCGCTTCGGTATTACAACAATGTTTGCGCTTCGCTGACTGTCAGGACGAGGGCTTCCCGAACGACGATCTACCATCCACCATCTCCCCTCTATCGTTTCTGAAAGCCCGTGTCTTCCGAAACCCCGTGTCTCTGGCGTGACGCAACGCATACGTAGAATAGCAAACTTCTTTCATCCTCAAACGGCTCCGCGAGGTGCGCCCATGGCTGTCAACCCCCTTACGCTCGTCGAAGCAACCCAATTCCGCGAAGACCATCCCGACTTCTCGCCCGGCGACACCGTCGGCGTCAACGTGCGCGTCGTCGAAGGCGACAAGGAGCGCACGCAGCGCTTCGAGGGGATCGTGTTGGGCTTCAACGGGAGCGGCGCCAACCGCACGTTCACCGTTCGGAAGGTTTCCGAAGGCATCGGCGTGGAGCGCATTTTTCCGCTGCACTCCCCGCGCATCGACACCATCGACGTGGTGCGCCAGGGGAAGGTGCGCCGCGCCAAGCTCGACTACCTGCGCGACCGCCGCGGCAAGAGCGCCCAGGTCAAGGAAAGCGCGTGACGCTTCTCTTTCCGCTTTCAGCCGTCAGCTGTCAGCTTCTTCTGGGACCGAACGGCTGACCGCTGGAAGCGAATCGCTGAAAGCGGATCGCTGACTGCCGATTGCCCGAACGGTGACCGCCGATGACACTCGCTGTCTGGAACGCCCCCGTTGCCGACGCCGCCGTTAGCGGACTCGCCTCCGCCGCGGACCGCGACCGCTGGGACCTCCGTCACCTGCGGCCGGAGGCCTGCGCAGCAGCGGTGCTCAAGGAGCAGGTGGACGTGGCACTCGTTCCCACCACGATGGCCCTCCAGGGCGCCGAGGGCTTCGACGTGATTCCCGGCGTGGCCGTCTCGTCGTGGAAGTATCCCTTCGCGCGCATCCTCCTGCGCGAGGGATTGCGTGGCCCGGGTGCGCCGACGCTGGCTTGCGACCGCCGCGCCGTGCTGGAGCAGTTCGCCGCCCGCGTCGCTCTGCGCGAGCACTACTCCATCGACCCCGAGCTGGCGCCCTACGACGCCCCCACGCCCGGGCAGCTGCTCGACGGCGACGAATCCGCCGCGCTTCTTACGTCTACCGATCTGCATGCGCTTCCCGACACCGGGCGACGCGAAGACGGCGGCCTGGTGATGGACCTGGGGCAGGAATGGTTCGAGCTGACGGGCTACCCGATGGTCTGGGGCCTCTTCGTTGCGCGCGAGGACACGCTCGATCCCGAACGGACCGCCGCGCTGCGCGATCGGCTCCAGGCCTCCGTCGAGCACCGCCCCGCGTGGGTCGAGCAGGCGCAGCACCCGGCGCTCGAAGCGTTCTTTCGGGAGGACCTGCGCCTGCGCTACGACGACCTCGTCGTCGCCAGCCTCACCGAACTGAAGCACTACCTCTTCTACGAAAGCGTCCTCGACGACGTGCCCGCGTTTACCTTCGCCCCGCTTCCTGAAGAAGAAGGGAAGAAGGAGGGAAGGAGAGAAAAAGCGTGGGGAGAATGAAGGCAGCGGTGCTCGAAGAACACACGACTTCCCTTCAACCCTTTTTCACCGTCACGAATGTCTGAAAAGGTGATCGCGCGCAATCGCAGGGCCAGCTACGAGTACGAGATTGAAGACACGCTCGAAGCCGGTCTCCAGTTGAAGGGGAGTGAGGTGAAGTCGCTTCGCTCGAAGGGCGGCTCGATCAAGCAGGCGTACTGCTCGGTGGACCGCGACGGCGAGATGATTCTGCACGGGGCGCACATTCCGACCTACGAGCCGGGGGGCGAGCACTTCAACCACGAGCCACGCCGCAACCGCAAGCTGCTGATGCACAAGCGCGAAATCGTGCGCTGGGGCGATCAGGCCGAGCGCGGCGGGTACACCATCGTGCCGCTTCAGCTCTACTTCCGCGAGGGGTACGCCAAGCTCAAGATCGGTCTCGGCAAGGGCAAGAAGCAGCACGACAAGCGCCAGTCCATCAAGGAGCGCGAGAGCGAGCGCCGCATGCAGCGTGAACTGCGGCAGCATTGAGTTTGGGGCGGAGGAGTGCGGGCGGTTTCGGGTCGAGGTTTTTCGGGCCGCGTCGCTTTCAGCCCGGCTCGAACGTTTTGCTGGTAGGTCGTAGTCGTAGTAGTCGTAGGGGCGCGACCGGTACGTGCCCAAAAGTAGAAGAAAAACCAACAATCGAAAATCGCCAATGCCTAC
>PXTX01000131.1 GCA_003023275.1 Bacteroidetes bacterium SW_4_67_19
CACCGCGGGCCAACGCGCAGCCGCCTGCCGCCGCGCCGCCGCCTGCCGCCGCGCCGCAACAACAGCAACAGCAGCAGGCAGGGGCGCCCGGGCCGGGGCAGGGCGGTCCTCCGCCGGCGGCTCCGCAGCAGCAGGAAGCGACGCCCCCCGCCGCCGGGGACAGCGCCGAGGAGGAAGCGCCCGCCGCCAGCGGCACGACCGTTCCTGCGCCCATCGTGGGCACCTTCTACCGCTGCCCCTCGCCAGATGACGACCCCTACGTCGAGGTGGGCGACGAGGTCAAGGAAGGCGACGTGCTCTGCATCATCGAGGCGATGAAGCTGATGAACGAAATCGAGTGCGAAACCGCCGGCACGGTCAAGGAAATCCTCGTCGAAGACGCCGAGCCGGTCGAATACGAGCAGCCGCTGTTCGTGATTGGTGATTAGGACTTGGGCCTTGGGACTTGGATCTTGGTTTGTTGGCGACGGACGCACCAGCATCCAGCGTTCCCTTTTCGAAGACCAAATTCCTAAAACCGAAGACCGAAGCCCAAAGACCCAACATGATCCAAAAAGTCCTCATCGCCAACCGGGGCGAGATCGCGCTGCGCATCATTCGCACGTGCCGCGAGATGGGCCTGGCGACGGTGGCCGTCTTCTCCACGGCCGACCGCGAGGCGCTGCACGTGCGCTTCGCCGACGAGGCGGTCTGCATCGGGCCGCCGCCCTCTGCGGAGAGCTACCTGCGCCCCGACCGCATCATCGCCGCCTGCGAAGTGACCGGCGCCGACGCGGTGCACCCCGGCTACGGCTTCCTCTCGGAAAACGCCGAGTTCAGCGCCATCTGCGCCGACAACGACGTGCACTTCATCGGCCCCAGCGCCGAGACGATCCGCCTGATGGGCGAAAAGAGCCTCGCCAAAAAGACGATGGCCGAGGCCGGCGTCCCCGTCGTGGGCGGCAGTGACGGGGTGCTCTCGGGCATCGAGGAAGGCCGCCGCGTGGCCGAAGACGTGGGCTTCCCCGTCATGGTCAAGGCCGCGGCGGGCGGGGGCGGGAAGGGCATGCGCCTCGTGCGCGACCCGGCGGACTTCGAGCGCTTCTACAAGGCCGCGCGCAACGAGGCGGAGGCAGCTTTCGGCAACGGCGACATGTACTTGGAGAAATTCGTCGACAAGCCGCGCCACGTCGAGATTCAGGTCCTCGGCGACGGGAAAGGCCGTGTCGTCCACTTCGGTGAGCGCGAGTGCTCCATTCAGCGCCGCCACCAGAAGCTCGTCGAGGAGGCCCCCTCCCCCGCACTGGACGACGACCTCCGCCAAGAGATGGGCGCGGCCGCCGTGCGCGGGGCCGAGGCGGTCGAGTACGAAGGCGCCGGCACGGTCGAGTTTCTTCTGGGGGCCGACGGGGGCTTTTACTTCATGGAGATGAACACGCGCATCCAGGTCGAGCACCCCGTCACCGAGGCGGTCACCGACTGCGACCTGGTCGAGTACCAGATCCGCGTGGCGCAGGGCGAGACCGTCGACGACAAGCCGCGCCCCATGAAGGGCCACGCCATCGAGTGCCGCATCAATGCCGAGAACCCCTTCCGCAATTTCAGCCCGTCGCCCGGCAAGATCACCGCCTTTCACCCGCCCGGCGGCCACGGCGTGCGCGTCGACACCCACGCCTACGCCGATTACATGATTCCCCCGCACTACGACTCGATGATCGCCAAGCTCATCGTGCGCGGCCAGACGCGCGAGGGCACCATCCGCAAGATGACGCGCGCGCTCGAAGAGTTTATCATCGAGGGAATCGACACGACCATTCCGTTTCATCACCAGCTCATGCACGACGAGCGCTTCCGCACCGGCGACTTCGACACCCGCTTCATGGACGACTTCCAGTTGGCGGAGAAGGCCGAACCAGTCGAGTAGGCGGACGGCGCTTCTGGCGCACCGCTTTTTTTCGTGGATCGTCCGTTCGCTTCGCTCACTGAATCGTTGGTCGTGGATCGTTTTTCAGCCAGCAGAGGCGCTAATAATGCGAGACCTTGTACGGGCCGATATATCGTGCCCCTACGCTGTCTGACGACCGCCTTTGCGAACGCAAAACTCCAAACCCCAAACTCCAAACCCCAAACTGCGAAGCCATGAGCACTCCCGCCGACCTGCGCTACACCGAGAACCACGAGTGGATCCGCGATGAAGGCGACGGCACGGCCACCGTCGGCATCACCGACTTCGCCCAGAGCGAACTCGGCGACATCGTCTTTGTCGAATTCGAACCGCCCGGCACCGAACTGGAGGCCGAAGACGTCTTCGGCACCGTCGAGGCGGTCAAGACCGTCTCGGAGCTGTTTCTGCCCGCCGGCGGCACGCTCACCGAGGTCAACGACGCCCTCGAAGACCAGCCCGAACTCGTCAACGACGACCCCTACGGCGACGGCTGGATGGCGAAGGTCGAACTGAACGTCCCCTCGGAGCTGGACGACCTGCTGCCGGCCGAGGAATATGAGCAAATGGTTTAGGGGTTGGTGTTCGGGGTTTGGAGTGCGGAGTTCTTCAAGCCTCTGCGACCTGACCACCCCCACACTCCGAATCCACAACCCCGAAACCGCGAAGCTCTATGAGCGAGCGCATCGTCATTCTCGACTTCGGCTCGCAGTACACGCAACTGATCGCGCGGCGGGTGCGTGAGGCGGGCGTCTTTTCGGAAATCCATCCCTGCACGCTCCCCGCCGAGGAGGTCGCCGCCATGCAGCCGAGCGGGCTGATCCTCTCGGGGGGGCCGCTGTCGGTCTACGATGGGGAAGCGCCCCAGCTTCAACCGGAGCTGCTGGAGCTGGAAACGGAAACCGGCGCCCCGGTGCCGGTGCTGGGCATCTGCTACGGCCTCCAGGCGATGGCGCACCTGCTGGGCGGGGACGTCGAGGCCGCCGAGCGCCGCGAGTTCGGCCCCGCCGACCTGACGCGCGTGGCTTCCAAAAATGGCGCCGCGGGGAACGGCGGCGGCGACGGCGCGGGCGCGCTCTTCGAGGGCGTGCCCGAAGGCTCGACCGTCTGGATGAGCCACGGCGACCACCTGACGACCCTGCCCGAGCACTACGAGGTGATCGCGCGCACCACCAACGCCCCCGTCGCCGCCGTGCGCGACCGGCGACGTCCGCACTACGGCGTGCAGTTTCATCCCGAGGTCGTCCACACCGACTACGGGCGCCGGGTCTTGGAGAACTTTGCCCTGCGGATCTGCGGCTGCGCCGGCGACTGGACGCCCGCCTCGTTCGTCGAGGAGAAGGTCGCGGCGATCCGCGAGCAGGTCGGCCCGGACGCGCACGTGATGCTGGGCCTGAGCGGGGGCGTGGACTCCTCGGTGGCGGCGGCGCTGATCAGCAAGGCCGTCGGCGAGCGGCTGCACTGCGTCTTCGTCGACAACGGCGTCTTGCGCAAAGGCGAGTTCGAGGACGTGCAGGAGGCGTTCAGAGGCCACTTCGACCTGCACCTCAAAGCGATCGACGCCTCGGAGCGCTTTCTGCAAGCACTCGACGGCGTGACCGACCCGGAGAAGAAGCGCGTGACCGTCGGCAATACGTTCATCGAGGTCTTCGAAGAGGCCACCGAGGAGGTCGCCCAGCGCGCCGGGGAGCGCCCCCGGTTTCTGGCGCAGGGCACCCTCTACCCCGACGTGATCGAGAGCGTCAGCTTCAAGGGGCCCTCGCAGACGATCAAGACGCACCACAACGTCGGCGGGCTGCCCGAGGAGCTGGGCTTCGATCTGATCGAGCCGTTCCGCGAGTTGTTCAAGGACGAGGTGCGCGAGATCGGGCGGCTGCTGGGCGTGCCGGAGCGGATCGTGGGACGGCATCCGTTCCCGGGGCCGGGGCTGGCGATTCGCATTGCCGGGCCGGTGGAACGAGAGAAGCTGCGCCTGCTCCGCGAGGCGGACGCCATTTTCATCAGCGAGCTGCGGGACAACGACCTGTACGACGAGGTGTGGCAGGCCTTCGCCGTCTTGCTCCCGGTGCAGACCGTCGGCGTGATGGGCGACGAGCGCACCTACGAAGACGTCGTGGCCCTGCGCGCGGTGACGAGCGTGGACGGCATGACGGCCGACTGGGCGGAGCTGCCGCACGACTTCCTCGGGCGCGTCTCGGGCCGGATCGTCAACGAGGTGCCCGGCATCAACCGCACCGTCTACGACATTACCTCCAAGCCGCCGGCGACGATCGAGTGGGAGTAGTGAGGCGGTTCGGGGGTTGGGGGTTCGCGTTTTGGGTTTTTTTGCTTTCCTGACGGGCTGTTTTCCACAAACGATGTCTTACGCGACGCAGGAAAAAACCGGAGGAGCTTCTTTTCCTTCACTGCTTCGCCTTGCTTCGATGAAAAACTCGCGCCTCGCGAACGGAACATCACTCGGACTACTCGCGCTCGTGCTCTGCGCTGCCGTGCTTCCGCCGGGCGCGGCGCGGGCGCAGGGCGGCTTCGGGGGCGAGGATCCCGGCGCGGCGGCGGACCCGGCCGTGCCGCAGATCGAGGAGGCGGAGTCGGCCTTTCGGCGGGGGCTCGAGGCGTTCGAGGCGGGCGACTACGAAATGGCCGTCCAGCGCTTCGACGTGGCGGCCGGCAGCTACCCGCTGCACCAGACGACGACCGCCGCCGCGCTGATGGCGGCGAAGGCGCTCTACCGGCAGGGCGAGTACGCGCGCGCCGACGAGCGACTGTCGCGGTTTTTGCGCGAGTACCCGTCGAGCAGCTACGTCGGCGAGGCGCGGCGCGTGCGCGGCTACGCCCGGCAGCAGCTGGGCCTGGAAGGCGAAGGCGGCGAGCGGCGTGTGCTCGACCTGGGCATCGCCCTCCCGCTCACCGACCGGGACGCCGCCCTCACGCAGGCGTTGTTTAACGGCATCCAGCTGGCCGTCGCAAAGCAAAACGGGGGCGACGGCGCGCAGGCGGTGCGCATGATCTTTCGCAACACCGAAGCGGACCCAGAGGCGGCGCGCCAGGCGGTCGCCGCACTCGCCGAAGAAGGAGCCGACGTGGTCATCGGGCCGCTGTACAGCCGCACGGCACGGCCCGCCGGCGCGGGGGCCGAAGGGGAGCGCCTGCCGATGATCGCGCCGCTGGCCACCGACCGGGGCGTCAGCCAGGGGCGGCGCTACGTCCTTCAGGCCAACCCCACCATCGCCATGCGGGGGCGCCAGATGGCCGTGTTCGCTGACCAGAGCCTGCGCATGGAGCGCTTCGGCGTCGTCAGCCAGCCGGAGGGGACCCTGAGCTACCGCCTCGCCGAGAGCTTTCGCGCAGAGGTCGAGCGCCGGGGCGGGCAGATCGCCTTCTCGGACACGCTCGAAGGGATACGCGCCTGGGGCAACCTCAACGAGCGCATCCCGGCCGACGCGATGGCCAACGTGGAAGCGGTCTACCTGCCCATCAGCGGCGGGAACGCCTCGCGCCACGTGCAGGCCGCGCTCACCGCGCTCGACCGCGCCGACGTGCCGCGCCTGCGCGTGCTGGGCAACGGCGAATGGCACGACCTGTCCATCGAGGAGGCCGCCAGCCGCTTTCAAGTCACGTATTCGAACGCCTTCCGCGTCGATCCCTCGGCTCCCGCGGTGCAGGCCTTCATCGAACGCTACCGCCGGGCTTACGGCCAGACGCCCGACCAGCTCTCGACCACGGGGCGCCGCCTCGCCTATACCGGCCGCGACGTGACGCGCTTCCTGCTGGCCGCTCGCCGCCGCGCCGCGACCGAAGGCGGGGAAGCCTCGTCTTCGCCGCCGTCGCTGCCGGAGGTCCTGCGCGCGGCGCCGCGCTACGAAGGGCTGGGGATGCGCATCGACTTCGAGGACGCCAACGTCAACGAGGCGATGTTCTTCCACCGCTACCGCAACGGGCGCCTCGAGCTGATGCGGTGAGCGTGTCGCGCAAAAGGAACAGCCCCCGATGCGCTTCCGTACTCCTTGCCTGTTTGAAGCGTAGGCTGCCGTTTTTTTCCGCCCTTTCCCCGTGCTTTCGATCATGGTTTCGCTTCGCCGCCTCGCCGTGCTTGCACTGGCGCTCCTGATCGGGGCCGCCGGCTGCTCGGGGTCGGGCAAGGTGCGCTCCTCGTCTCCGCAGGAAGCCTTCCAGAAAGGCACCGAGTCGTACAAAAGCGAAGACTACGACCGCGCCATCAAATACTTCCGGCAGGTCTTCAGCTACGGGCGCGACAACAAGTGGGCCGACGACGCGCAGCTCTACCTTGCGCGCTCTTATCGCGAGGATGGGCGCTACCTGCGGGCTGCCAGCCAGTACCAGCGCTTCGCCCAGCTCTACAGCAGCGACGAGCGCGTCCCGAAGGCGCAGTACGAGCGCGCGATGGCCTACTACCGCCTTTCCCCGGACTACGAACTCGACCCGACGCATACCCAAAAGGCCCTCGATCTCTTTCTGCTTTTTGCCGACCGCTACCCGCAGAACGAAAAAACCTCCGAGGTGGAGACCTACATCGACGAGCTGCGCAACAAGCTCGCGCGCAAGCAGCTGGCCGCCGGGCGCCAGTACGAGCGCCGCGAACTCTGGGAAGCCGCCGCGCACGCCTACACGGCCGTCTTCGACCAGTATCCGGAAACAAAGTGGGT
>PXTX01000132.1 GCA_003023275.1 Bacteroidetes bacterium SW_4_67_19
CCGTTCGAACTGCTCAGCGATTCCGATCTCGAGTTCACCGAGGCGCTGGACCTACCAACGTTCGAGGCAGACGGCCAGACTTACATCAAGCGTACGACGCTGATTGTCAAAGACGCCTGCGTCGAGAAGGTGTTCTACCCCGTTTTCCCGCCGAACGAGAATGCAGCCGAAGTGACCGCGTGGCTGCAAAAGCGTCAAGAGGAACTCTCATAAACGACCATATAACTCATCGTTGCACCTGACGAGTTGCGTTTGGTTCTTTATTGGTATTATTTCGGCGGACCGAGGGCCAGGGAGTCGGGCACGTCGTTGCGCTGCTCGCCGGGGTTGACCACCTGCACGAGCGGCAGCGCCAGCGCGGTGAAAAAAGTCCCCAGCGCCCCCAGCAGAAACTCCTGCTGAAACTCGCGGAAGTCGTCCTCGAAGCGGCCTTCTTCCCCGCGATGGCCTTCGATGTCGACGTACAGGACGCGCGGCCAGTCGGGGAACTGCTCCTGCGCCTCCCGCAGGTAGGCGAACACGTCTTGGGCGGCTTGTTCGAAGTCGTCCTCGCGGCGCACGACGTGGTAGAGCGAGACGGTGTTGTCGAAGGTCATGTGGATGCCTTCCGCGTCGGGTTTGTCGTACTCCGGGACGAAGGGGGGCGGCCCCTCGGCCTCTTGCGGCGGCTCGATGGGCGTGCGGCGCGCGTCGTCGTCGCCGTTTTCATCAGGCATGGGAGCGCGGGGGAGCGGGAGAGGGCAGAAACGCGGGCGGCAGGTGGAATTGCGTTTCACGCTGTTGCGTTTCACGCGCACGACGTTTCACGCATCACGTCGGAGCGTTTCGTAGGCGCGCCGGGCCTGTCGAAACGCCGCGGCGTGCTCTTCGCGCGCGGCGTCGCTGGCAGAGGCGTGGCGGTCGGGGTGGTGGCGAAAGGCCTGCTCGCGCCAGGCGCGCTTGATCTCCTCCGGGGTGGCCTCGGCGCTCAGGCGAAGCGTGCGCAGCGCCCGGCGCACCTCGGCCCGGCGCCTGGCTTCGCGGGCGGTCGCTTGGTCGCGTTGGCTCCTTTGGCGTTGGCTCCTTTGCCGGGGGTCCGCTGGTCCCTCTCGGGAGCGGCTGTGCCGTTGTTGCTGCTGCTGCCGCCGTCGCCGTCGTCGCTGCTGTTGCTCGCGCCAGCGCTGGAAGCGGAGGCGCGCATGCACGTGCGAACGCTTGTCGCCGTGGCGCGAGGCGCGCCCCGAAGCGCGCGCGCTCACCCAGGCGAGCAGCCCCGAGAGCAGCAGGCCGACCGAGAGCCAGAGCGTGCTTCCCGCCGCGAAGCCGCCGGCCGCGACTCCATTGCGCACCCCCGTCAGCACGCCGACGACGACGGCCGACAGGCCCGTGAAGGCAAACAGGCGCATCCGGTGCGCCCAGAGGCGACGGCTGGCGCGGGCGGTGCCGTGGGCGTCCTCCCGCGCGCCGCGCACCAGCTCGCGCGAGGCGCGCCACGCCAGCCACACCGAAGCGGCCACGGCGACGGCGGCGACCGTAAGGGCGAGCACGTCGAGCACGTCCATTTGAGGCGCGTTTCGCGTTTGCGAACGACCGCGAACCGGCGAAAATACGAGGCGCAATGAAGCGCCGGAAGCGCATACTCGAAACGGAGCGAGGGGCGGCAGGTTCGGGACATGGACCGTGGGGCCACGGCACCGGAATCAGTCGCGCGCGTCGTTCTGCCGGAACGCCGGCGGGGAGGCGCGCTCCCCATCGGGCGGCTCCCCATCGGGTGGCTCTCCGGAGCGTTCGTTCTCGAAGCGCAGGGCTTCGCGCTCGGCAGAGAGGGTGTCCACGACGCGGCCGTAGAGGGCGGCGTACTGCTCGGGGTGGCGCACGTAGTAGCGGAGCGCCACGCGCAGCTGGCGGTTGGTCATGCCGTGGCGTGCGAGGATCGAGTCGCGCACCGCCGGCGGGAGCGGCGGGGCCGTCAGCGAGTCGGCGGAGGACCGGCGAGGCGGGGCACGATCCGCGTCTCCCCCCTGCTGGTTCTGGAGGCGCGCCTCCGCCAGGTGCAGTTCCGCCAGCGTACTGACGAGCGTCGAGTCGGCCACTGGTGGGGCCTCCGCAAACGGCGAGCCGCAGGCCGCGATGAAGAGTAGGAGGGCGAGGGCGTGCGGAAGTGCGGGAGGAAGGAAGCGCTGCGATCCCATAACAGGCGTTGCCTCGTACACGCTGCGTTCTCCCTCCCATACCCCCGCACCCAAACTCACGGAATGATCTTGTTCAGCTCGTACTCGATGATGCCCTCGGCGCCGGCGCGCTTGAGCTTCGGCAGCAGCGAGCGCACGTCTTTTTCCGCGATGACCGTCTCGATGGCGACCCAGTCGTCGCCCAGCGCCAGCGAGCTGACGGTGGGCATGCGCAGGGCCGGGAGCATATCGATGATGTCGCGCGCATCGTCGCGGCGCGCGTTGAGCTTGAGGCCCTTGCGGCTCTCGGAGCGAATGGCGCCCTCGATGAGCATGGCGAGGTTTTCGATGCGGTGCCGCTTGGCGTCGTCTTCCCACGCCTCGCGGTTGGCGATCAGCTGCGTGTTCGATTCCATCAAGACCTCGGCGATGCGCAGGCCGTTGGCGCGGAGCGTCGAGCCGGTCTCGGTCACTTCCACGATGGCGTCGACCAGCTCGGGGCACTTCGCCTCCGTCGCGCCCCAGCTGAACTCCACCTGCGCGTCGACGCCGTGCTCGTCGAGCCACTGGCGGGTCAGGTTCGTCACCTCGGTGGCGACCTTTTTGCCGTCGAGATCCGCCACGCTGTCGATGTCGGAGTCCCGCGGGACGGCCAGCACCCAGCGCACGGAGCCGGTTTCCATGATCCAGTCCTTGCCGGTGATGCCGGCGTCGAAGGTGCCGTCCTCGACGTAGCGGGCCATCTCCTGGGCGCGCACGAGCATCGCCTCCAGCGAGTCGTCGTCGATGGAGGGAAAGTACGAGCGGCTCGACACGCTGAAGTCGTAGCCGGCGCGGTGTAGCAGCTCGAAGGTCGATTCCTGAAGGCTGCCTTTCGGGAGGCCCAGGCGCAGAGGTTGCGCTTCGACGTCGGTCTCGGGCTGGGGAGCGATTTCGGTGGGCATTGCGGGGTGAAAGTTGAAGGGTTTTTGGGGTGCGGAGGTTTTGCGAGGGGAAAAGAGTCTCGCTTCGAGGACGAACAACGATTACGATTAACGAACGAACGAACCAACGGACTAACGAGCGGCGGTCTGCTGGTTCGGTCGCTGGCGGCGCACCTCGGGGCGGGTGCGGAAGGTGTAGGCGATGACTTCCATCTGGCGCAGAAACTCGCGCTTGTCGTAGTCGGGGGCGAAGACGGTGCCGTCGATCATGTAGAGGCGGTCTTGCTGCTGGTCGTAGAGCGTGTAGTTGACGAACGGGCCGCCGCCGCCGAGGGGGATGCGCCCGTCGTCGCCCTGCGCGTCGGTCGTGTCGACGGACATGTACCAGACGCCGCGCGTTTCATAGGCGTAGCGGCTCAGGTAGTCGATCTCTTCCATGTTTATGGTGCGGCGGCGGTCGGCGTAGGCGGCGCCTTTGACGGCGCCCTGGAGGTATTCCCCGGCCAGCGAGTCGCGCATCTCGAGGATCCAGTCGCGCGAGAGGGTCGCGGGATCGGCGTTTTCGCGGTACCACACGAAGAGGCGGCGCCACGTGTTCGGCAGCTTGCGCACCAGCAGCACGAAGCCGCCCTGCGCCTGGCCCGGCTCGGTGAACAGGGTGTCGGTGACGATCTGGTAGTCGTGCTGCGCGTTGACGGCAAAGCCGTGGCGCGACATGAGCGAGTCCTCGATTCCAAACTGGCGGCCTTCCTCGAACATGTCGTCGGTCATGCGGCGGCGCGTGGCCACGTTGAGCGAGTCGCGCAGGGCCGGCCCTTGCCGGCGGATCGTTTCGGCGAGCTGCTCGGGCGTGGAGGCGGCTACGTAAAAGACCTGCTGCTGGCGGTGCCACAGATCGGGCCGCGCGATGACGGTGCCCTCGCCGCGCTCGACGGCCTGGCGCGCCTGCTTGGAGAACTGGCGGCGTAGAAACTCCGTTTCCTGCGTGGAGGTGCCCAGCGCGCCGGCGACGACGATGTTTTTGTGGCGCTTCACGCGGTCGAGGTTGGCGGGCGTGAGGTCCACCTGGCGCAGGTCGAAGGCCGGCTCGGGGACGGGCAGCGTCTGGATGGGACGCCCCAGCGTCTGGCGAAAAGCCTTGCCGACGGCGCCGTTCCAGCGCGTGGAGTCGACGACGACGGTGACTTCGCCGGAGGGGCCGGCCGCCTCGGGGCGGTAGTCCGAGCCGCCGAGGCAGCCAGCGCTCCCCATGCCGAGGAGCACCAGCAGGGCCGCCGTTAGCGTCGGTCGGGAAAAGCCGGAAGGCATGGGAGCCGTGCGGTGCGAGCGAGGCGGTAGCGAGAGGGCAAACGAAAGCGTCGGCGGGGAGTTGCCTGCGGCGTGATGCGTATTGCGTGATGCGTATTGCGTGATGCGTGTTGCGTGATGCGTGTTGCGTGATGCGTGATGAAGCCAATCCGCGTCGCTTCGGGCGAGGTCTTGCCGACGGGCAGCCTCCCGAATCACGAGTCACGAATCACGAGTCACGAATCACGCCACACGGGCTTCCCCGTGCTTGAGCCGGCGAGCGAACGACGCGACGGCATCGAGGCGCTCGGCCTCGGAACGGTCGCTCTCGTCCCAGAGCCGGCGCACCGTTTCGATGAGCGCTGAGCCGACGATGAACCCGTCGGTGTGGGTCGAGAGACGCATCGCATCCTCGTGCGATTTGATGCCGAAGCCGACCAGGAGCGGGTTGTTTTGCACGAGTCGGCGCGCGCGCTTCAGGTAGGCGTCCACCGGCGAGGCGGATTCGCCGTCGGAGGAAAGCCGGCTGCCGGTCAGCCCGGTCACGCTGACGGCATAGACGAAGCCGGTGGCGCGGCGGTCGATGGCTTCGACGCGCGCGTCGGGGGTGTTGGGGGCGATGAGGTAGACGAGGTCCAGGCCGGCGGCGTGGGCGTGGGGTTCGATGAGTTCGCCCTCCTCGGGCGGCAGGTCGGGCAGGATGAGGCCGTCGGCGCCGGCGGCGGCGGCCTGTTCGCAAAAGGGCGCCGGGCCGTAGCGCAAGATCGGGTTGAGGTAGCCCATCATCAGGAGGGGCGTTTCGCTTTCGGAGCGAAAGGCGCGCACCGTCTCGAAGGCCCCGTCGAGGGTGGCCCCGTGGGCGAGGGCGCGCTCGGAGGCGCGCTGAATGGGCTTGCCCTCGGCGAGGGGGTCGCTGAAGGGCATGCCCAGCTCGATGAAGTCGGCGCCGCCGCGGTCGATGGCGCGCAGGACGCCGAGGGTGCTTCCGGGGTCGGGGAAGCCGCCGGTGAGAAACAGGCCCATTGCCTTTTCGCCGCGTTCTCGAAAGGCGCGGAACGTGTCGTCGAGGCGGTCGGGCATCGGTTGGGTTTGTAGGGGGGTAGGTTTGTAGGGGGGGAAGTGAGCAGACACGCAGGCGGGAGAGGACGTACACCCCCTACGCACTCACGAACTTACACACCTCCCGGGCCGAGGATGCGCTCGACGGGGACGTCCACGTCGGGGAGGGCCACGGGCGTGGCCGCGTCGCCGCGGCGGAGCGTGCGCTTCGTTTCGTAGCTGTCGGGACCGGGATCGCGGTAGATTTCCAGCCGCTCGCGCGGGAGGTCCACGAGCCACGCCTCGCGCAGACCGTGCGCGGCGTAGGCTGGGATTTTTTCACTGCGGTCCGTCCCGGCCGTCCTGTCGGCTACCTCGACGGCCAAGAACACATCGTCCGGCTCAGGGTGGCCGGTTTCGTAAAAGTCCTCGCGCGGTCGGAGGAGCGCCAAGTCCGGCTCCGGCTCGGTGCCGAGGTCGGGCAGGCGGATGGGACTCTGCGTGCGTACGATGAGGCGATCGCGGTAGTCGGAAAAAAAGTCGTCGAGGCGATCTACGCAGGCGGCGTGGTGACTTCCAACGGCGGCCATTTTCGTGATGAGTCCGTTCAGGAGTTCGACGGGTTCGCCGGAATAGAGCACGCCGGCGGCGATCATCGCTTCGTACTCCTCGACGGAAAAGCGACGCAGGTGATACGTTTCGTTCTCGACGATGCGTCCTTTCAGAAGCTCCACGTTTTCCCCTTCTGCGAGAATGCCCGCTTCGATGAGCGCGTGGTACTCTGCAACGGTAAAGCGGCGCAACTCGAAGGGAAGCCCCTCGACCTCCGCGTAGGCGACGGGATCGTCCTGCAAGACGCGCGGGCGTGCTTTTGGCATGGCGTCTATGTGTGTGTAGGGGGGTAGGCTTGTAGGTGGGTAGGTTGGCAAAGCGCGGGCGTGGAGAGCACCTACAAACCCACACGGACCTACAAACCTAAATCCGTTTCGCGATGGTCTCCATGTCTTTGTCGCCGCGGCCGGAGCAGTTGAAGACGATGACGGCGTCGTCGCCGCGCTCCTGGGCCAGCTTCTCGGCCCGTTCCGGCAGGGCAGCGACGGCGTGGGCGGTTTCGAGGGCGGGGATGATGCCTTCGGTTTCGGAGAGCAGCTTTACGCCGTCGAGCGCCTCGGCGTCGGTGGCGGACTGGTAGGTCACGCGGCCCTCGTCTTTCAAAAAGGAATGCTCGGGGCCGATGCCGGGATAGTCGAGCCCGGCGGAAACGGAGTGCGCGAGTTCGACCTGGCCGCCCTCGGTCTGGAGGAGGTAGCTCATCGCGCCGTGGAGCACGCCGGGCGTGCCTTCCGAGAGCGTCGCGGCGTGGCGTCCGCCGCCGAGCCCTTCGCCCGCCGCCTCGACGCCGACGATCTCGACCCCCTCCTCATCGAGGAACGGGTGAAACAGGCCGATGGCGTTGGAGCCGCCGCCCACGCAGGCCACCAGTGCGTCGGGCACCGGGTCTTCGCCGTGCTCGGCGAGCTGGCATCGCGTCTCGCGCCCGATCACGCGGTGAAAGTCGCGCACCATCATCGGGTACGGGTGCGGCCCGACCACCGAGCCGATGATGTAGAACGTCTCTTCCGGCGAGGCGACCCAGTCGCGGATGGCTTCGTTGGTGGCGTCCTTGAGCGTCTGGCTGCCGCTGGTCACGTCGCGCACCTCCGCGCCGAGCAGGCGCATCCGCTCGACGTTGAGGCGCTGGCGCTCGATGTCTTCCGCGCCCATGTAGACGGTGCAGTCGAGGCCGAACTTGGCGCAGACGGTGGCCGTGGCGACGCCGTGTTGGCCCGCGCCCGTCTCGGCGATGATGCGCTCTTTGCCCATGCGCCGCGCCAGGAGCGCCTGGCCGATGGTGTTGTTGAGCTTGTGCGCGCCGGTGTGGCAGAGGTCCTCGCGCTTGGCGTAAATCTTTGCGCCCCCGAGCTGCCGGGTGAGGCGGTCGCAAAAGGTGAGCGGCGTGGGGCGGCCCACGTAGTCTTTCAAGAGCGCGCGGTGCTCGGCCCAGAAGGCGTCGTCGTCCTTCGCCTCGGCGTAGCTCGCTTTGAGTGCTTCGACGGCGGGGACGAGGACTTCGGGCACGAACGCGCCGCCGTATTTTCCGTAACGACCGCGCTCGTCGGGTTGAGCGTACGTGGTTCTTTGAGCAGTTTGGGGCATGGGGAAAACGTGATGCGTGTTGCGTGATGCGTGAGGTTGCTGATCTACGTGCGCCGAATAAAAAGTCGAGCGTCAACGTCTCGTGAGAGGCGCTGACAGTCGCATCATAGCGCGAACGGTTTGGGCGAGCGTCATCACGCATCACGAATCACGCAACACGCGGTACACGCCGTGCCAAAAGAACACTACGTTTCCTCCGCCAACGCGCTTTCCAACGACCCAAACGTCTCAAAAAACCGCTCCATTTTCTCGAAGCTCTTCTTGCCGGGTTCCGTTTCGAGGCCGCTGGAAAGGTCCACGGCGTAGGGGCGCATCGTGCGGACGGCCTCTTCGACGTTGCCGGAGTCGATGCCGCCGGCCAGGAAGAGCGGGAAGTCCGCCGACAGCTCCCGCGCGAGGCGCCAGTTGAACGACTCGCCCGTTCCGCCCCACAGGCTCGTCGAGTGCGTGTCCAGCAGGAAGAAGTCCACGTGCTCCACGTACGGTTCCATGAACGTGCGCAGCTGCGTGGCCGAGGCGTCGTGGAGAACGCGCACGGCCTTGACGACGGGCGCTTCGATGGCGGCGCACACCTCCGGCGGTTCGTTGCCGTGGAGCTGCACCAGCGCGAAGCCGGCGTCGTCGGCGGTCTGATTCACCGCCTCGGCGGGGTCGTTGACGAACACGCCCACCGGCGCGGGACCGTGCACCCAGTCGATGATCTTCGCCGCCTCGTCCGGGGCGATGTAACGCGGGCTGTCCTCGTGCTGGATGAAGCCGAGGTAGTCCGCCCCCGCGCCGGCGCAGTAGCGCGCGTCCTCCAGTTCGGTGATGCCGCATATTTTTAGCTTCGGAGGCATGAGGTCGTTGGCTGGTGGGAGCAGCGTGTTTTGGAAGGAGCGGCGGCCAGGAAAAGGCGTGATGCGTATTGCCCCCCAAGCAACGGTCTTGATTGTCAAGTGGAAGAGGCGTGAAGATCGGGGTTCCACGCGGTGCCGTTCTTGACCATCGTATTGAGGATAACCAGCAGCTTTCGCATCACGGCCACCAGCGCCCCCTTTTTGGCTTTCCCCTTTTCGAGCAAGCGATGGTAAAAGTTTTGCAACCGGTCATTGCAGCGTGTGGCCACCAGCGCAGCCATGTACAGCGTGGATCGCACGTCGGCCCGGCCGCCCCAGATGGTACGGCGCCCGCGGCGCTTGCCGCTATCGTTGTTGATCGGAGCCACGCCGGCGAGCTTGGCAATCTCCTCGCGGTTGGCCTCACCAAGCTCCGGCAGCTGTGCGATGAGGGCGTGGGCCGTCTGTTTGCCCACACCGGGCACGCTTTCGAGCAGTTGCGGGTGGTGGATGAACGCTAAATGGTGCTATGCATACGAGCGGTCCGTTTACTTTTCGCAAAGCCGCTCTTTCAGGCCGTGATCGCACCCCGGCTTCCGGCTACGAAGGTTCCGGATTTAAAATTGCCAGCATAGGTAGTGCTGCTCCGCGATCCGTTTTATCGGGGTGGCAGTCGAGCCCTGCTCACAATGCAGTCATCATCAACGAGGGGGATTGGGAAGATACCCAGTGGGAAGCAGTCAGGGTCGGAATCTATGATGGATATGCAGCGGCCTGGTCTGGGAAGAAGAGTCCCTCCGAGAAATCT
>PXTX01000133.1 GCA_003023275.1 Bacteroidetes bacterium SW_4_67_19
AGGCGGTCGCCGCAGCGTTCGAGGTAGCCCTCGGCGCAGAGGCGGTCGAGCGTGGGGCCGCGCTGGGCGCGCAGGTCGCGGCCGTAGCGGTCGGCGAGGCGGCGCAGCGAGAGGCCGGCGGCGGTGCGCAGGCGCAGGGCCACGTATTCGTCGGCCAGCGCCTCGGGGGCGAGCGTTTCCTGCGTGTGGGGCACGGCGTCGTCAGGGCAGGCGCGGGACTGGACGTACGCTTCCCAGTCCGGCGCGTTGGCGCGGCGCGCGGCGCGGCCGTCGGGGCGCCGGAAGAACGAGCGCGCGCCCGGTCCGAAGCCCAGCACCGTTTCGTGGCGCCAGTAGCGACGCGTGTGAGCGGATGTGCGGCCCGGGCGCGCCAGGTGCGTCTGCTCGTAGAGCGGGAGGCCGGCAGCGTCGAGCACGTCCAGTGCCCGCTCGTACTGCGCGGCGGTGCGGTCGGCGTCGGGGAGCGGCGTCGCGCCGCCGGCGACGCGTTCGCCCAGCGGCGTCCCCGCCTCGGCGGTGAGGCGGTAGAGCGTGACGTGCGAGGGGGCTTGCTGGGTTGCCTTTTCGAGGGTGGCTTGCCAGCGCGAGAGCGACTGTCCCGGCAGCCCGAAGAGCAAGTCCACCGACACGTTCTGGAAGCCCGCCTCGCGGGCGAGCGGCACGGCGCGTTCCGCTTCCCCGGCGTCGTGGCGGCGGCCCAGCACGCGCAGGTCCTCCTCGAAAAACGACTGCACGCCCACGCTCAGCCGCGTGACGCCGAGCGCGCGAACGGCCGCGAGCCAGCGCGGCGTCAGGTCGTCGGGAAGGGCTTCGAGCGTGACTTCGCGCACGCTCTCGGTGTCGAACGCGCCATGCAACGCCTCCAGCACCTGCTCCAACTGCGCCGCCGAGAGCTGCGAGGGGGTCCCGCCGCCCAGGTAGATCGTCCGAACGGGCGCGCCGTGGAAGCGCGTGCGCCGCTGGACTTCTGCCCGCAGCGCCGCGACGAACGCCTCGTGCGCTTCGGAAGACTGCTCCGCCGCGTGCGGGTAGTCGCAGTACGGGCACGACGCCGCGCAAAACGGCACGTGCACGTAGACTCCGATTGTCGATTGGCGGTTTTCGATTGTCGATTAGCGGCCTCTTTCGGGAGGGGTTGCCCGTGCGCGGAGAAAAACGTTTCCCGCGCTTTGACGAAAAGGCAACGGCTGCACTACCTTGCCTGTTGCCCGGCGCACCTGTTTTGCACAGGACGCCAATCGAACGTTGCCAGTCGAACGTCGCCAATCGCTTTGCTCGACCTTCACCCGCTCAACGACGCCTTTGCCGCGTTTGGCGCCTACCAGGCCGCCGAGCAGGAGCGCCGCCGCCGCCGGCTGGACTGCGCCTGCGACGCCCTGAGCGATTGCGCCGCGAGCTGGCAGACCCTGCGCGAGAAGGTCCAGCAGCAAGAACCCACCGCGCTGGTGGCCGGCCTGCGCGAAGCCCCCGACCGCACCTACGACGCTCCCGAGCGCCCCACGCCCGTCACCGCCGTCGCCTCCGACGGCTCGCAGATCTACCCCGACCGCCACGTCGAGCCGACCTGCTACCTCTTGAACGTCAGCCGTGTGGCCTTCCAGTACGGCACGCTCGAAGCGCCCGTCCTCGATGCCGAGCCGCATTTCGAGTACGAAGGCGCGCTCACCGAGCACTTCGACGCCGAGCACGGCCGGGTGGATGACGAAATCGTCTCGGCGCGGCGCGACGAAAAAGAACTCGAAGCGCTCCGGGACGCCAGCCGCCGGGCGCACCGCGACGACCGCCCGCTCGTGGCTCTGGCCGACGGCACGCTTATCCGCTGGATGATTCGCGGCATGAAGGACCGCGACCTCGAAGAAGAACTCATCGGACGCTACGCGGCGCTTCTGGAAGACTTCCGCGCTGAGCGCCTGCCGCTGGCGTCCTACATCTCCATGCCGGGCAACACCGACGTGGTCAATCTGCTGCGCCTCCATCTCCTCGACGGCGACGCCGAGCATGCCGAGGAGGATCCGCTGGCGGGGCTGCTGGACCGTTGGCTCTTCGCCGAGACGCTGGCGGTGGGGGAGCGCACGGCGACGTTCACCTCCGCCTCGCGCATCCAGACGCGCTACGCCGAGGCGGACCGCATCTGCTACTTCTACACGCGCGTTCCGGACGGGCGCACCGGCGCCGGCGAAATCGCGCGCGTCGAGGTTCCCCGCTGGGTGGCCGACGACGAGGCGCTGCTGGATCGCGTCCACGCCCTCGTCGCCAGCGAGTGCGAAAAGGGCGACGGCTACCCCATGATTCTGTCGGAGGCGCATGAGCGCGCCGTCATTCGCGCGCAGGAAAAAGAACGCTTTTACCAGCGGGTCGAGCGCGCCATGCAGGAACGCGGCCTCCCGCCGCTGCGTCGCTCGCGCAAGGCCCAGTCGAAGCGCCGCCCAGCGGTTTGAGTGTTGGGGTGTTGTGAAATTCGGGGCGGAAGCTTGACATCGTAAACGTCAAACCGCTGGCTCATTTTTCGAAAACCGACAATCGAAAATCGAAAACCGACCATGCCGGAAGCGACGGCGGAAATTATCGAGTCGAGCACGCGCGCCTTCGTCGCCGAGGTGCACGACGGGCAGGAGGCGCCGGACTTCGGCTCCTGGGTGGAGGTCGAGCAGGCCGAGACCGGCGACACGCTCTACGGACTCGTCAGCCATGTGGAGGTGAGCAGCTACGAGCCGGGACGCCGGCCCCGCGCGTTCGGCCAGTCGCGCGAAGAACTCCAGCGCGAGCGCCCGCAGGTAATGGAACTGCTGCGCACCACCGTTCGCGCGCAGGTGCTGGCCTACCGCCCCGAAGGCGACGACGGCTCCGTGCGGCAGACGCTCCCGCCGCGCCCGCCGTCGATCCACGACTTCGTCTACTGCTGCGCGCCGGAGGCTGTCAAGACGCTGGGCGCGCCGTACGACTTTCTGCGCACGCTCGTGGAGGACCCCGACCCCGCCGTGCCCACCGACGACCTGCTGGTGGCCGTCCTGCGCCAGGTGCGCGCCGCCCACGGCGAGGCCACCGGCGAAGAGCATCTCGTCGAAGCGGGCCGCGCCCTGAGCCGCCTCCTCGACGACGACCACGAACGCCTGCACTCGATTCTGCGACGCGTGGAGTAGGACGACGGACGGCGGTCCGTTCATCGAAAGATCAGCCCGATGCGAATGGGAAGCAGCAGGTCTACGCTCTCCTCGCCGATCAAGAGGCCGGGGTTGACTTCGTAGAAGAGCGACGAGTCCGTCAGCGCCTGCACGCGCCCGATGCCGAGGTGAATGACGGGTCCGCTCTCGGAACGGTCGGCGCGGGTGAGCGGGAAGTGCCCGCTTACGCCCGCCAGCAGGTACGGCAGGCGGCTGCCCTGCGACGGCAGGTTGACCACCAGCGACACCTGCGGCTCGAACAGGTAGATCGCGTCGTCCCGGCCGCCGAAGACGAAGCCGGTCAGTCCCAGGTCCACCGCTGCCGACACGTCGGCATTGAGCGGGGCGGAGGCGCGCGTGCGAAGGCCCAGCCCGAAGCCGTCCTCGGTGCTGACGAGGCCCTGCGTTCCCAGCCCGAAGCGGGGCGTGAGGTCGCCGTCCTGGGCGTGTGCGGGGCCGGGGAGGGCCAGCAGCAGAGCGAGCATGAAAAGAACCGGGCGAGCGGGCGAATCCATAGCGGGCAGAGCCAGAAGCGGGGGAAAAGGGCGCGCAGGGGAGACAGCATGGGAAAGATACCGGGCGCGGCGCGTATCCTGCAACAGCCCCAGCAAAAGCGCAGGCGTCCCGGCGTAATTTGTCGTGAAAGAACGGGCGCGATGCGGGCGAATGACGCTCGTTCGCGTCTGCCCGTTTCGCGTCTGCCCGCTCTCTCTCCCCCTTTCTCCCGCATCCCCAATGCCCGGCCCGTCCGACGCCGCCACCGCTGCGCAAACCGCCGACGACGTTGCTCACGAGCACTCGGGCGGCGCCGCGCCGGCGGAGGCGACCACCTACGATCCCGCCGCCTTCGAGGGAGTGGACTACTACGCCATCGAGGACCTGCTCTCCGAGGAAGAAAAGCAGATCCGCGACCGCGTGCGCGCCTTCGTCACCGAGGAGGTCGCGCCGATCATCGAAGAGCACGCGCAGGCGGCGACCTTCCCAAAGCAGCTCATCCCGCGCTTCGGCGAGCTGGGCCTGCTGGGGCCGCAACTGCCGGACGAGTACGACTGCGGCGGGCATTCGAATCTCGTCTACGGCCTCATGATGCAGGAGCTGGAGCGCGGCGACAGCGGCATCCGCTCGTTTTGCTCGGTGCAGGGCTCGCTGGTGATGTACCCCATCTGGCGCTACGGCAGCGAGGCGCAGAAAGAGCAGTGGCTCCCGGCCCTGGCGAAGGCCGAGAAAATCGGCGCCTTCGGCCTCACCGAGCCGGATCACGGTTCCAATCCCGCTGGCATGGAAACGCGCGCTCGCCGCACCGACGGCGGCGACTACGTCCTCGACGGGCGCAAGCGCTGGGCCACCAATGCCAGCATCGGCGACGTGGCCGTCGTCTGGGCCAAAACGGAGAGGCGCAGCGACGGGGACGACCAGATCGGCGGCTTTCTCGTGGAGTTGGACCGCGAGGGCGTCACGGCGCCGCGCATCGAGGACAAGTGGTCGTTGCGCGCGGCGGTCACCAGCGAGATCGTCCTCGACGGGGTGCGCCTCCCCGAGGAAAACCGCCTGCCGTACGCCGAGGGACTGGGCGCGCCCTTGAGCTGCCTCACGCAGGCGCGCTACGGCATCTGCTGGGGCGTGGTGGGCGCGGCGATGGCCTGCTACGACGCGGCCCTCCAGCACGCGACCAACCGCGAACAGTTCGACCGGCCCATCGCGCGCTTTCAGCTCATGCAGGAGCGCCTGGCGGAGATGGTGCAGGAGATCACGAAGGCGCAGCTTTTGAACTGGCGCCTCGGCACGCTCAAGGACGAAGGCCAGATGCGTGCGCAGCAAGTCTCGTTGGCGAAGCGCAACAATTGCCAGACGGCGCTGGAGGTGGCCCGCTCGGCGCGGCAGGTCTTGGGCGGCAACGGCGTGCTGGGCATGTTTCCCGTCATGCGCCACATGATGAACCTCGAGTCGGTCGTCACCTACGAAGGCACCCACGAGGTGCACACGCTCGTCGTCGGCCAGGACGTGACGGGGGAAAATGCGTTCGTTTGAGGGCGGCAGGCGGCGGCTGCTCACGAGCCCATCGCAAAAAAACCCGAGGTAAAGCAATGGCAGAACGCATCACCGTAGACCCGAACGTGCATTTTGGTAAGCCCTGCGTGACCGGCACGCGCATTCCCGTGAAGAATGTGCTCGAACTGGTGCGCGACGGGTGCAGCCCGGAGGAGATCATCCGTGACTATTACCCGGATTTGAGCGGTGAGGACGTGCGCGCTTGCGTGCAACACGCAATGGACGTGATAGAAGCCGAAGATCTGTACCTAGCCACAAGTGCGTCGTGAATTTTTTGACGGATCAAGACGTGTACGCTGCAACAGTGCGTCATCTCCGCGAAGCCGGACATGATGTGGCTACCGCCTCATCACTTGGCCTCGCCGCAGCGGACGACGAGCATTTGCTTGACGTTGCTTCACAAAAAGAGCGCCTTTTAGTGACGCGCGACCGTGACTTCGGCGAGTTAGTTTTTGTCCGAAAGATGGAAGCCGGCGTTCTCTACTTGCGTATCCAGCCTTCCACGCTCAATGCTGTTCATGATGAACTGACGCGCGTCCTGCGAAAGCATGAGGAAACGGCCCTGCGACGAGCCTTCGTCGTAGTAGAACCTGGGCGTCACCGCTTCCGTGACACGGGCGCATGACCTCGGGCGGATGCGCATTCCGCAACACGCCGCGCGCGATTCGGTACGAAACGTATCGACGCCGTCGCAGGGCAGCCCGCCCGAAGGCCGCTTCTCTCGTCTCCGGCGGCTTTTTTCATTGTCGCACGCCTCCCCCGTCCGCACGTTCGCCGCTTC
Source organism: Bacteroidetes bacterium SW_4_67_19 (assembly GCA_003023275.1). GTDB lineage: Bacteria > Bacteroidota > Rhodothermia > Rhodothermales > Salinibacteraceae > QS-8-64-10. The sequence continues at coordinate 5,992 of PXTX01000133.1, forward strand.
GCTACGTCGCCTCTTTTGCCGATGTCTTCGCCGGCCCGCCTGTGCGCCTCGCTCGCCGCGTGCTGCTCGTGCTGATGCTGCTGGGGACGGCCGCGCTCGCCGCCGGTCGCGGGTCGACCGTGCGGGCGCAGGCGCCGGATTCGCTTGCGGGGAATGAGCGGGCGGCCCATGACGGCGTGCTGCGCGCCGACCCGACGGTCCACCGCGACACGCTCGACATTTTCACGGCGCAGCCCTTTCAGCTTCGCCCGTTCGTCTTGCCGGGGTCGGAGCGGGTGGTCGTCGACGGGGTGCGGCTCGACACCACGCAGTACCGCCTCGACGCGCGCGCCGGCCATCTCTGGCTCGACATCAAACCGCCCAGCGGCGACTCGCGCCTGACGGTGGCCTACCGCACGTTTCCGTTTGCCTTCCGGAGGGTGTACCGCCGCCGCGGCGTGGCCGACACGACTGCCGAGGGCGCGCTGGCCGTCCGCGAGGAAGACCCGGAGGCGTCGGGCGAGGGCAGCGGCTTCG
>PXTX01000134.1 GCA_003023275.1 Bacteroidetes bacterium SW_4_67_19
GGTTTTTGGTAGTTGGTGGTTTCGCCTCCGAAGACCAAGAACCAAAAACCAAAGCCCAAAAACCACACACACGTTGCGTTTTCACTTGCTCGCGTGTCTTACGGCAGCGCGCAAGCGTCGCTGAAGAAAACCAATCTCAAAAATTAACCGCTAACTCCCAACCACGAAGTTCACAATCCGTCCCGGCACGTAGATCTCGCGTTGCACGGTCTTCCCGTCGATGTGGCGCTGGACGTTCTCCTCCGCGCGGGCCTTTTCGAGCACAGCATCTTCCTCGGCTGCCGCGTCCACGTTGATCGTCCCGCGCACGGTGCCGTTGACCTGCACGGCCATCTCGACGGTCTCCTCCTGGAGGTGCTCTTCGGCCAACTCGGGCCACGGCGCGTAGGCGAGGCTCCCCGAGTGGCCCAGGCGCTCCCACAGTTCCTCAGCCAGGTGCGGGGCGAACGGGCTGAGAAGCAGCACGAAGTCTTCGGCCACGGCCTTCGGAAGCGCGTCCCAGGAGCGCGCCTCGCCCAAGAACTCCATCAAAGCGGCGATGGCCGTGTTGAAGCGAAGCTCCTCGATGTCGTCGGTGACGCTTTCGATGGCCTGGTGGAGCACGCGAAGCTGCTCGGAGGAGGGTTCCGCATCGGTGATCGTGTCAGAACGGCCGCCGTCGCTCACGTCCTCGGCCTCGCCGGCCACCAGGCGCCAGGCGCGCCCCAGAAAGCGGCTCACGCCGGCCACGTCGTCGGTGCTCCAGGGCTTGACTTGTTCGAGCGGGCCCATGAACATCTCGTAGAGGCGCAGTGCGTCGGCCCCGTACTCTTCAATCACGTCGTCGGGGTTGACGACGTTGCCGCGACTCTTGGACATCTTGTGCGCCCGCGCCTCGACGCGGGTGTCCGGGTCGGTTTTGAGGACGAAGTGGTCGCCCTGCTTTTCGACTTTTTCTTTGGGGACCTCGACTGCGCGGACGGGCTCGCCGGTGCGCTGGTCTTTTCCGTCATCCACGTGCTCTGCCGACACGGCGTGTTCGTCTTCGTCCGAGAGGTAGCGGGTAAACTCCCGCTCACCCAGGATGAGGCCCTGGTGAACGAGCTTCTGGAACGGCTCTTTCGTCGAGACGACGCCCGCGTCATAGAGCACCTTGTGCCAGAAGCGCGCGTAGAGCAGGTGCAGGACTGCGTGCTCGCTGCCGCCGACGTACAGGTTTACCGGCATCCAGCGCTTTTCCTTTTCGGGATCGACGGGCAGCTCGTCGTTGCCGGGGTCGATGAAGCGGAGGTAGTACCAGCACGAGCCGGCCCACTGCGGCATCGTGTTGGTCTCGCGGCGCATGGGCGCGCCGGTCTCGGGATCTTCGGTTTCAACCCATTCGGGCAGTCCGTCGAGCGGGCTTTTCCCCGATCCGATGGCGTCGTAGGAGTCGATCTCGGGGAGCGTCACCGGCAGGTCCTCGGCGGGCACGGGCTTCGGCTGGTCGTTTTCGCCCAGGAGGATGGGAAACGGCTCGCCCCAGAAGCGCTGCCGGCTGAAGAGCCAGTCGCGCAGCCTGTAGGTGGTGGCGGCCCGGCCCCGGCCCTCCTCTTCGAGCCACTGGGTGATTTTACGCTGCGCGTCCTCGACCGAGAGGCCGTTCAGCGAAACGCCCTGCTCGGCGATCCCGTCGATGCAGCGCTCCGACGCGTCGGAGTGGATGAGCACGCCCTCCTTGTCGGTGTACGCCCCGCCAGACTCGGGGCCGCCGGGCATCGGGGCGTTCTTCGCGCTTTCGCTGCGGGGCGGGCGCACGACCTCGCGAATCTCGATGTCGTACTTCCGGGCAAATTCGTAGTCGCGCTCGTCGTGAGCGGGGACGGCCATGATCGCGCCGGTGCCGTAGGTCGCCAGCACGTAATCGGCGATCCAGATGGGGATTTTTTCGCCGTTGACGGGGTTTTTCGCGTGGCCCCCGGTGAAGACGCCCGTTTTTTCGTCTTGCAGCTCGGTGCGTTCCAGCTCGCTCTTCCGGGCGGCTTCGCGGATGTAGTCGTCGACCGCCTCGAACTGCTGTTCGGTCGTGACTTTGCTGACGAGCGGGTGCTCGGGGGCGAGGACCATGTAGGTCGCGCCGAAAAGGGTGTCGGGCCGCGTGGTGAAGACGCGGATGTGGTCTTCGGGGTGGCCGACGACGCCGAAGTCGACCTCCGCCCCGGTGCTCTTGCCGATCCAGTTGCGCTGCATCTTGAGGGTGGACGCGGGCCAATCCAGCTCGTCGAGACCGTCCAAGAGGCGCTCGGCGTAGTCGGTAATCTTGAGCATCCACTGGCGCATCGGCACGCGCTCGCACGGGTGCCCGCCGCGCTCGGACTTGCCATCGATGACCTCTTCGTTGGCGAGGGTCGTGCCCAGCTCTTCGCACCACCAGACGGGGACCTCGGCCTGGTAGGCGAGGCCCCGCTCGTAGAGCTTCAGAAAAATCCACTGCGTCCACTTGTAGTAGTCGGGATCGGTGGTCGCCAGCTCGCGGCTCCAGTCGTAGGAGAAACCGAGGCGCTTGAGCTGGCGCTTGAACGTGGCGATGTTCTTCTCGGTCGTCTCGCGCGGGTGCGTGCCCGTCTCGACGGCGTACTGCTCGGCGGGCAGGCCGAAGGCGTCCCAGCCCATCGGGTGAAGCACCTCGAAGCCGCGTTTGCGCTTGTATCGCGCGACGATGTCGGTGGCGGTGTAGCCCTCCGGGTGGCCCACGTGCAGCCCCGAGCCGCTGGGGTAGGGAAACATGTCGAGCACGTAGTACGGCTCGCGGGGCGTGCCGTCTTCGGTGCTGCGCGGCTCATCGGGCGTTTTGAAGGTCTCCTCGTCGTCCCAGTGGCGTTGCCACTTCTGTTCGATCTGGGTGAAGGGGTAGGCGGCCATGCGGTGCGTTGCGGTTTCGGATTTCGGGTTCGCTACAAGCGTTGCGGGGACATCGGATTCGAGAGGAGGCCCGGCTCGTCGGATGATCTTCTATGCCGCCCCGCAGCGGGAGTTCGCCGCCGCGAGCACACGGCCGAGATGGTAAGCGACGCCGTCGAGCGCGCGGAACAGACGGGCACGCGCCCGGCGGTGTGGACGCAGCTGGGCGGCTCGTCGAAGGAAGCGGAGGCGCTGGCCGAGAAGGGCGGCTTGCCCTACGTCAAAAACCGCTGCATCATGGTCGAGCACGGGCGGCTTCTGGGGTGAACGTTGCACGTGACACGTTGCACGTGGCACCTCAAATCGAAACGACCTGGTGGGCGCGCGTGTCGAGCGACAGTGCGTCATGCAGGTCGTCCAGAAAGGCCGCGCCGCCGTACTTGTTGAGGAAGTAGAGCACGTTCACGACGCGTTCCTGCGGCGCACCGTCGGGGAAAAGATTGGCGCGCGCCTTCTCCAGCTGGGCGCGCACCTCGTCGTGCGAGCGTTTCTCGGCGCGCATCGCCTTGGCCTTCAGGTCGTCGAGCGCACCGGCGATCTCGGCCCGCGTCGCCTCGACGGAGGGCCCGAGCGTGCCGTCGACCGCTTCCACCTCCGGCTTGAGATCGTTGAGCGCCTGGTGGATCGGCGGCTGCGCGGCGTCGAAGAGCGCGTCGAGGTCCACCTCCATGTCTCGCTCGACGATGGACTGGAACAGCCGCTCGGGGTCGCCCTCGAGATCGGCGGGGCCCAGGTCGAACTTTTTCAACACCTTCGCCACCTTCCCCTCCAGGAGCGTGACGCTGGCGCGCGGGTAGACGAGCGGCCGCTCGACGCCGGCCTCTTCGTAGACGCCCCCGAGCTGGCCGTGGTAGGCGACTTCGGCAGGGCCGGCCACGTAGGCGGCGGTCGGCAGGAGGCGGTCCTGCATGAGCGGGCGTAGCACCACGCCCGGGCTGAACCGCTCGGGCGCTTCCTCCAGCAGGTCGAGCAATTCGTCTCGGGAAGCGAACCGCTCGGTGCCGCGCACCGAGAACAGCGGCTCGTCGTCTGCCGAAGACAGATCCAGCGGCAGGCGGCCTTCCTCTTCCAGCAAAAACAGGTTGACCGGGCGCGCGCCGACCTGGGCGTGGCCGCCCGCGTCTTCGAGCCGCCGCCCGGCCTCGCGGACGTGCTCGGCGGAGGTGCGGGGCGCCCGAATCTCGCGGCGGAAAAGCGGCGCGGCCCGCGCCTTGAGGCGGTGATGGTCGGGGTGAGCGAAGACGAGGCCTGCGCCCTCGGGCAACAGGGCGCGCAGGAGCCGCGCGAAGGCCGTCTGGAGCGGCGTGCCGGGCGCGTAGGCGCGGCGGACCGTCTCCATCAAGGCGGGCTTGAAGTCGGACGCCGGAAGCGTGTCGTCCAGCGCATCGAGCGCCCCCTGGAGCGCGTCTTCGGGCGCGAGCCGTCCGACGGGACCGGTGTTGCGCTTCTCGTTCGCCCGCTCCGGCTCGGGGAGGCGCACCTCGGCCAGCTCGTTGCGACGAAGGAGGCGCGCGGCGGCGATTTCGGCAAAGTCGTGGTCTTCGCCGGCCAGCCAGAAGACCGGCGCGACGGGGCGGCCGGTCTCCCGGTGCAGCCGCTCGGCGAGGGCGAGCGTGGTGAGCGTTTTGTAGACGGTGTAGAGCGGCCCGCCGAAAAGGCCCACCTGCTGCCCGGTGACGACGGCCACGCCCTCCGGATCGCGCAGCGCATCGAGCGAGGCGCGCGTAGCCTCCGAAAGCACGCTGCTCGCGCTCAGGGCCGTGTTCTGCGCCTCCAGCACGTCGGCGACCGTCTCGCGATCTTCAGGAGAAGGGCTCGCGGAACGCGCGGTGGCGTCGACGCGGACCTCCGGGCTCCACGGGTCGCCGGCGTAGAACTCCGCAAGCGCCTCGAAGTCTTCACAGTACGTGCGGAAGAGCGACGAGAAGGACCGCTCGAACCGGGTGAAAGGAAGGGGGCCGATTCGTTCGTTCGCTTTGCTCACTGGGTCGTGGGTCGTCCGCTCGCTTGCGCTCGCTGGTGCGTGGTTCGTGGCTTTGTTAGCGGGCGATCGGGACATTCGGCAAGATGTGCTCGCGGAAGAGAGCACAAGCGAGAGCAGCGCGCGCTGGACTCGCAGGGACGCCCCTCGCCCATAAACGACCCACGAACGACGACCAACGACTCACGAAAAACGTCTGCTGGCCTGCAACGCCATTCGGCCCGGTAAAGCCATTCGGCCCGGTAAAAACGCACGCCAAAGCGCTACCCCTCCTCCGCTTCGAGCCGCTGGATTTCGTCGCGCAGCTCGGCGGCGCGTTCGTAGTCTTCTTTGTCGATGGCTTTCTGGAGCTTCTTTTTCATACGCCCCAGCTGGGTGCCGCCGGTGACTTCCTCCTCCTCCATCTCTTCTTCCTCCTCCCCGCCGAGGCCGCCGGGCAGGGCCGACACGCCCTCCTCTTCGGTGGGAATGCCCGCCTCTTCGAGCACGTCGCTGTCCACGAAGATGGGCGCGTCCACGCGCACCGCCAGGGCCACCGCGTCGGAGGGGCGGCTGTCGAGCTGGGCCTCGTCGCCGTTGTGGTGATAGCGCACCTTGGCAAAAAAGGTGCCCTCGCGCAGCTCGTCGATCACGATGTCGTTGACCTCGACGTCGACTTGCTCGAAGGTGTCGCGCAGAAGGTCGTGCGTCATGGGCCGGGGCGGCTGGATGTTTTCCAGCTCCAGGGCGATGGCCTGCGCCTCGAATGCGCCAATGATAATGGGCAATCGGCGGTTGCCATCGACTTCGCCGAGGACGAGCGCATAGGCGCCGCCGCTCGACGGGCTGGTCGAGAGGCCGATGATGTCAACACGAATGGGATCCATCGCAGAAAACGGGGGCGGGCGAGGTCGAAACAGGGACGCGGAGACGCGGCGAGGGGCGACGCGGCGGGGACTCGTTGCAGGCGTATTGCACGCGCTCCGCGTCCCCGTGTCACCCTCTCCTCCGTCATTTTCAGGAAAGCGCCCTTTCCAACGCAGTCAGAAACGCCTTGTTCTCCTGCGGCGTGCCGGCGCAGACGCGCAGGTAACCCTCGAGCGACGGGTAGCCGCTCATGTCGCGCACCAGCACGTCTTCCTCGCGCGCCAGGTGGTCCAGCAGGGCGGGGGCGTCGCGCACGGGCGGCTTGAAAAGCATGAAATTCGACTGCGACGGGACCACCTCGACGCCGTCTGTCGCTTCAAGCCCGGCGCGCAACTGGGCGGTGCTCCGGCGCAGCTGCTCGATGCGCTCGTCCATCAGGCCGGGGTGGTCGAGGATCGCAAGGGCAATTTCTTCGGAAAGACGGCTCGTCATGAACGGCAGGCGCGCCTTCATCAGCTCGCGGCCCAGGGCGGGGCGCATCGCCAAGAAGCCCACGCGCAGGCCCGCCAGCCCGTAGGCTTTCGAGAAGGTGCGCAGCAGAATAACGCCGGGGTGCTCGCCGATCAGCGCGCGGGCGCTTTCTTCCTCGCCGAACTCGACGTAGGCTTCATCCACCACCACGAAGCCGGGCGCTGCCTCCGCCAGTTGCCGGATCTCCGCGAGCGGCATGGCGCGCCCGGTCGGGTTGTTTGG
>PXTX01000135.1:0-9678 GCA_003023275.1 Bacteroidetes bacterium SW_4_67_19
GGGGGTCGAGCCGCGAGCGCGCTGCCGACGAGACGAAAAACGACAGCGACGGTGCGTTCGCCAAAAAAGAGCCGTTAGCTGTTGGCTATTCGCTTTTCAAACCGAAGCGCTAAAAGCCAACAGCCAACAGCTTTGGCCTGACTACCCTCAATGTGACCGCATACCGCTATACGCAATACGCATTACGCAATACGCATTACTCCCCCGACGAAGCCCCGGGAATGTCGACCAGCAGCGAGAGGCGAATCGTATTGGCCAGGGGGCTGTCGTCCGCCAGCGGGAAGATATAGGAGAAGTCCACGCCGATGATGTTGTAGCGCAGCCCCGCGCCGAAGGTCAGGAACTGGCGGTTGCCGAAGTCGGGGTGTTCGTAGTAGTAGCCGGTGCGCAGCGCGAAGAGCTGGCTGTACCAGTACTCCAGCCCCGTCCCGACGGTAATCTGCCCCAGCGGGCTGACTTGGCCGGTAACGTCCCCGTCAGGGCCTATTTTGTCAGCCGACGACCAGGAACTGAAAATCGCCTCGTAAAAAGGCGCCACCGAGCGGGTCGAGTCTTGCCGCCGCCACGGTCAGTTCGTTGAACTCGTCGAAGCGGAAGGTCGAAGCCAGCCCGAAGCGCAGGTGCTGCGGGAGCGGGTCCTGGTCTTCGGTGCTTTCGTCGTAGTCGATCTTCGGCCCCATGTTCGAGAGATTGGCCCCGAAGGAGAAGGTCGTCTCCGTTCCCCCGAGCATGACGGGGCGCGTGCGGTACATCCCGGCCAGGTCCACGCCAAAGGAGAACGCCGTGCCGTCGATCGCCTGGTTGCCGCCGCCGCTGGCCAGCTGCGAGTAAATCGTGCGAACGCCCGTGCCGATGGCGAGGCGCTCGCCGAACTGCCTGCCGTAGGAGACGCCGGCCGCCAGGTCGAAGGAGCGAAACGTGCCCAGCTCTTCGTTTTCCGGGCCGCGGCGCTCGTGCTCGCCGAGGTTCATGAAGGCGACTTGCCCGCCGAAGGTGCCGACGTTGTCGACGTGATACTTGCCCACGAGGTAGTCGAAGTAGAGGCCCGCGTCGAACTGGGGGAGCCAGTTGGTGTGCGTGATGCCGATCTCCGCGCCGCGCTGGTAGGCCAGGCCGGCGGGGTTCCACCAGATGGCGTTGGCGTTGTCGGCGAGGGCGACGCCGGTGTTGCCCATGCCGGCTGCGCGGCTGTCCGGCTCGATCATGAGAAAGGGAACGGCCGTGGTGGTCACCTGAGCGCGGGCGTCCGGCGCGGCCGTCGCGGCCAGCACAGCGAGCGCGGCGAGCACGGCCCCGAGGCGCCCAGAAGCAGCGCGCCCCCTGCGAGCGAAAAGCGAAAAGCGAGTCATAGGTCGATAGCGTGCGTAGAAGTGAAGTCAAGCGAGGAAGCCTCCAGAGAAACGTCCGCGCCTGCCACACGCAAGCGAGGCGCGCAAGCAGTTGCGGTTCTTATCTCTACGCGCCCTGCGTTGAACACACAGAATGCGCGCGATGCGGAAGCCGTAACGGTAGATCGAGGCACGGGAGGTGACTGCTAAAGAGGCGTCACTCGCTTGCTAAAGAGGCGTCGCTCGCTTGCTGCGATGAGACGTTGACCCCGATGAACGTCGCACACCGACGTTACAATCATATTGAGACGCATGGGACGCGCGCAAGTTCACCGGCGGAAAGAGCGCGCAAAAATGTCCTCGTCACACGCTCGCCCCAGCGCGTCTTCATCCCCCCTCCTCTTCGCGGGAAGCAGAGGGGCCAGAAGCCGAGTCACTGGAAGAGCGGTTTGGGGGAACGGCGGCGTTCTGCCCGGCTTCTCGGCGAAGGTCGTCCAGGCGTTCGAGCGCCTCGGACATGTCATCGTACGCCGTCTGGATGTCGTCCAGCGGGTCGGTAAAGGCCGCGTCCAGGTCGTCGGCGCGGGCCAGCTCCGCGAGCAGCTGCGCATTGCCGGCCACCACCGCAAGCGCATTGTTCAGGTCGTGGTACACCTCCGAGAGCGCTTCGCGCAGGGCGGCGTCGCGGTCGCCGGCGTTCTGGGTTGCAGAGGGGTCATCCGCAGAGGGAGAAGCGTCGTTCATTGAAGCGTATTGCATATTTCGTGTTGCGTAAGGCTGCTGACCTACGAAGGGAGAACGATCATTCGGGCGTCAAGGCTTTCGCGGGAGCGCTGCCGGCAGAACCAGAGCGCGGGCGAAGCGGCCTGCTGTCATCACGCGCCGCGAGCGAAGCGAGGGGCCGACAGGTCATCCCCTCGCGGGGGAATTACTCTTGAGGTGCATCACGCATCACGCGCCCTGAACGGAGTGAAGAAGTACTCCTTGGGGTGCATCACGCATCGCCCCCTACCCCTGCTCCAGCGAACGCGGGTGCTACCCCTGCTCCAGCGAACGCGGGTGGGCCAGTTCGACGCCGTGCTCGGTGCGCTGCAGGTCGGCGACGGCCGTGTCGGGGTCGTGTTCGAAAAAGAGCGACCAGTCGGCGCGCTCGGCCTTGTCGAGAAAGTCGGCCTTTTCCTCGATGGTGCGCATCGGGCGCACGTCGTAGGCCATCATCCAGGCCGCCCTGAGGTGGTGCGTCGTGGGCAAGAGGTCGGCCACGAAGACGAGCGTATCGTCGTCGTCGGAGATTTTGACCATCTGCTGCGCCTCGGTGTGACCGTAGATGGGAAGCGCCTCGATGCCGTGGAGGATCTCTTCGCGCCCGTCGACGAACTCGACGGTGCCGCTGTCGGCGAGGGGGTCGAGGTTCTCGGAGCGAAAGGACGCTTGTTCTTTCGGGTTGGAGGTGCGCGCCCACTCCCAGTGCTTGCGCTGCACGTGATGATCGGCGTGCTCGAAGGTGAGCTGCCAGTCGCCGTTTTCGTCGCGGTGCGTCGTGCCGCCGCAGTGGTCGAAGTGCAGGTGCGTCAGGATCACGTCGGTCACGTCGCCGGCGTCGTGCCCCGCCGCCTCCAGCGAGCGGTGCAGTTCGGAGTGCTCGCGGTCGAGGGCGTAGATGTCGGCAAACTTCTCGGAGAGCGGCGCGCCGACGCCGTTGTCGATGAGGATGAGGCGGTCGCGTCCTTCCAGAAGCAGGCACCGCGCAGCCAGCGTGATGCGGTTGCGCTCGTCGGCCGGCAGCTCTTGCTCCCAGAGCGGCTTCGGCACGATGCCGAACATGGCCCCGCCGTCGAGCCCGAAGCGGCCCGTCTCGATTTCGTGCAATGTGTACCGTCCAATTTCAGGCAAAGCGATTGGCGATTTTCGAAAAGCGATTGGCGATTTTCGATTTGCGATTTGCGATTTGCGATTTGCGATTGCGGCAGCAGCGCCTGCAGATGCTCGGAGAGAAACGTCATGCGCTCCGGTTCGGAACGTAGTTCGAGCACGTCCTGCTTCTGGGAGGTGTCCAGCGCGGCGTTCTGGGCAATCACGAACGAAAGGCGATGATCCGGGGCGTCGTCGTAGAGGCTGGGGCGCGGCGTGTGGCCGGCCAGTTCCAGCAGCTTCATGTGCTGCGTGATGACGCGCTCGCGCAGGTCCGGCGGGGCGGCTTCGCCCGGATCGGTGTCGGGGAGCAGCTGGGCGTCGGCGGTGAGATAGGAGCGCTCCCCGGAGCGCACGTCTTCGGTGCGAAAGCGCTCGCGCCCGACGCTGATGAGGTCGAGCCGCCCGTCGTCGTAGCGGCGCGCGACCTCTTCGATCTCGGCGGTGGCGCCGATGTCTCTGAGCACCTCGTCCTCGGTGAGCACGATGCCAAACGGCGCGCCGGTGTCGAGGCAGTCGGCCGCCAGGTCTTTGTAACGCTCCTCGAAGATGTGCAGCGGCTGGCGGGCGCCGGGATACAGCACCAGCTCCAGCGGGAAGAGCGGCAGCGAGCGAAGGCGGTCGGGCATGAAGGCAAACGAAAACGTGCCGGGCGAAGCAACGTCTTGGAATGAAGCGTGCCGCTGCGAGTTTCCGAGGGCGGCGACGCCGGGAGGTTCGGTGCTGGAGGCCCCTTCCGCCGGGCGAACGATCGTTCTTCGCCTCTCGCCATCCGGGATTCGCCATTCGGGATTCGCCATTCGGGATTCGCCATTTGCTACTCGCCGGCCGGCTGCCAGCGCGGGGCGCGGGTGTGAAGGAAAAACACGACGGCGGCGAACAAGACCAGCCCGCCGGCGACGGCGTACCACGGCCAGGCGGTCGCTTCCACCTCGTCGAGCGAAAGATCGGAACGCGCGGTGGCGAGCTCGGCGCCGGCGACGGCGAAGGCGTTGTTGGCGAAGTGGACGAGCACAGCGGGCCAGAGGCTCCCCGTGCGCCACGTCAGGTAGGCCAGGTAAAAGCCCAGCACTGAGAGCGGCAACACCTGCGCGGGACTCAGGTGATACAGCCCGAAGAGGATTCCCGAGAGCGCCACGCCCCAGGCCGCCCCGGTCGAGCGCTCCAGCTGGCGTTGCGCGTAGCCGCGAAAGAGCAGTTCTTCGCAGAACGCCGGCACGAGGGCCAGCCCCAGCAGATTGACCGTTGGGCCGAGGCCGCTTTCGAGCACCTGCCGAATTACGCCCATGCGCATCTCTTCGAGCCGCTGGAAGAACTCCGGCAGCGGCAGTTGCCCGTTGAGCTGCATCAGCGCTCCCACGACGGGTTGCAGCCCCGCCATGCCCAGCAGCGCCAGCCCGACGGCCGCCCAGGGCGCGCGGCGCAGACGCAGGAAGCCCCCCTGGCGCGTGCTGTGCAGCCACGCCATCAAGACGACCGGCAGCGCCAGCCCCAGCACCTGTCCCACGCTGTTGCCGATGATGATGTCGGCTGGGGCGATGAGCTGTTGCACGGCGGCGGCGTCCATGCCCGGCTCCGGGGCGCCGCGCACGAACAGCAGCCCCCCCGTCACCACGGCCCCGACGACCTGAAACGCGATAAACGCCCCCACCAGCACCAGCAGCGCCGCGACCCAGGGCGCCAGCCCCCTACCGCGCTCCAGCACGCCGTCCAGCGGCAGCGCCCCGCGCCGGCTCCACGGGTCGGGCAGGTACGAAACGCCCGCAGCGCGCTTCTCACGAGAGCGAGCGGGGTCGGGAGAGCCGGGCATGGAGGCGAAGCGCGTCCTGCGTAACAGAAACGAGGGAGAAGGGGCACCAACTGCAAGGTACAAACGAGACGGGAGAATGTCTCGCTGCTTCCCCGTCCATTATACCAATTGCCATTCAAGCCGTATTGACGGAACCGTAATGCCGGGCAGGAGCGTTTCTTTTCTGGTTATCGGAGGTGCGCAAACGGAAGTGCGCGAACGCCCCCGGTGGCGCGTCTTTTGCCCCTTTCAAAGCACGCGAAGTCGATATGCAGGGTCTTCGCCTCAGGGTGCGCCGGCCCGAAGCGTACGCAAACGGGCGCCCCGCGGAAACGCGCTGGCGCTTTCGCTTCACGGTGCTGGTCGCCGGCGTAACCGTGCTGCTGATCTCGTGGGGCGGCTTCGTGACGAGCATCGAGGCGGGCATGGCCGTGCCGGACTGGCCGCAGACGTTCGGCTCCTGGAATCCCGTCAATCCCATCGAAGGGTGGTGGCGAAGCACGCCGCTGCTGGCCGAGCACGGGCACCGCATCCTCGGGCAGGTCGTCGGCGCGCTCACGCTGGCGCTGGCCGGGTGGACCTGGTGGAAAGACCCGCGCCGCTGGATGCGCCGCCTATCGGGCGGGGCGCTCTTGCTGGTGATCGTGCAGGGCGTCCTCGGCGGCCTGCGCGTGACCGAGAACTCGCTCGCCCTCGCCGCTGTGCACGCCTGCACCGCGCAGGTGTTCTTTTCGCTGCTGGTCGCAATGGCGCTCTTCACCTCGCGCCCCTGGATTGCGCCTTCTTTCGCGCTCGCACGCGAGGCCCCAGCCGGCCCCTCCACGGCCCCGGCGAAGCGGCACACGCTCGTGAAGCTCCTGCTGGGGACCGGCGTCGCGCTTTACGTGCAGATCGTCCTCGGCGCGCTCTTGCGCCACTTCGGGCGCGGGATCGGGCAGACGTTCGCCCTCGTTCACATCGGCGGAGCGTTCGTGGTGACCGCGCTGGTGCTGGCCTCCTTCGTCTACGCCGAGAAGCACTTCGATCACCACGCCCCCCTCCGGCGCGGCGCGTGGACGATGGCCGGCGCGGTCTTTCTTCAGTTCGCGCTCGGGCTGGCGGCGTACCTCGTGCTTTTGAATGAAATGGCGCGCTCGCTACGCAGCACCCTCCAGATCGGCCTCACCGCCGGCCACCTCGTTGTCGGCGCCCTCCTGATGGCCGCCACCGTCGCCACCGCGCTTCTGGCGGTTCGGAAAACGAGGAGACCGGCCGGCGACGGGGCGGCTTCGCATTCTGACGTTCCCGCGCTTCGAAGGCGGGGGTAGCGTGGAGCGTGATGCACCCCAAGTACTTCCCCCGCGAGGGGATGACCTGTCGGCCCCTCCCTCCAGTCGGGGCGCGTGATGACAATAGTCCACATCGGTTTCGCTTCGATTCAACTGGCAACTCCATTCCGAAAGCGTTAACGCTCGAATGCTTTTTCGACGCCCGTAGTAAGCAGAATCACGCATCACGAATCACGCATGAACGCCCCCGCCTCGTCACAGCCGACCACGCCCGCCCGCCCCGGCGAACGCTCGCTGGCGGCGGACCTGTGGACGCTGGCGAAGCCGGAAATTTCGTTTCTGGTGACGCTTTCGGCGGCAGCGGGCTTTCTGCTGGGCACGCGCGGGGCGCTGGCGGTGTTCGACGGGGCCGTGACGCTGGCGGGCGTCTTCCTCTGCGCCGGCGGAGCGGGCGCGCTCAACCACTACCTCGAACGCGACTTCGACACGCAGATGAAGCGCACCGCCGGGCGCGCACTGCCGGCGGGCCGCGTCTCGCCGCGCCTGGTGCTGGGATACGGCGTCGCCCTCGTCACCGCCGGCGCGGGCCTGATCTGTCCGCTGGTGAGCCCGCTCGTGGCCGCACTCGCGCTGCTGACGGTGGCGCTCTACCTTTTCGTCTACACCCCGCTCAAACGCAAGACGACGCTCAACACGCTCGTCGGCACCGTGCCGGGGGCGCTCCCTGCGCTGGGCGGCTGGGCGGCGGCGACGGGCACGCTCGGGGGCGGGGGCGGCTGGGTGATCTTCGCGGTCCTGGCCTGCTGGCAGATGCCGCACTTCCTCGCGCTGGCCTGGATGTACCGCAAGGACTACGACCGCGGCGGCTACGCGATGGTTTCGAACAACGACCCCAGCGGGCAACGCACCGCCGGGCAAGCCGTGTTCTTCTGCACGCTCTTGCTGGCCGCCTCGGCCCTGCCCTACGTCACCGGCGACGCCGGCTGGGTTTACCTCGCCGGCGCGCTCCCGCTGGGCGGCTGGTTCCTCGCCGAAAGCCTGCGCTTCTTCGGCGAGCGCACCGGCCGGCGCGCACGAGCGCTCCTGAAGGTCTCGATCTACTACGTCCCCCTGCTCCTGGCGCTGATCGCTGCGGACTGGTGGATGGCGTGATGCGTGTCGCGTGATGCGTGTCGCGTCCTGATTTAGGTTGACAACTCATCAACCGCAAACAGCCCAAGACGTGCCATGAACGAGCGCAAGCGAAAACGCTATTCGACGGCCTTCAAACGAAAAGTCGTTCGCGAAGTAGAAACCGGAGAGCGGTCGGGGAAGGGCGCGCGGCCATCTCCATATGAATGCTGTGAGCGGGGTTCTGGGAGGGTGCCACGTTGCCTAACGGCTCCTCGCAATGACAGCCACGTTTAGCGATCGATGCTCGCCTCGGTAAGCAGCCTCACGAATCACGCATCACGAATCACGAACCATGCCCGCTGCCGTCGAAGTCGAAGGCGTCACGCACCGCTACCCCGGCGGCGACGGGGCCCCTCCTGCGGCGCTTCGTGACTTCTCGCTGACGGTGCCGCCTGGCGAAGCGTTCGCCCTGCTGGGGCCCAACGGCAGCGGCAAGACGACCCTCTTTCGCATTCTCGCCACGCTGATGCCGCCCACCGAAGGCGCGGCGCGCGTCTTCGGCCAGAACGCGGCGAGCGAGCCGGACGCCGTGCGCCGCCAGCTGGGGGTCGTCTTTCAAGAGCCGGCGCTCGACGAAGCGCTCACCGTAGCGGAAAACCTGCGCTTCCACGGCGCCTTTTTCGGAATGGGCGGCCCGGCGCTGGAGAAGCGCCTCACCGACCTGCTGGGCCGCTTCGGCCTCACCGACCGCCGCGCCGACCGCGTGCGCCTCCTCTCCGGCGGCCTGCGCCGGCGCGCCGACCTCGCGCGCGGCCTGCTGCACCCCCCGCCGCTGCTGCTGCTCGACGAGCCGACCGCCGGCCTCGACCCCGCCGCGCGGCGCGCGTTCTGGGACCACCTCGCCCACCTCCAGGAGCAGGACGACACCACGCTCCTCGTCGCTACGCACCTGATGGACGAAGCCGACCGCTCGGACCGCGTGGCCATCCTCCACGACGGGAAGCGCGTGGCCTGCGGCGCGCCCGAGGCGCTCAAGCGCGACCTCGGGGAGCGCACGCTCCGCCTCGAAAGCAGCGCCCCCGACGCGCTGCGCCGCCGCCTCCAGGCGCAACTGGGCCTCGACGCGCAGCGCGTGGGCGACACGGCGCTCCACGTCGCCTGCGACGACGCCCCCGACGACGCTCCGGCGCTCCTCGCCCGCCTCTACGACGCCTTTCCCGACCAGATCGAAAGCGCCACGGTGCGACGGCCCACCCTCGAAGACGTCTTTCTCGCGCGCACTGGCGCGTCTCGGGACGGCGAACGCTTGCAGGACGGCAACCCCCAGACGGCGGACGGTGGTCTTTCCAGCCGCAAGGCTGCTTTTCGGGAATCAAGCGCGTCGAACACTCCTTGAAATCTCTCGGTTCGGACGCTCCTGCGCTCCCATGCCCCCGCACTCCCCCGCTGCCACGCTCCCACGCACCGTCACCGCGCTCTGCCGGCGCGAGGTGAAAAAGTTCGTGCGCGATCGCAGCCGCCTCCTCGGCGCGCTCGCCCAGCCGGTGGGCTTCTGGCTGCTGCTGGGGCTGGGCTTTCAGGGCGCCTTCCAGATGCCCGGCGACGCGGCGGCGCAGACGCCGTATCTGGAGTTCCTTTTTCCCGGCATCGTCGTGCTGATGGTGCTCTTCACGGCCATCTTCTCGACGATCTCCGTCGTGGACGAGCGGCGCGAGGGCTTCCTCCAGGCCGCGCTCGTCGCCCCCGTGCCGCGCTTCGGGCTGGCGCTGGGCAACGCCGCCGGCGGAACGCTGCTGGCCGCCGCGCAGGCGGTGCTCTTCCTCGCCGCCGCCCCGCTGGTGGGACTGCCCGTCACGCCCGGCGGATGGACCGTCGCGCTCTTGGTCTGCGTACTGGCCGGGCTGGGCTTCACGGCGCTGGGCTTCGCCATCGCCTGGCAGATGGAGTCCACGCGCGGCTACCACGCGGTGATGAATGTGCTCTTGATCCCGCTCTGGCTGCTCTCCGGCGCGCCCTTCCCCGCCGAGGGCGCCGCGCCCGTGCTCCGGTGGCTCATCTACGCCAACCCCGTTAGCTACGCCGTCAGCGCGCTGCGGCAGGCGCTCTACGGCTTCGGCCCCGCCGCCCCCGAGGCGCTCGCCTCGCCGGCGGTCTGCCTCGCCGTGACGACCGTCTTCGCAGCGGCGATGCTGCTTCTGGCCACGCGGCAAGCGCGGCGGCCGCTCTTTTCGGGATGAGCGAACGAAAGGCCTCTGGGCGCTTGCGAGAT
>PXTX01000135.1:9848-17776 GCA_003023275.1 Bacteroidetes bacterium SW_4_67_19
GCTTTCCACTGCGGAAACGCCCCGCGACGGCAGCGCGTTCGGTATGGAGCAACGCGTTTTCACGCCTTCCCCCGCCGATGCCGTGACCGAACAGACTCAGGCCCTCATCGAACGGCTCGAAGCACTCCCCGAGGACGAGCAGGACCGTCTCGCGCCCCTTCTCCTCGACCGCCTCGACGAGGCGCAGCACGAAGCGTCGTCCGAAGAAGAACGCGAAGACGACGAAGCGGAAGACGACCCGTACGGCTTTCAGATACTCATCGACGCGAGGGTCACTTCGCTTCCGCCCGACTACTCCGTCACGTACGAGCGTGACCTCTACGGACGCACCGCCGACCTCGACTGACGACGAATGGTGATGGCTTTGCGCCGCGCGTTTCTCGACACCTCTTACGCCGTCGCGCTCTTGAGCGAGCGGGACCAGAATCACGGGCGCGCCGTGCGACTCGCCAGAAGGGTCACGCAAAACAACGCACGCCTCGTGACCACCCAAGCGGTGCTGCTCGAAATCGGCAACACGCTTTCCGATCCTTCGCTCCGAAAAGCGGCTGCGCAGTACATCGCCCACATCCGCCAAGCGCCGAAAATCGACGTCGTCCCGCTCACGCTTTCGCTCTTCGAACGCGGCCTGACCCTCTACCGCAAGCGAACGGACCAAAGCTGGAGGCTGGTCGACTGCTGCTCCTTCGCCGTGATGCGCAAGCGAGAACTGCGCGACGCCCTCACGGCCGATGCACACTTCGAGCAGGCCGGTTTCCGCGCGCTACTGCGGGCGACGGCGTAGCTTCTTCTCTCTCCTTTGCCGCGAACCGCATGGAAACGACCGCTCCCGCCGCCGAACGAGCACCTGCTGAACGAACAGCCGCCGAACGGAACGCGGCCGAGAAAACCGATCTCACCGCCCTCTCCGAAGCGGAGCTGGAAGCCTTCGCCGAAGACCGAGGACAGCCGTCCTACCGCGGGCGCCAGCTCTTTCGGTGGCTCTACGACAAGGGCGCGCGCTCCTTCGCCGACATGACGAGCCTGCCGAAGGACTTCCGCCGCCGCCTCGCGGAGACCGCCCGCATCGGCACGCTGGAACCCATCGAGCAACACACCGCCGACGACGAAACGGTCAAAACGCTCTTTCGGCTGCCGTCGGGCCGCGAGATCGAGACGGTCCTCATCCCCGCCCTCGACGAACGCGGCGAGGCGCAGCGGCTGACCGTGTGCGTCAGCAGCCAGGTGGGCTGCGCGATGGGGTGCGCCTTCTGCGCCACCGGCTTGATGGGCTTTCAGGAAAACGTCCCCGCCGGGCTGATCTACGAGCAGGTCCGCCGCATGGACGCCCTCGCCGAGGAGCGCTACGGGCGCGGCGTGTCCAACGTCGTCTTCATGGGCATGGGCGAACCGCTGTTGAACTACGACGGCGTGCTGCGCAGCATCGGCCTCTTGACGCACGAGAAGGCGCGCTTCGGCCTCTCCCCGCGCCGCATCACCGTCTCGACCGTGGGCCTCGCGCGCCGCATCCGCGACCTCGCCGACGACGACCCCGGCTCGCGCCTGGCGGTGAGCCTCCACGCCCCCACCGACGAGCAGCGCTCGGCCATCATGCCCGTCAACGAAAGCGAAAAGACCGACCTCGGCGCGCTCGAAGGCGCCCTCCGTCACTACCACCAGCAGACAGGCCGCGAGGTGACGTATGAATACTGCCTCTTCCACCACTTCAACGACAGCGAAACCGACGCCGAGCGCCTCGCCGACATCGCGCGCTGGGTGCCCTCGAAGGTCAACCTCTTGATGTACAACCCGGTCGCGGGCATCGCCGACTTCGAGCGCACCACCGAGGCGCGCCTCGACGCCTTCGCCGGGGCGCTCGCGCGGCAGGGCGTCACCGTCACCGTGCGCCGCAGCCGCGGGCGCGACATCGACGCCGCCTGCGGACAACTGAAGCGATTGTCGAAGGACGAATGACGATTGCCAGCCCTTCCACAATCGCCAATCGTAAATCGAACGTCACGGATCGGCGGGTGACGCTTTTGCGGCCGCCTTCGTACGTTGGAAGATTCCATTCCCCGCTCCCCTACTTTCTGCTTCAACCATGAACGACACGGATCCGCTGCAAGAAGGCCTCGTCAAAAGCCTGCTCGGCTTCTTCGGCGTCATCGCGGCGGCCAAGCTGCTGCCGAAGCTGCTGGGCTACACGGTGCGCCGCTTCGTCTTCGGGCTGCTCTCGGAAGTCATCTGGGTCGTGCTGGCGTCGCTCTTGACTGAAAAGATCGCCCGCAAACTCACCGGGCGCGACCCGTCGCCCGAGAGCAACGATCCCGTTGGTGAAGCATTTCCCGAACCCTGAGCGCTCTTTTCTTCGACGCGACGGATGGAAAAACGAGGGGGAGAAGTCAACTTACAGACACGGCCGCACTCCCCCGCCCCTGCACTCCCGCGCCTCCATGCTCTCCGACCAGCGCACGCCCCTCGGCGTCATCACGCACGGCTCGCTCGAAGGCGGCCTCCAGATGAAGCTCGACCGCGCCGAATCGGTCGAGGACGTGACCAACGGCTCGCTGGTGGTCGTCGGCGGGGCGCGGTACGACTTCTTTGCGATGGTGAAGGACGTGCGCATCGAGGCGGCCAACGAGGAGATCCTCTTGCACCCGCCCGCGGCAGAGAACGACCTGCTGCGCAAGGTGATGCGCGGGCAGGGCACCTACGCCACGCTCGACCTCCAGCCCATGCTGATGGCTCCGCAGGGCGGCGACGCCGAGCACGACGAGCCGCAGTCCGTCAAAACGATCCCGTCGCACTTCTCGACCGTGTCGCTGGCGTCGGAGGACGACGTGGCGCGCATCTTCGGCGCGGAGGCCAACACCGACGAAGACGGCCGGCAACGCTTCTTCGAGATCGGCCAGCCGCGTGAAATGGAGGACCTGCCGGTGTGCCTCGACCTCAAGAAGTTCGTCGAACGCTCCAACGCGGTCTTCGGCAAAACGGGTACCGGCAAGAGCTTCCTGACGCGCCTTTTGCTGTGCGGCCTGATCCAGAGCGGGCGCGCGGTGAACCTCGTCTTCGACATGCACGGCGAGTACGGCATGGGCACGAACAAAGAAACCGACGCGGCGGACGGCGGAGAACACGTGCCGGGGCTCAAAAAGCTCTTTCGCTCGAAGGTCTCGATTTTCTCGCTTGACCCGAAGGCCACGCGCGAGCGCTCGGGCCAGTCGCCGGACTTCCCGGTCTACCTCTACGCCGACCAGGTGCAGCCGTCCGACATCCTGCTCCTGCAGGACACGCTGAACCTCAACGACACGGCCGCCGACAGCTGCTACGCCCTCCAGAACCGCCACGGCGAGCGGTGGCTCCTCGAACTCCTCGACACCGACGACGACGAAATCGACGCCCTCGCCGACTCGGTCGGCGCGCACACCGGCTCGATGAAGGCGCTGAAGCGCAAGTTCGGCCGCTTGATGCAGGAAGACTTCTTCCGCGCGGAGTCTTCCGACGACAAACAGGACGTGACGCAGGCGCTCATGGCGTGCATCGAGGACGGCACGTCGGTCGTCTTCGAGTTTGGCGGGCACAAGGACATCAGCACCTATCTGCTGGTGGCCAACATCATCACGCGGCAGATTCGCGCCGAGTACGAGGCGAAGGCCATCGAGGAGGCGCACAAATTCCTGACGCCAACGATCGCGCGGGAGACGTCGTTCGGCAAAATCGCGCGCGAGATGCGCAAATACTTCGTCTCGCTGCTGGTGGTCGACCAGCGCCCCTCCGCCATCGACGACGAGGTCCTCAGCCAGATCGGGACCAAGATCGTCGCGCAGCTCTCCGACGACAAGGACCTCTCCGCCGCGCTGGTGGGCACGCGCGACAGCGCCGCGCTGCGCCAGATCCTCGCGTCCCTCGACTCGAAGCAGCAGGCGCTCTTGATGGGCCACGCCCCCCCGATGCCGATGGCGATCAAGACGCGCACCTATGGGCCGGACTTCTTCGAGGCGCTCCGCGCGGGCGGCCCGGGCAACGGCCTGAGCGGCGCCCCGCAGGACGACGCGGCGATGGACGCAGAAATGGACGAATTTTTTGGCCGGGGCTGAACGCTGACGGCCGATCGGAGGGTTGGAAGCAGGCTAACTTTTTGTGAGAGCGTTACTTACACACTTACCTGCTTACGCTTCTCCGCTGCCCCGCTCGCCAGCAGCAAGCGTTCTCGCTTCATGTCTGGCAACCCCTGCTCGGCTCAGTAATGCGCAGCGGGGGCCGCCTCCCGCTCGCGTTGCGGCCGGTGCTGGTCCGTGCACGCGCCGTGCTCCAACTCCAGCGTGGCGTGGTCGATGCCGTACTCGTCGCGCAGCTTCTGCTTGACCTCGCCCTTGAGCGTGTCGAGCGCCGCAAGTTCCGCGATCTCCTCCACTTCTACGTGCGCCTCCATCGCCGTCTGCTCCTCGTCGAGGCGCCAGACGTGGACGTGATGCACGTCGCAGACGTGGTCCATCGCCTCGAGGGCGCGCGTCATTTCGTCGAGCGGGAAACCCTTCGGCGCGCTTTCCATCAGAATCGAGATCGTCTCGCGCAGCATCTCGTAGGAGTGCGCCAGGATGTAGAGCGCGATGGCCGCCGTCAGGATCGGGTCGACGATCGTCCACCCGTAGCTCGCGATGAGCCAGCCGCCCAGGATGACCGCGACCGAGCCGAGCGCGTCGGCGACGATGTGGACGAAGGCGCTCTTGACGTTGAGGCTGCCCTTCGAGGGCCGGTAGAGCACGAACGCCGTGGCGACGTTGCCCGCCAGCGTAATCGCGCCGACGATCAGCATGAGGCGGCCTTTGATTTCGCCGGGGGTGAAGACACGCTGCCCGGCCTCCACGAGCAGATAGAGCGCAATGACGATGAGCGTCACGAGGTTGACGAAGGCCCCGATCAGCTCGGCGCGCTCGTAGCCAAAGGTGCGACGGCGGTCCGCCTCGCGCCCGGCTACTCGGCGCGCTACCAGCGAGACGCCCATCGAGGCGGTGTCGCTGGCGTTGTGCGCGGCGTCGGCCAGGAGCGTGAGGCTGCCGGCCACGATGCCGGCGGCGACCTCGGCGGCGGGGATGAGGAAGTTGAACACGAGGGCTAGCACGAGGCGCGTGGTGCCGGCGTGCTGGCCGTGGCTGTGGCCGTGCGCAGCGTGACCTTCGCTGTGGTCGTGGTCGTGGCTCATCTTTTCGGTGGAGCTTTGTGAACCCATGTTGTGTTGCGTGGCACGCGGCGCGTTGAACGTGGCGCGCTGCCATCAATGCGGTTTGCGACCGGAGGCGACGACGACCGAGGCGTCCAGCACGTCGGTGTCGAAGACGCGGAGCGGGCGGCGGGTCGTTTTTCGAAAATCCGTGCTGCGCTTTTCCAGTTCGTCCCAGACAGGCCGGCGGACGTCGGCCGCGCCGATCCAATTCAAAAAACGCGCTCCCAGCGTCAGCCGCTCGGCGTATCCGTCCATGATCGCAAAGCGCGCGCCGGGGAGCGCGGCGTCGTAGACGGCACGGAAGAACGCGCGCCACCCCGGCAGACACGTCAGCCCCAGCGTGAAAAGGTACGCCGTCGCTTCGTGCCGGCGCATGGCCTCGGTGAGCCGCCGAACGCCCGCATCGGTAGAGAAGTCGGCGTGCATCAGCCGGGCGTCGTTTCGCTCCGCGCGGCGCTGCGCACATCGGAGCATGTTTTCCGAGCCGTCCACGCCGACGACCGTTCCGCGCGCTCCGACGGCCTCGCGCAGCAGCGGAAAATCGACGCCCGTGCCGCAGAAGAGGTCGACGACCCCCTCCCCAGCAGCGAGCTGGAGCCGGTCCACCGCCTCGCGTCGAGCCGCTCGGTAGAACCAGTCGCCCAGCGTGCCGAGGTCGTAGAGCGTGGCGACGGCGTCGTACCAGGAAAGCGTGCGGTCTTGCATGGAAGCAACGCCGCCTTTTGTTATCAACGAATGAGCACACATTCATATGATGATCCAAAAGAGCTGTTTCGCACATGCTTCGCCCCCCTCCTTTTTTAGAAGAACCGGGCGGACGTGAAAACCATCTACCATCCACAATCCACTCCCACAAGCCCTACTCCTGCGGCTCGCGTCCGTGTTCGAGGGCATTGCCCAGCATCTCTTCGACGTGCGCGTCGGCGAGGCGGTAGTAGGCGTGGCGGCCCTCCTTGCGCCGGCGCACGAGCCGCGCGGAGCGCAAGACGCGCAGCTGGTGGCTCACGGCCGACTGCGTCACGTCGAGCGCCTGGGTCAACTCGTGGACGCACACCTCGCGCCCGCGCAACATGCACAGAATCTTGAGCCGCGTGGCGTCGGCCATGCCCTTCAAGAGCTGCACCGACTCGCGCGCGACGGCCTCGTCGGGCAGCGCGCCGGCGAGGTCGGCCTCGCCCGTATCGGGCCGGCAGACCGTTTCCAGCGCCGCGTCGGGGGACGTCGCGTCATCGGTCATGCGCAGATGGAGGCTCGGGGGGGCCGCTTCGCGTGGTGAACAGGCGTAGCGATGCGACCGGGCGCGGTTCCCTTCGCGCTTTCGCCCCAGTCGGGCGCGCACTACTCGCCCGGCAGCGGGCTGCCGTTTCGACTGGACGCTTCGAGAGGAGCGAGCGCATGCGCCACCGCTGCGACGACCCGCAGGGCCGCATGGCTGCCGTCGGCTTCGCCTTTCTCGAAGTCGCCTTCCACCGTCGCCATCTGGTTGGTCACGTGCGCGAGGCAGACGACGGGCCGTTCTCGCGCCTCGGCAAAGGCGTAGAGCGCGGCGGCCTCCATTTCGACGGCCAGCAGGCCCGCCTGCTCGGCGGCCGCGATGGCCGCCTCCGTCTCCCGAAAGGGCGCGTCCGTCGTCCACACCGCGCCGGGGTGGACCGGCTGGGGACAATCGTCGAAGGCCTCGCGCAGCGACTCGCGCAGGGCGGGGCGGAGCCGGGCGTAGTCTTCAGCGGGCGGGCGGTAGTGGCGGCTCGTCCCTTCGTCGCGGAGCGCCTTTTCGATCAGCACGAAGTAGGGCGGCGCGCCCTGCGGCACGATCTGGCCCGACGAGGTGACGCTGACGAGCAGGCGGCACCCCGAGGCGAACAGTTGCTCGGCCACGAGGACGGCGAAGGAGGCCCCCACCGCACACCCGACCACGCCGACGGTGCGCCCGTCCAGGTCGAAGTCGTAGAGCGTCGTGTGGTACCCCGGCCAGTGCGGGTTCCGCCGCGCTGCGCCTGTGGCCTTCAGGTGCCGGACGATGTCGCCGTCGGGATCGAGCAGGCACACCTCCGGCACCGACTTCTCGGAAAGCGCTTTCTGGCGGCGCGCTTCGCGGAGCAGGTTCTCCGGGGTGAACGCCGAGGGCTGCTCGTAGTCTTTCTGGCGGAGAAGCGTCGTTTCCGCATCGTGATCGTCGGGCATGAAGGAGGCGAGACGCACGCAAAAGGAGGACATACGCAGGTGCGCTTCGTACCTCCCAGCGGGAACGTCGTTCACCTGTCGGACGCTTCTTTGTCGAGCGATTCGAAGAACGCCTCGGCGTCCATCGTGCCGCCGTTTTCCTCCGCGTCGCGCAGGCTTTCTCGGGCCGCTTTCACGTCCATCGCGTCTTCGAGCGCCTGCATGGCTTCGAGGTCGTCGAGGGGCACGATGGCGGCCACGGGCCGTCCCTTGCGTGTGACGGCGAAGCGCTCGTTCGCGTCGAGTGGGCCGAACTGACCGAGATGTCGATACGCTCGGCGACCGTTGAGACGCCGGCGCCGTCCAACTTCGAGAGTACCTGAATGATCTCGGTCGCTCGCTCAACTGTCTGTAAGGTTCGCCAGGACGAATCATCTGTTTTCTCCACACGTGAAAGAGCCGTGCAGGCGAGTATATATCTTCTGGCGTTGACCGGACATCCACCGTCCGAGTCCGGCTCCCTCGGTCCGCTGGCCCATTACAGGTCCAGCGTCAGTTCGTT
>PXTX01000136.1:0-1735 GCA_003023275.1 Bacteroidetes bacterium SW_4_67_19
CCCCGCGCGCGATCTCGGGAATCCGCTTCGCGCCGAAGACCAGCAGCACGACGAGAAAAATGATGATGAGTTCGAAGGGACCGGGCATTCCCATGACGCACCTCGCAGAAGACGGAAAGGAAGACGAACCCGCCGGAAGACGAATTCGAGAACGACGGTGGGGAAAACGAAGCCCTGCCCCTGCGGTTCCTTCTGGGAACGGACCGAAACCCCGCCCTTCGCCTTGCGGTACGCGCTTCCCGCCCGCTCGCTCTAAAAACCCCAAACCCGAGACGAGCGAAGCGCCCCGAAGGAAGTACTCCTGGGGTGCGCCCCGAAGGAAGTACTCCTGGAGTGCGACTCACGCCGGTAAACCCCACGCCGGTAAACCCAAAACACGAGATCGCCTACAACCCCAGCTTGCTCAGGTCCATGCCGGGGGGCAGCATCGAGCCGGCGGCGCCTTGCATCTCGCGCTGGGCCATCTCGCCGGCTTCCTCGAGCGCCTTGTTGACGCCCGCCATGACGAGGTCTTCCAAAAGCTCCAGGTCGTCGGGGTCGACCGCGTCGGGCTCGATCTCGATGGCGGTGAGCTGCTGCGCGCCGTTGGCGGTGACTTTCACCATGCCGCCGCCGGCCTCGGCCGTGACGGTCTTGTCGGCGAGTTGCTCCTGCATATCGGACATGCGGTCTTGCATCTCCATCATTTTGCCGAACATCTCGCTCATGTTTATGCCGCCGGGGCCTTGCCCGCCGTCTTGTCCTCCAGAACCTTGTGCCATAAGAGAAACCGTGTGGGTGGAAAGGAAAAAAGAGCAGACTACGTTGCTGGACTTTACGAACGACGCCCTCGCCCGGAAGGTTCGCCAGAAGGGCGTGGGCGTGCGGGAGCGTGGGCGTTCTCGCCTGGCAGGCGCACCTGTTGGCGAAAAACCTTCCACGTTCCCCCTCCCTCACCACGCCATTTCGCCGCCGAATTCCTCGAAAATCGTCTGCACGACCGGATGCTCCTCGCGCAGGCGCTGCATGAGGGCGTGCGGATCGGGGGGGGCGTCGTCGGCGCCCTCGTCTTCGTCGGAGGATTCCTCGATCCGCAGTTGCAGGGCCGAGGGGGCGACGACGCCTTCCGGCAGGTGCCTTTCTACGTGATCGAGCAGAAACGCCTCCTGGTCCATCAGGGAGCGCCGGGTGAACTGGTTGGGCACGGCGACGGTGAGCGTTCCGGCGCTTACGCTCACGGGCGTGGCCTCGCGCAGGCAGGTCGCCAGGTCGATGCGCTCGGCGCGCACGTCCTGCACGAACGTGTCCCAGTGCGCACGCAGCGTTTCGACGGGGGGAGCGGAGGCGGTCGCCGTGGCGTTCTCGCCGCCGGGGTGTTGGGCGAGTGTGGCCGCAGGAGGGTCGTCTGTTTCATCGGGGGATGAGGGACTGCCGTCGCCGGCGTCGGCGGGGCCTTCGGGATCGGAGAGGGCCGGCGAGCCGAACAGGTCGTCGTAGGCGGGCGGGGCGGTCGTTTCGTCGCCGGCGGGTTCCTCTTCGGGAGAAGCGGCGTCGGGAGAAGCGGCCGGAGCGGAGTCTGCCGGCGAAGGGGGGTCGTCGGGAGGCGCGGCGGGGGGCGTGTGGTCTTCGTCGGAGGCAGGGTCGCGTTTCACCGCTTCCTCGTCGTCGTTGCGTTCGCGCGCCTCCTCTTTTTCATCGGCATCCGGCGGCGTCTCCGGGGCGGGGGGGGCGTCGGCCGGTTCGCGCACGCGATCGG
>PXTX01000136.1:1783-3503 GCA_003023275.1 Bacteroidetes bacterium SW_4_67_19
CTCCTCGGCGTCGTCGGCGGGCGCGTCGGAGGGGACGTCGGTAGAAGAGGCTTCTTCGGCAGAAGAGGCTTCTTCGGAGAACGCCCCGGCAGGTCCGTCCGACGGCAGATCTGCGAGGGGGCCGTCGCCCTGGGCCTTCTTTTCGAGGCGGCGCAGCGTGGAAAGCGCCTCCTGGAGGTCCGCCGCGTGCGGGAGCGACGCCATGTTCAAGAGCGCCATTTCCAGGCGCAGGCGCGGTTCGGCGCTCCGGCGGACCTCGTCTTCGGCCTCGCCGGCGAGCATGAGGAGGCGCAGGAGGTCGTCTTCGCTGAAATGCCGGGCCGACCGCGTGTAGCGCTGGCGCATCGCGTCGGTGGCCTCGATCAGCGAGGCGTCCTCCATCGTGCAGGCGACCATCAGGTTGCGCAGGTGCTCCGACAGGCCCGCCAGAAACTCCTGAAGGTCGTAGCCGCGCCCCACGATGCTCTCGACGAGGCGCAGCATCCCGGCGCTCGATCCCTCGCGCACGTGCTCGGTGGCCTGGAAGTAGAGGTCCACGTCCACCACGCCGAGCGCGCGCGACAGCTCGTCGTAGCGCAGCGTGTCGCCGCAGAGGCTGACCGCCTGGTCGAAGGCCGAGAGCGCGTCGCGCAGCGCCCCGTCGCCCCTGCGCGCCAGCAGCATTAGCGAGCCTTCGTCCGCGTCGATGTCTTCTTCCCGGCAGATCCCGCGCAGGTACTCGGCGATGCGCCCGGCCCGGATGCGCCGGAAGTCGAACCGCTGGCATCGCGAGCGGATCGTCGGCAGCACCTTGTGCGGCTCGGTGGTGGCGAAGATGAAGAGCACGTGCGAGGGCGGCTCTTCGAGGGTTTTGAGCAGGGCATTGAACGCCTGCTTCGACAGCATGTGCACCTCGTCGACGATGTAGACTTTCTTCTTCGCGCCCTGCGGCGGGACGCGCACCGTCTCGCGCAGGTCGCGGATGTCGTCGACTTTGTTGTTGGAGGCGGCGTCCAGCTCGAAGATGCCGAGGCTGCGGCCCGCCTCGAAGGAGCGGCACGACTCGCACGCTCTGCACGGCTCGGCCTCGTCCTCGCGCTCGCTCCGAGGCGTGGTGCAGTTGATGGCCTTCGCCAGGATGCGCGCGGTGGTCGTCTTGCCGACGCCGCGCGGCCCGCTGAAGAGGTAGGCGTGCGCCAGGCGGTCGAGGCGAAGGGCGTTCTTGAGCGTGTCGGTGACGTGCTCCTGCGCGGCCACCTCGCGGAAGAGGGCCGGGCGGTATTTGCGCGCCGCCACCAGGTAGCGCGCCTCGTCGGGGGGGGCTTCGCTGGAGGGCTCGCCGGAGGCGGGGTCCGTGCTGGGGGCGTCGTCGGGCATGGAGCGGGGCCGGGGAAAGCGAAAGGGCGAGGCGCGCTTCCAAAACATAGCACCCGCACCGGCCCCGGCGCAACGAGAAATGCGCCATTTCGGCCGCGCATCACGGGCTCACCTCATTATCCTTCTGCAATTGCCCCCTAAATCGGATTATTGGTTGGAGTGGAGATCCAGGACCTCCAGGCTGCTTAGCTGACCGAGCTCCGGGGGGATCTCCCCCGTCAGCAGGTTGGAGCCGAGATCCAGACCGACCACCCGGTCGCCGCTCACCGTCACGCCATACCACTCGGCCACAACCAGCTGACGGGGAAGATCCCCCCGGAACTCAGTCAGCTAAGCAGCCTGCAGTACCTGTGGCTCCAGGACA
>PXTX01000137.1 GCA_003023275.1 Bacteroidetes bacterium SW_4_67_19
GGGGGAGTGCGGGGGTGGGGGAGTGCGGGGGTGGGGGAGTTTACGAGAAGACAGAGCGGAAGATCAAAGAGGGACGCCCATCCTCCCGCTCTCCCCCGCTCAAAACGCGTGCCCGATGCCGAAGTGCAGGCGCGGGCTACGCAGGCCGTCGGGGAAGAGGTGGTCCTGCTGGAGCGGGTCGTGCACCTTGAAGGCCATTTCGAGACGTAGGACGAGGAAGTCCCAGTCCAGACGCAGGCCCAGCCCGCTGCCCACGCCGACCTGCTTGTAAAAATCGGCGAGGCGGAAGCGTAGCGCATCGGGGCCGGGGTTGCGCGGTCCGATCCAGGCGTTGCCGGCGTCGGCGAAGAGGGCGCCGATCCAATCGGTGCTCCCGATCACGTCGCGCAGGAGCGTCTGGCGCACCTCGACCGAGGCTTCGAGCTTGATGTCGCCGCCGAGGAGGTTGGGCGCGTCGCCGGTGAGCGTATCGACCGGGGCGGCGGGCCGCAGCTCGCGCAGGCCCCAGCCGCGCACGCTCGAGGCGCCGCCGGCGTAGAAGCGCCGGTCGAAGGGCACCAGCCCGGGCTGCCCGATGGGGTGGGCGAGGCCGGCGACCAGCTTGCCGGCCAGCACGGTGCCGGGGCCCACGGGCTTGTAGCGCCGCGCGTCGCCGGCGAGGCGTACGTAGGGGCGATAGCGCAGGCGATTGGCCGCCCCGCCGGAGCGCAGAAATGGCAGCCCCGGCAGGCTGCTCTCGACGGTGTCGGGCGTGAACGCGAAGCGGTCCAGCAGCGCCGGCAGGACGCCGCCAATCTCGGCGGCCGTTTCGTAGCTGTGCCCCTCGGCACGCCGCAGCGGGTTGACCGTCGAGGAGCGCAGCGTGTAGCGGAAGGCGCTGCCCACCTGCGGGGCGGTGTAGTCTTCCTGCACCCGGGCGCGCTGCACCGGGTCGCGCACGATGGGGTCGTCGGGCGTGCCCAGCACCCGTTCGAGGAAGACCTCGCGGAAGCCGCTGAGCGTGTCGGGGTTCGAGACGCTCAGGTCGATCACGTCGACCAGCGAGGCGAACGCGGGCGAGTGGCGCATTTCCAGCCGCAGGCGCGCGTCGCCGCGGCCGCGAATGATGAAGCCCAGGTTTTCGCGCCGCGCGGTGAGCAGGCTGACGGAAAGCTGCGTGCGCGCGTCGTAGAGGTCGCCGTAGAGCCGGCCCAGCTGCGCGAACGGGCCCAGGAGGTACGGATACGTCAGCGAGGCAGAGCCTTCGAGCTGGGCGGAGGAAAAGAGCAGGTCGCGGGCGCTCTCGTCGGTGTCCAGGTTGGAAGCCACCGAGCCGGCAATGCGGGCGCGGAAGGTTTCGCCCTGGCTGAAGAGGTTGGCGTTTTCGTAGGTGGCCCCCAGGCCGAAGCCGACCTCGTCGCTGACGAAGCCGCTGCGCTGGAGCGCGAAGGTTTCCAGGCGCATCCGGTGGCGGGGACGTGTACGCAGCGTGATGCGGTGCGGCAGCACGGGGGCGGTCAGCGAGTCGGGGCGGCGCGGGGCCAGGGCGGTGATGTCGGTGAAAGAGAAGACCCCCGTGCCTTCGAGGCGGCGCTTGGCGGTCAGCAGGTCCGCCTGGCTGTACCACTGGCCGGGGCGCAACCCGCCGCGCAGCGTGCGTTTCAGCAGGCCCGCGCTCAGCGTGCTTTCGCCGTTCCACCGCACCGTCACCTGTCCGGAGGCCCCCGGCAAGCGCAGCGTGTCAGTGCGCACGGCTGGGCGTCCGGAGGCCGCTTCGCCGGCGGTTTCTTCGGGCCCTTCGACGCGGACGAGCAGGTCGCCGAAGCGGTAGCGAGGACCGGGACGCACGCGAAAGGTGACGTCGAAGGAGTCGGGCGGCTGCGGGAAGACGAGGGCGCGCACCGAGTCGCGCGTGGCGCGGGCATAGCCGGCGTTGCGCAGGCTGTCGAGCAGGCGGCTGCGCTCGTCCAGGAACCGCTTTTCGGAGTAGCGCCGGCCCCGGGTGCGAAACCAGAGCGTGTCGCCCCCGGCGGTGCGCCGGAGCCGGGTCTCCTCGGGGCGCAACAGCGAGGCGCGCACCAGACGCCGCCGACGCGCCTTCGAGAGCATCCCGAGGCCCGTGTAGCGAGCGCGGCGGGTGTAGAGGGCCGTCCCCCGCTGGACGTGAAAGACGACTTCCACCTGCCCGTCGCCGTCGTCGGACACGACGCGCGTCTTCACCTGCGCGTTGCGAAAGCCTTCCTGGCGGTAAAACGCTTCGAGGCGCCGGGCGTCGCCGACCAGCGTCGTGCGGTCGAGCCGGGCCGGCGCTTCGCCCACGCGCTTGAGCGCCCCGCCGACGCCTCCCCCGACGGTGTCGCCCAGCCGGTAGAGCCAGCGCCACCACGCGAGGCCAGGGACGCCCAGCACGCGCCGGTTGGGGGTGGTGCGCACGCGGCGCAGCAGCACCGCGCGGTCAAACGGGCCGCGGCCCTCGAAGCGCACCGCCGTGACGAGCGGGGCGGCCGCCGCCCCGGACAGGGTGTCGCGCGCGGCCCCCGTCCCCTGCGCCTCTCCCGTAGGCTGCGCCCGCGCCGCTCCTCCGCAGAACAGCAGGAGCAGCACCGCAAGGGCAAGCACGCCGCCTCGCGAAGGCATCCGGCCCGCGTTCGTTTTCGTCGTCATACAGGTACATGCCTGCGTCATCAAAGGCGCACCTGAAAAACCTTCGCTCCCCCCTTCAAGTTCAATCCCGCACCGTCTTTACCGAGCCGTGCGTGAAGCGTGAAACGTGAAACGAAAACGCTTGCTACTGGCGAACGAGCCAACGGACAGGCGTGAGCAGGTAAGTGCGTGAGTGTGTAAGTGATTCTCCCGCAGCGGGTCGAATCACCTACGCACTTACTTGCCTGCCCATCTCCCTCCCGCCGGGTCCCAGCCCGGGAGGGCTTCGTTCAGTAGTCAAAGGCGGCGCCGGACTGCTCGGCCTTTTTCTTCAGCTGTTGGTACTGCTCCGGCGTCATGCTGGGGGCGAAAAAGTAGATGGGGTTGATGGCGCGGTTCTTCGCGTCGCGCACCTCGTAGTGCAGGTGCGACCCCGTCGAGCGCCCCGTGTTGCCGCTGAAGGCGAACGTCTCGCCGCGCTTCAGCACGTCTCCTTCCTCGATGCGGTCGGGCACGCGCGAGAGGTGCGCGTAGCGAGTGGTGTAGCCCGTGTCCCCGTGCTTGATCTCGACGACGTTGCCGTAGCTGGCGGAGAAGTCCACGCGCGTCACCGTGCCCTTCCCCGGGGCGATGACGGGCGCGCCTTCGTCGAGCAGAATGTCGAGGCCGGCGTGCATCTTTTCGACTTCGAGGATCGGATGGTCGCGCTGCCCGAAGCCGGAGACGATAGGCCCGTCGGCAGGCTGAATGGCGGGCAGGTGCGCCATCTTGGCGCGGCGCTGCCTGGCCATTTTCGTGAGCCGGCGGTAGCTGGCTTCTTGCAGGCGCATCTGGCGCTCGAGGCGGTCGAGCGAGTGCTCGGTCTGGCGCATCAGGCGGGTGGTGCGCTCGTCGAAGCGCTCGAACGCTTCGTACGGGTCGGTGCCGCCCACGCCCACGCGGCGCACGTCCTTGCCGATCGGGTCGGTCTGAAAGAGCTTGCGGTAGAGCTTGCGGTCGGTCGAGGCGAGCGTGTCGAGCTTATTCGAGAAGCGCTCCACGCGGTCGTCCACGTCGGCGACCTGCTCCTGGAGGGCCTCGTTTTCGGCCTCGAGGGCCGCCTCCTCGGGCGTCCCGATCCAGCGCGCGTCCATGCCCCAGGCCAGCAGCCCTGCGATCACCAGCGCGAGCGCCAGCGTGCCCGCCGCCTGCAGGTAACGCCGCGAACGCTTCGGCTCGACCTCCTTAAAGGAGCAGGATTCCTGGTCGTAATAGTAGTACGTGTTCTTCGCCATCTGAAGAGAGGAATGCCTGTCGATGCGTGTAAAAAAGGCCCTCGGGCGTTTTGAGCGGGGACCGCGCGACGACGACCCGCAAGGAGGGCGCCGTTCAGGGCGTGCGCCGCTCGCTTATAGACTCACAAAAAAGGGTATGGCCGAACAGCCGGAATTGCAACTGGCTCTACTGCCCCTTGCACGTGCAGTTTCTGCGGGTCGGAGCGCTTTGGCGAAAATTACGCAGGCTGCGTTAGGTCGTACATTTTTGCCCGTCGGGGGTACAGAATGAAACGCCTGCGAAGCGCTTTTGCGCTCAACAACCGCTCAGGCTTGCCCGGCGCGGGCGGTTTCAACGGTGCAACGACCGTGCCTTCGTTAGTATCAGCTATCCGTTTGTCAGTTATCAGTTTGTCAGCGATCAGCGTTTCGATCTGAAAAGCACCGCAAGCCGAGCGGCCCGGGGCCTCGTGTCATACCCTTGCGGTGCACCATGGGCATGACCGTCGGCCGCTGACGGCCGACCGCTGACGGTTTCACTCGTAGTCATGCTCGAAGTACTCGATGCCGCGGGCGGGCGGGCCGTCGCTGACGCCGCTCTGCGAGCCGGTTCCCTTTTTCTGGATGCGCTCGGTGAGGCGTTGGGCGAAGACCTCGGCGGGGTCGTAGCCGTAACGGCGCAAAAGGTGCGTCATGGCAATGGTCTCGCAGATGACGCTGATGTTTTTGCCGGGCGTGACGGGCACCTTGACGGTGGGCAGTTCCACGTCCATCACCTCGTTCGTCTCCGAGATCATCGCCAGGCGCGTGTATTCCTCGTCGGCGTCCCACGGCTGCATGCGCACGACCATCTCGATGCGCTTCTGGAAGCGAATGGCGCGCACGCCGTACATGGCGCGCACGTCCACGAGCCCCAGGCCGCGCACCTCCATGAAGTGCTGCACCAGGTCGGTCCCGGCGCCCATCAGGATGGGGCCTTCCCGGCGCGTGGCAATCACCACGTCGTCGGCTACGAGGCGGTGGCCGCGCTCGACGAGGTCGAGGGCCACCTCGCTCTTGCCGATGCCCGGCTCGCCGGTGAGCATCAGCCCGATGCCGTAGACGTCGACGAGGGCGCCGTGAATGGAGCGCTGGGGGGCGAACTGGTCGCGCAGGAAGTCGCGCAGCTTTTCCATGAGGCGCACCGTCGGCAGCGGCGTGTAGAAGACGGGCGCGCCGCATGCGGTGGCCCGCTCGACGAGCGCATCGTCGAGGCGATTGTCGGCGGTGAGGATGAGGCAGGGAATGGGAAAGTCCATCAGGCGCTCGAACGCCGCCCGCCGCTCCCCGGCGGTGAGGCTGGCGAGGTAGCGGCACTCGGTGTTGCCTAAGATTTGCACGCGCTGGTGCGTGAACAGCTCGGTGTAGCCGGCCAGCACCAGCCCGGGCCGGTTCAGAATGTCCTCGGTCACGCGGCTGTCGGCGGCGGAGGCCTCGGGGTTGGCCGCCTCCAGTTCCACGCCGGCGGCCGCCTGCATCTGCTCGACCATGAAGGCGACCGTAATCGACTCTTTCTGAAAGGTCTTTTGCTCGCGCATGGGGCGCTGCGCGGTTGAAGGAGGAAGGTTGAAAGTCGAAGGTTTTTCAGCCTGCAAAGCACGCGGCGACGCGGAATGCATCCGCCTTTCCTCCTCCCACGCTCCCGCACTCCCACGCTCCTGCTCCCCGCCTACGGCACGTCGACGGCTCCGAGCAGGCGCTGCACCACGTCGGCCTGGGTGACGCGCTCGGCCTCGGCCTCGTAGGTGAGAACCACGCGGTGCTGCACGACGCTGAGGGCGATGGAGCGCACGTCCTCGGGGGTGACGTAGGCGCGGCGCGAGAGAAACGCCATCGCGCGGGCAGCCAGGTTCAGGTTGATCGAGGCGCGCGGGCTGGCGCCGTACTCGATGAGCTGGCTGAGGTCGCCCACGCCGTAGCTCGACGGATCGCGCGAGGCCATCACCAGCTTGATGATGTACTTCTCGACGCGCTCGTCCATGTAAAGCTCGTCCAGGACGCTGCGGGCCGAGAGCACGCGCTCCGGGGAGAGCACCGCCTCGACGGTTTCGGCCGCCCCGGTGCGCGCCTTGCGGCGCATGATTTCGAGTTCGTCCTCCTCGCTGGGGTAGTCTACGCCGACCTTCATCATGAAGCGGTCTACCTGCGCCTCGGGCAGCGGGTAGGTGCCCTCCTGCTCGATGGGGTTCTGCGTGGCGAGCACCAGAAACGGTTCCTCCAGCGGAAACGTCTCTTCGCCGATGGTGACTTGCCGCTCCTGCATCGCCTCCAGCAGGGCCGACTGCACCTTCGCGGGCGAGCGGTTGATCTCGTCGGCGAGGATGATGTTGGCAAAAATGGGGCCTTTTTTGGTGAAGAAGTCGCCCTCCTTCTGGTTGTAGACGAGCGTCCCCAAGAGGTCGGCCGGCAAGAGGTCGGGCGTGAACTGGATGCGCTGAAAGTCGGCCCCGAGCGCCGAGGCGAGCGAGCGGACGGTGAGGGTCTTGGCGAGGCCGGGGACGCCTTCGAGCAGCACGT
>PXTX01000138.1 GCA_003023275.1 Bacteroidetes bacterium SW_4_67_19
CCGGGGGCCTTTCGCGTTTGTCCAAGATGCTGATGGCGGGTCCGAGGGGGTTTGCGCGCTCGTATTCGGCACGTCACGTTTCGGAAAATGAGTCGAAGCGCTCGGAGCACAGTAGCGGTCCGCGCCGTAGTTTCCCCGTTGCGTCAAGCATCGGGCGCACTACAACACCGGAGCACCCCAACACTACAACACCGACATGACCGTCCTCGTCGCCAGCAACGTCGCCGACGCCGGCCTCAAGGCGCTCCGCGAGGCGGGCCACACCGTCGAAAAAGACGCCGCGCTCGCCGGAGACGCCCTCGCCGGCGCCCTTGCCGAGAAGCGACCGGCGGTGCTGGTGGTGCGCTCCACGCGCGTGACCGGCGCGATGATGGACGCCGACCCCAGCCTCGAACTGATCGTGCGCGCTGGGGCCGGTTACGACACCATCGACGTGGACGGCGCTTCCGAACGGGGCATCTTCGTGGCCAACTGCCCCGGCCAGAACGCCGACGCCGTCGCCGAGCTGACGATGGGCCTCGTCGTGGCGCTCGACCGCCGCTTGCCCGACAACGTGATCGACGCGCGCGCCGGGCGCTGGAACAAAGCGGCCTACGCCGACGCCGACGGCCTCAAGGGCAAAACCTTCGGCATCGTGGGGCTGGGCAACATCGGCGAGGCGGTCGCCGAGCGCGCGAAAGGCTTCGAGATGGATGGGGTCGCCTGGAGCCGCTCGCTCACCAAAGAAGGCGCCGCCGCCCGCGGGCTGGCCCATGCCGACAGCCCCGAGGCCGTCGCCCGCTTTTCTGACATCGTGAGCGTGCACGTCGCCTCCACCCCCGAGACGAAACACCTGGCCGACCGCGCCTTCTTCGAGGAGATGAGCGACGGGGCCTTTTTCGTCAACACCAGTCGCGCGGCGGTGGTGGACGAAGACGCGCTCCAGTGGGCGCTCGACGAGAAACACCTCCGCGCCGCGCTCGACCTCGTCAGCGACGAGCCGTCCGAGAAGGAAGCCTCTGGTTTCGAGCATCCCCTCATGCAGCACCCGCGCTGCTACGTGACCCACCACATCGGCGCCTCGACGCAGCAGGCGCAGGACGCGACCGCGCTGGAGGCGGCCCGCGTGATCGAGACGTTCGCCGAGACGGGACAGGTGCCCAACGTGGTCAACCTGGCGGCGCCGTCGGAGGGCGCGCACCAGCTCACCGTGCGCCACCGCGACGAGGTGGGCGTGCTGGCGGGCGTGCTCGACGAGGCGCGCAAGGCCGGCTGGAACATCCAAGAGATGGAAAACCTCATTTTTGCCGGTGCGGGCGCAGCGGTGGCCCACATCCGCTTCGACGGCGATCCGTCCGACGAGACCGTGCGCGACATCGAGCGTCACGATGACGTGCTGGCCGTCTCGCTGCTGCCGTAGCGGACGGCGGATGCCTCTTTCTTTCGTGTACGGCACGACATGTCGTGCCCCGTCTTTGACAACGTTTTTTTTCGATATGCCTTCGACCCCGGAACCACAGACCGAACGCTTCTACAACTTCTCCGCTGGGCCGGCCACCTTGCCGGTCGAGGTGCTCGAAGAGGTGCGCGACGAGCTGCCCGTCTTGAACGAAACGGTCGGCGCGTCGGTGATGGAAATCAGCCACCGCTCGGCCGGCTACGACGAAATCGAGGAGTCCGCCCGCGCGCTCATCAAGGAGCTGCTCGATTTGCCCGACGAGTGGCACGTGCTGTTCCTGCAGGGCGGGGCCTCGATGCAGTTTCACCAGGTGCCGCTCAACGTTCTCGATCAAGGCGCCTCGGCGGACTATCTCATCACCGGGCGCTGGGGGAAGAAGGCCATCCGCGAAGGCCGGATCGTCGCCGATGAGCGGGGCGCGAGCGTGCGCGAAGCCGCACGGGGCGAGACGGACGGCGGCTTTACGTACATTCCGGGTCCGGGGGAAATGGATCTCGATGAGAACGCCGCCTACGTGCATTTCACCTCCAACAACACGGTCGCCGGCACGCAGTACCACTTCACGCCCGAGGCGCCCGCGCCGCTGGTGTGCGACGCCAGCAGCGACTTCATGAGCCAGCCCTTGAAGCACCCCGAGCGCTACGGCCTCATCTACGCCGGCGCGCAGAAAAACGTCGGCCCGGCGGGCGTGACTATCGTGCTGGTGAGCCCGGACTTCCTCGACGAGCGCCGCCGGGGGCTCCCCACGATGCTCGACTACGGTACCCACGCCGAGAAGCGCTTCAACACGCCGCCCGTTTTCGCCGTCTACGTCGTCGAGAAGGTGATGCAATGGCTCAAGGACCTCGGCGGCGTGCGCGAGATCGAAAAGCGCAACGAACGGAAGGCCCAGACGCTCTACGACCGCATCGACGCCTCGGACTTCTACCGAGGGGCGGTCCGGGAGGATGCCCGCTCGAAAATGAACGCCACCTTCCGCCTGCCCAGCGAGGAACTGGAAGAACGCTTCGTGGCGGAGGCGAACGAGGAAGGCCTCGTTTCGCTCAAGGGCCACCGCACCGTCGGCGGCATCCGCGCCTCGATGTACAACGCGCTCCCGCAAGCGGCCGTCGACGCGCTGGTCCGCTTCATGTACGAGTTCGAGCAGGCGCACGGCTGACGCCGTCCTTCCCATCCTCCCTGTTGCACCCCGCGCGGCGCACCGCTAAGTTTCAGGGCCGCGTGTCTCTCACTCCCCCCAGAGCGCATCCCCAATGCCCCTGACCATAGGCGTTCCGAAGGAAACTGCCGACGGCGAAACCCGCGTAGCCCTCACGCCCGACGTCGTGCGCCGCCTTACGGGCGCGGGCCTGGGCGTCGTCGTCGAAGAAGGCGCGGGCGCTGGCGCACACCATGCCGACGCCGACTACGAAGACGCCGGCGCCACCGTCGCGGGCCGCGAGGAGGCGCTGGGGGCCGAGCTGGTTGCCGTGGTGACGCCGCCGTCCGGCGACGAAGCGCAGGAGCTGGGCGACGGCCAGACGCTCGTCGGCCTGCTCGACCCGCTGGGCGACCCGGAGGCCATCCAGGCGCTGGCCGAGCAGGGCGTCACGGCGCTGGCGATGGAGCTGGTTCCGCGCATCGGCCGCGCGCAGAAGATGGACGCGCTCTCGGCGATGAGCAGCCTCGCCGGCTACCGCGCCACCCTGATCGGCGCGCACGCGCTGCCGAAGTTTTTCCCGCTGCTGACCACCGCCGCCGGCACCATTCGCCCGGCGCAGGTGCTGGTGCTGGGGGCGGGGGTGGCCGGCCTCCAGGCCCTCGCCACGGCCAAGCGTCTCGGCGCGAAAGTCAAGGGCTACGACATCCGCGAGGCCACGCGCGAGGAGGTCGAAAGCCTCGGCGCGCAGTTCGTGGAACTCACGCTGGAGGCGGAGGGCGAGGGCGAAGGCGGCTACGCCAAAGAACTCGAACAGGAAATCCAGCAGCGCCAGCCCGAATTGCTCAGGCCGCACGTCGCCGAGGCCGACGTGGTGATCTCGACCGCGCTCATTCCGGGCCGCGACGCGCCGATCCTCATTTCGGAAGAGGCCGTCGAAAGGATGGCGCCCGGCTCGGTGGTGGTGGACCTGGCGGCGCCGGGCGGGGGCAACTGCGCGCTCACCCAGCTCGGCGAGACGGTCGAGCGCGGGAGCGTGCAGGTGAAGGGGCCGGCCAACCTGCCCGCGGACATGCCCGTCCACGCCAGCCAGCTCTACGCCCGCACCGTCGCGGAGCTGGTCGAGGAGTTCGTCGGCGAGGACAGCGAGTTCGCGCCCGACTTCGAGGACGAGATCTTCGCCGGCGCCTGCATCGCGCACGGAGGCGAGGTTACGAACGACCGTCTCCGCGATACGCTGGGGCTGCCGGAGCGCGGGGGCGCGGGAGCGCGGGAGCGTGGGAGTGCGAGGGAGGGGGCGGTTGCGGAAGAAGAAGGCGAATCTGCGGCGGCGAGCGAGGAGGCGTTCGAGAAAGAAGCAGACAGGGAGGAAGAGGGCGAGCCGTCGAGCGATGCTTCCGAGCGCGCTGAAGACGAACCGGCGAGCGAGGCCGACGAGAAGGACGATGACGAAGAGGAATGGACCCCCCCGGAAGCCTGACCGCGAACCTTCAACCTTCAACGTTAACCTGTTCCCCGAACCCCCAAACCGCTGTGCAAAACGTCATCGTATTCGTCTTGTCCGCCTTTCTGGGCAACGAAATTCTCAGCAAGGTGCCGCAGACCCTGCACACCCCGCTGATGAGCGGCGCCAACGCCGTCAGCGGCATCACCGTGGTGGGCGCACTGATCGCGGCGGGCATGACCGGGACCGGCTGGGCGACGTGGCTGGGCTTTTTCGCGCTGGTGGTCGCCATGATTAACGTCGTCGGCGGCTTCCTCGTCACCGACCGCATGCTCCAGATGTTCGCCAGGCGCCAGAAGCCCCCCGCCGCTTCCGAGAAGTCGCAAGAAGGAGCGAAGACGCCCGTTCAGTAGTGTCCGGTGGTGATCGACGCCGGCGGCTCCCGTTTCCCGTCGGCGCGACGAGACACCACAACACCATAACACTCCAACACCGAAACACCATGCTCCTCCAACTGGCCTATCTCGCTTCGGCGGCGCTCTTCATCGTGGGGCTCAAGCGCATGCAGTCGCCGGTCACCGCGCGGCGCGGCAACGCCCTGGCCTCTGGCGGCATGCTCGTGGCCGTCCTCGCTACGCTCTTTTTGCACGACCTGCTCTCGCCGTGGATGGTGGTTCTCGGGCTGCTGCTGGGGGGCGGAATCGGCGCCGTCCTCGCGCGGCAGGTCGAAATGACGGCCATGCCCGAGCTGGTAGCCGTTTTCAACGGCTTCGGCGGACTGGCTTCCGCGCTCGTGGCGCTGGCGGAGGTGGCGCAGTACGCCGGCGACTCGGCGATCCTCTCCGGCAGCGAACAGGCCGCCGGAATCGGAGCCGGCACGGCCGTCACGATTGCGCTGAGCGTCTTGATCGGCATGGTCACGTGCTCCGGCAGCTTCGTGGCGTACGGCAAGCTCAGCGGGCGCCTTGGCGGCAACCCGGTCCAGTTCATGGGGATGCGCACGGCCA
Source organism: Bacteroidetes bacterium SW_4_67_19 (assembly GCA_003023275.1). Taxonomy (GTDB): domain Bacteria; phylum Bacteroidota; class Rhodothermia; order Rhodothermales; family Salinibacteraceae; genus QS-8-64-10. The sequence goes on from PXTX01000138.1 coordinate 5,028, forward strand.
CGATCGGGGTCCTCGGCGGCGCGCTCGTCTTTGCCGCCGTCTTCATCTTCAGCGCCGGCGCGACCGACTGGCTTATGATTTCCAGCATCGCCCTTCTCGCGCTCGCGGCGTTGGCGCTGGGCATCCTGCTGGTCGTCCCCATCGGCGGGGCGGACATGCCGGTCGTCGTGGCGCTCTTGAACTCCTACTCCGGCCTCGCCGCCGCCGCGACGGGCTTCGTCATCGACAACATCGCGCTGATCGTCAGTGGCACGCTCGTCGGGGCGGCCGGCTTCATCCTGACGGTCATCATGTGCGAGGCGATGAACCGCTCGCTCCAGAACGTGCTCCTCGGCGGCTTCGGCGGCGAGGAGGCCGGCGCAACCGGCGCGGCGGCGGAGGCCCCCGAGGACCGCACCGTCAACGAAACCAGTCCCGACGACACGGCTATCCTCACCAGCTACGCCGAGCAGGTCATCATCGTCCCCGGCTATGGGCTGGCCGTGGCGCAGGCGCAGCACCAGGTGCGCGAGCTGGCCGACCTGCTGGAGGAGCGCGGCGTGACCGTCAAGTACGCCATTCACCCCGTCGCCGGGCGCATGCCGGGCCACATGAACGTGCTTCTCGCCGAGGCGAACGTGCCCTACGACCAGCTCTTCGAGATGGAGGAGATCAACGCCGAGTTCGCCCAGACCGACGTGGCGCTGGTGGTCGGAGCCAACGACGTGGTCAATCCCGCTGCGCGCACCGACGAGGGCAGCCCCATCTACGGGATGCCCATCCTCGACGTGGACGAGGCCGAGACGGTCGTGGTGATGAAGCGCAGCCTCAGCCCCGGCTACTCCGGCGTGCCCAACGAACTCTTCTACCAGTCGAACACGCGGATGCTCTTCGGCGACGCCAAAGACTCGGTGGACGCCATCGTCAGCGAGGTGAAGGCGCTCTCGTGAGTGGTGGGCATGATGGGAGGTAACGCTTTCCGCCAGTAAAACGAAGTCTGCCCTTGATGAAAGAAGCGCTCACGCTGTAACGCTCAACCGCGAGTGAACTCGCAGTTATATCGCTCCCGGGCAAGTCCATTCGGTGAGATTCAGGAGTACAGGTGGGGGGCTGGCAAGGTCTGATAAGCTAAACCTCCGATTGCTAACACTTTGATCTGACCTATTTCCGGGGGCGAGACACGCCAGGCGCGAGGCAACGGCTTTTCTGAACTACACCATATCTTCATCGGAACACAATCCTTCTGTTGTTTTATGTATATCAAACAAAATGGGCGCTTCTTCCCGAGGCGAAAAAAGAACAACGATGAAAGAGCGAGCACTGGATCATTCCACAACGATGAGCGAGGTCTTCAAAGCCCTCGGCCATCCCCACCGTTTGGCTATCGTAGAGCGGCT
>PXTX01000139.1 GCA_003023275.1 Bacteroidetes bacterium SW_4_67_19
GAACGGCGCTTCGGCTTTCTGCACGTCCTTCGGCAGGTCCACCACGACCGGCCCGGGCCGCCCGGTGCGAGCGATGTGATAGGCCTCCTTGATCGTCGGCGCCAGCTCCTCGACGTCGCGCACGAGGAAGCTGTGCTTCGTGATCGAGCGCGTGACGCCGATGGTGTCGGTTTCCTGAAAGGCGTCGTTGCCGATCAGGCCGGTGGGCACTTGGCCAGTAAACACCACCAGCGGCACCGAGTCCATGTTGGCGTCGGCGATGCCGGTGACGGTGTTGGTCGCGCCCGGGCCGCTGGTGACGAGCACGGTGCCGACGCGCCCAGTGGCCTTCGCGTAGCCCTCGGCGGCGTGCGTGCCGCCCTGCTCGTGGCGCACCAGCACGTGCCGAAACGACGGCTCCAGTTGCGCCATCGCGTCGTAAATCTTGATGACGGCGCCGCCGGGGTGGCCGAAGACGACGTCGACGCCCTCGGCTTCGAGCGACCGCACGAAAATGTCCGCGCCCGTGATCGGGTTCACTTCAGGAGAGGCGTCGGAGGAACGGACGGGAGCAGCCGCTTGCTCGGCAGACGACGGCTTCGTTGCAGGAGACAGTTGCATAAGCACAGGAGCTTGGGAGGTGGGGGGCAACCCCTTCCGGCTCTACGTGCTTTGCAGCTATGCAAGCATGTGCTCTGTGAAGGAGTTGACCACGGCTGTTCACCCTCGAATAATGACAAGAAGGGAGAGAAGAAGCCCCAGAAGTCGAATGCCCGCCAGACGAACATTCGTCAGAGCGACATTCGCCGGGACGACTTCACGAACAGCCCCTCCTTCATGAAAAAGAGCACCCGATGCAACACGTTTCGCAGGCGTACCACGCTCAGCGGCCGGCTGGGCCGGTCGGCGGAGCGCACGTCGCGCGGTAGCAAGAATCGTCTGCATCGGACGAAGCGGTTACGTATAGTTGACTTCCTCAAAATGGCCTCAGCGCGAGCAAATGCAAGCTCGGTGTTTCACGAAACCGCTTTCATCCTTGTAGTTCTTCATTATTTCACGTCATGGCAAACCGCATTGCGTAAGCTTGCCCCTCACTACCGTAGCTCAGGTTGTGACGTATACCCGATTTGTCATCGCGAACGAGCGGAGCGAGTGCGGCGCTGGGAGCAACGCGACCAAGTGCGCTTGGAGTGCAATCTCCCTCTGAATGCTCTCAATACTCTAAGCCACACTCCCGCACGCCAAACCCTGTCCCGTCGTCTTTGTATCTTTCTTTCACGCCCGCAGTTCAGCCTTGTGCTCTCCGACCGCTATGCCTTCCGGCTCTGACGACGCTTCCGACGAACGTGACGCCTCAGACCCCGCCTCTGAAGGCACGCCCTACCGCGCGCTGTTGCCGAACGGGGACGCCTTCGACGTAGTACTTCGCGAGCGCGCGGGCCAGCTCACGCTCGGGACGGCGGCGGCGAGCGCGGACGACGGCGAAGCGGACCGGCGCGAAACGCTCACCTACCGCTTCGAGCCGGTCGGGCGCGAGGACAGCCGCGACGGGCACTTTCTGCTGGTCATCGGGGGGCGCAGTGTGCCCGTGACGATCACCCCAGGCGAAGCGGAAGCGGTGCACGTCACCCTCAGCGGGCGCACGCGGGCTGTGCAGGTGCAGGACGAGACGGACCTGTTGCTGGAGCGCTTCGGCATCGCGGCGGGAGCAGGAGCGGCTGAAGCCGAAGTGCGCGCCCCCATGCCGGGACTGGTCGTGCGCGTCATGGTCGAGGAAGGAAAGGAGGTGAGCGAAGGCGACGGGCTACTCGTGCTGGAAGCCATGAAGATGGAAAACGAACTGCGCGCGCCCGCCGCCGGCACCGTCACGGCCCTCCACATCCACGAGGGCGCCTCTGCCGACAAGGGCGCGGTGCTGGTGGAGATCGAGTAGTGCTATGGTGTTTAGGCGGTGTATTGTTACATTACTTTAACAGCGGATTCTGGCCGCACGGCGGGATCGCGGTCGCGTTCCGCTCGCTTTTCGGAGCGGACCAACAAACAGCAAAGCGTTCTTCTCCAAAAATCCCTTGCGAATCAGTCGCTGTCGTTCTCACCACAGCATCACCACACCATAACACCACAACACTACGACACCCTCGTCACCGGCGCGACGGGCTTCATCGGCTCAGTGCTCGTGCGGCAGCTCGTGGAGGCCGGGCGGTCGGTGCGCATCGTTCGGCGGCCTACCTCGCGGCTGGACCTGCTGGAGCACGAGGGCGTGGCCGGGGACGTCGAGCACGCCACGGGCACGCTCGACGACGCGCGCAGCCTGCGCCGCGCAATGGAGGGCGTGCGGCACGTCTACCACACCGCCGGGCTGGTAGGGCCGGGCCGCCGCGCCGGGCGCAAGGAGCTGCGCCGCGTCAACACGCGGGGGACGGCAAACGTCGTTAACGCGGCGCTGGAGGCGGGAGTCGAACGGCTCGCGTTCACCTCCAGCATCGCCGCCCTCGGCCCGCCGGCTCCCGAAAACGACGACGCGCGCGGCCCCCTCGTGGACGAGACGGCGTCCTGGTCACGCGCTGCGCGAGCGCCCTCGCCCTACGCCCAGTCGAAACGCGACGCCGAACGCGAGGTGCATCGCGGCCTCGCCGAGGGACTCCCGAGCGCGGTGATCGTCAATCCGGCGCTGGTCTTCGGGCGCGGGCGCCCCGGAGAGGGCACGCGCCGCCTGGTCGACGCGGCGCGCCGTGGTCGCCTGTGGGTCGCCCCGCCGGGAACCACCTGCGTGGCCGACGTGGAGGACGTGGCCGCCGGGCACCGCCGCGCCCTGCGCCTCGGCGAGACGGGACGCCGCTACCTGCTGGGCGGGGACACCCTCTCGTGGCGCGCCGTCTTCGGCACGCTGGCCGAGGCTTTCGGGCACGCGCCGCCGCGCCTCACGCTGCCGCCGGCGCTGCTGCGAGCCGCCGGCGCCGCCTCCGAAGCGCTCGCTTTCGTCACGCGCTCGGCCCCGCTATTCTCCCGCCAGAACGCACGCGCGCTCAGCGCCCGCCGCCGCTACACCAACCGCCGCGCCCGCAACGAACTGGGCTGCCGCTTCCGCTCGTTCGAAGCGACCGCGCAACGCCTGGCTTCGGTGTTGTAGTGTTCTGGTGTTGGAGGGCGTCTCGGACAGGGGTGCGCGATGGGGGGAAACGTTCTCTCAAGAGCATTCAGCCGCCAGCCGTCGGCGATCAGCGTCTCCCAGGAGGGCTGAGGACACCGCCCGGGTATGACCTTCGGCCCCCGAAAGCGGACCGCATACCGACGATGTGGGCTCCACCATTTTGCGCACACCTACCGTCGCTCTGGTAAAGACACGACAACACCCAAGCACCACCACACCCAGGCCCCCAAACACTCAAGCACTCTTCACGCGAGCGGCGCGCTCCTCGGGCGTCTCCTCCTCGCGCTGCTTCTCGCGCTCGTGCTCCTTGACCTTTTCCTCGTCGAGTGCCACCTGCTCCTTGTGCTTGCCCTGCTCGTGGGGCGTGCGCGCCGGGTCGGTGCCGACGCTGGACTGGGAATCTTCGCTCTCTTCGTTGGCGGTGCGTTCTGCATCGGAACGGGCCATGTCAGGTACGGCTGTGTGAAGGGAAAATACCTACGACTGTTGATACGTCGCGCGCAACGGTTTGTTGTACGAGAGCGCGAACCGAAAGACCGCCGTCGGCAGCGCACACAAGCGCCGCCGCTACCACGCCCGCCTCGAGCCGCCTTCGCCGGCGCCCTGCATCGTAATGAGGTCGATGTAGCGCCGCCCGCGCGGGGCCAGCGTGCAGTTCGGCGGCACGCCCCCGAGGTGCTCGTACGTCGTATGCATGCACGAGACGCCCTCCAGCGGCGGATTCATCGTGACTTTCGGTTCCGAGAGCTGCTGGTCGTAAGGGTTCACCCCCAGCGGGAAGCCCCCGCGCGTGAAGCTCATCTCCCACGACGGAAACGAGGTCGTGTCGCTCACGCCCTCCGGGCGCATCCAGGGGTAGCGGCGCAAAAGGTCCAGCGGCCCGGTGCGCGGAAAGGCCACCTTGTAATACGGCTCCTGCTGCTGGAGGAACTGGGTGAGCTTCAGGTCGGGATCGTCGCGGAGGGCTTCGAAGTACCCCGCCGCGTCAAAGCCGCGCATGTTAAGCCCGCTGTACACGCCGTGCGGGTTGCCGCCGAAGTGCTTCTCGATCCAGCGCCGAAAGTGATCGTTGATGAGCACATTCAGCTCGAAGTGCACGTGCGCGCGGGGTTCGTTGATGCCGGCGCCGGTGTAGCCCACACGCCCGAGCCGGCGCCCCTGCCGCACGCGCTCGCCGGTGTTGACGAAAACCTCCGAGAGGTGCGCGTAGAGCGAGTAGTACGGCGCCCCTTCCCACTGGTGCTCCACGACGACGTACTTGCCGTAGTTGGAGGCGTCAGCGGTTTCGTTGGTGTAAGCGACCAGTCCCTGATCGGTGGCGCGCACCGTGTCCATCGGCTCGCCGTGTTCGTCGCGGCGGGTGGCCTGAATGTCGATGCCTTCGTGAAAGCGCGTGTAGACGATGCCCTGCTCCTCGGTACGCACCGGCGTGCGCACGAAACCGTACTGCCCCGACTCCCACGGGCGCATCGGCTCGTCCTCGAAGTCGCGGCTCGTGTGCTGGAAGAACTGCGGCCCGCCGTTTTCCTCGAAGAGCGCCACGTTCTCGGTGGGCAGACGCAAGGGACCCGCCCACACCGTCGCCGGACGCTCCTCCTTCTTCTTCTCGATCGCCTCTTCGACGACCGCGCGCGCCTGCTCGGGACTGCCGCCGGCGCTCAGCGCGAAGCCCGCCGCCAGCAGGCCCAGCGCGATGAGCGTGGCGAGGATGCCCACCGCAGCCTGAAGCCACTCTCCCTGTAAATTAAAAAATTCCATGAACGTGAGGCCGTGCCGAAAAGAAGGTGGCCGCCGGCAAAGAAGAAATTATCCAAAAAGGAGGACAGACACGACAAGCCTGCAATACAGGTTCGGCGCGTCGAAAAGCCGTAACACCACGCTCCTGCAACGTCCGTTCTGGAAACGGACTGCTCCTCTGGAAACGGACCGCCCCGGCCCGGCATTCGGAGGTGTAAAGAAGTGCGCCAACTTCGAGGGGGCGCGGGAGCGTATTCCCGGGGCCTCCTTCTCCTCACCGGCGAGCGCAACGCCACACGCCCTGTCGCCACCCGGAATGGACACGCCAGTCGGAAACGGGCAAATCTGGCGAAAAGGGGCTTCTGCGATTCAGAAAGGCCGCGAAAAATGATTCTCGAGTCAGTCTCATGAATTCCCCACGGCTCGGTAAGGAATTGCATACGCTCGACCGTGTACCGCCTGTCACATTCGCTCTGCTGCCGGCACTGGTCCTGCTCGCCTCCGCCTGCCCCTCCCCCGAAGCGGACCCGGCTTCCCCCTCGCGGGAGACACGCCCCGCCGAAGCCGAGCCCGCCAAAGCCGGGACTGCCAAAGCCGGGACCACCTCCTCGAAACGGGCGCGCGACGAGCGGCCCGTGCGCCTGCTGCCCCTGGCGGGACCGCTTTCGAGCGCCGACGCCGAGGTGAGCGGGCTGGCCTGGCACGGCTCCGACCTCATTCTGCTGCCGCAGCACCCGTTTCGGATGGCTGACGCGCATGAGCCAGACGCGCATGGGCCAGACGCGGATGAGCCGGGCACGCTTTTCGCCCTGGCCCGCGACAGCATCGACGCCTTCTTGAGCGGACGCCGCGACGGCCCGCTCCGGCCGCGTCCCGTCACGCTGCTGGCCCCGGCCCTGGAGGAACGCTCGCCGACCTACGATGGATGCGAGGCGCTCGCCTTTCACCAGGACCGCGCCTACCTGGCCACCGAAGCAGTGGCCGACCCCGCCACGGGCGCGATGCGCGGGTTCCTCTTCGGCGGCGCGCTCCGGGGCGACACGCTGCGCCTCGACACACGCCGACGCGCGCAGCTCCCGCCGCAAACCGAAGCGCACAACATGGCCTACGAGGCGCTGCTGGCGGCGCCGTCCGGGCGTGTAACGGCGCTCTACGAAGCCAACGGGCGCAACGTCAATGCGCACCCGCGGGCGCACGTCTTCTCCCCGACACTGAAGCGGCTGCGCCAGCTTCCGTTTCCGCCACTGGAGTATCGCCTTACCGACGCCACCGCGCTGGACGCCGACGGGCGCTTCTGGGTCTCCAACTACTTCTTTCCCGGCGAGCGCGAAAAACTCGAACCGGCCCCCGACCCCCTCGCCCGCAACGCGGGACCTCACTCCGCCCCCTCGCCGCCCAAACGCACCAACCCCGTGGAACGGCTGGTCGCGTTTCGCATGAGTGAGGGACGCATCGAACGCACGTCGGCCTGGGAGGGACTGGCCCGCCTACGACGCCCCGCCCGCCCCTCCGGCTTTCTCCTTGCGACCGACCAGTACCCCAAGACGCTGCTCGGCTTCGTTTCCGCCGAGGACGTGAAGTGACGACGGAACGCCTTGCCGCTTCTTCTGCTACGGCATTGCCCATCGAACATTGCCCATCGAACATCGTCAACTCGACGAGGTGTGGTCGTGGACGATGCGCCAAGCCGGGCCGTCGGCGGTCGAGACTTTTTCGAAAAGCAGCGTAAAGCGACCGCCCGCCGGGCCGCCGTCGGCGTCCTTGCGCTCCAGGCGCCAGCGCCCAAAGACCAGCGCGTGACGCCCCGAGAGCAGGTCCACGTCCACCTCCGAGAACGAGAGCGTGCCCATCGCCCGGCGGTCAGGGTAGCTCTGGCGGTAGCGCTGGAGCGTTTCCTCCCAGCCGGTGCGCACCTGCGCGCCCGAGACGAAACGCAGCGTGTCGGTGCGCGCATAGCCGCTCATGTAGGATTCGAGATGGCCGCGGTTCCAGGCACGCCGCTGACGGCGCAGCACTGCGCGCACCGCGCGGCGGTCGGCGGGCTGCGGGGCGGGCAGTGCGTTCTCGCCGGGCGGGGGAGGGTTGAAATTGGCCGGCGGACGCTCCGAAGGCCCGGAGCAGCCGCCGGCCAGCACGAGCGCCAGCGCGAAGAGCACCGGCGCACCGACGCACGAACCTCTCGCGCAGAGGCGTTGCAAAGAAAACAAGGCAGGACGACTCATGGAGCGGCGCGAACCCGGCGGGCGTTGATGCATGAAAAATGGGTCGGAGGGGTTCGTAGCGCACTCTCTACCGGCGGTGCTTGTTCGAAGAATCGCTTGTTCGGCAAGTAGCTTGTTTGAAAAATAGAACGCGCGGATTGAAAAGCCGGGGAAACCTTGACGCCGTTCGGCCTCTTCGTTTAATTGGCTTCGCGCCTGTGTTACGCACCTCTCCTTTGCCGGCCCGCGCCGGCCGGCTCGGGGCCGACGCCCCCCTCGATGAGACGGCTTCCCCCGGCCGCGTTTTCTTTCGGAAGCCGCCGTCCGTTCAGCGAGCGTCTTTTTCCTCTCTGTAACGCCCATCCCCCCACGCACCTCGGTCGCAACTGCTACTCCTGCGCGCCCGCTCGGCAGCGAGCCGTTCCTCGTCGCAGATTTCCTCCGCCTCGTGGAACGACGCCCCGCCGAGCCCCCGAGCGCGCTGCGGGCCTCGCCCCCGCGCTTCTCGCCCTTCGTAGCTGCTTCGCCGACGCGTGCGCCTCGCCGCCTCCCCTTCCGAATCGCCTGCGCCGCCGTCGCGCCGGTTTGCGTTTCGCCTGCTCGGCGGAACTGCGGCGCTGACGGCCGCATTGCTGCTGGCGGCCGTCTCCGGGGGGGCCTCCCCCCCACGCCATGCGCCTGCGGCTCTGCACGCCGACACGACGCAGCGCGATACCGTCCGGCGCGATACCGTCCGGCGCGATACGGCCGAAGCGAGGGAAGGCCAGGCAACGGCCGCCGCCTCCGACTCCTCTGCCCGGAAGCGTGCAGGCCAGCAGCCGGCAGGCCAGCAGCCGGAGCAGGAGCGCGCGCCGAACCGTTCGTCCGTCCGGTACGTGGGTCCCGCCACGACCCAGCGCGACACGACCCGGCGCGACACAGCAGCGATTGCCGCCGTCGCCGATACAGCCGCCGTCGCCGACACGGCGGCCGCCGCTGACACGCTACACTTCGTGGACCGCTACGCGCCCCCGCCCACGAGCATCGGCAATGGCGGTAGCCCGCTCTTCCCCACCGCCTCCTCCACCGGCGCAGCCTCTTCCGGCGCGGGGCGGCGCACGGCCACGCTGCTCGCCCCGCGCACGTCGTTCTGGTCGACCCGGCTCAGCTCGCGCTACCAGCACCGCCTGACGCTGGACTCGACCCGCTGGGCGTTCACTGCGCGCGAGCGCATCGGCGAGGAGCGCCTGGCGCCCGCCCTGCGCACCAGCCGCACCGCCTACCGCCGCACGCGCCGCCGGCACGACCTGCGCGCCAACTGGACCGAGCTGGCCGGCGAACGGGCGCGCCGCCGCAATCGCGAATCGGGCGGCCTGGGCGTGAGCATCGACGTGCCCGGCGGGCGCGAGAGCGCCTTCACTACCATCTTTGGCAAAAACGAAGTCGCGCTCGACATCAACGGGCAGGCCGACGTCAACGCCGGCTTCAACTACCGCAAAAGCGACCAGCAGGCCGCCATCACCGGCAGCCCCACCCAGCTGGACCCCGACTTCAAGCAGGACCTGCGCCTCGGCATCACCGGCTCGATTGGCGACAAGCTCAAAGTCGATGTTAACTGGGACACGCAGAGCCAGTTCAACTACCAGAACCAGGTCAAGCTGCGCTACACCGGCTACGAGGACGAAATCGTCCAGCGCGTGGAGGCGGGGAACGTCTTTCTGGAAACCCCCTCGCGCCTCGTGCAGGGCGGGCAGAGTCTCTTCGGCATCAAGAGCGAACTCAAGCTGGGCCCGCTGCGCCTGACGACCGTGGCAAGCCAGCAGGAAGGTCAGTCCAACTCGCTGACCATCGAAGGCGGCTCGGAGAAAACCGAGTTCGACTTCTCGGCCGTCAACTACGACGACCGCCGCCACTTCTATCTTTCCTACTACTTCCGCAACAACTGGAACCGCGCGCACAGCAACCCGCAGGGCCTGCTGACGGGCTTCAACGGCTTCGACCGCATCACCGACATCGAGGTGTGGAAAATCAAAACCGCCAAGCAGAGCGACGAAGAGCTTCGCGAAGCCGTCGCGCTGGTGGACCTCGGCGAGCCGGAACGCCTGCTCGACGAAGCCGACGCCTACGACGACGGCTCGATCCTGCCCACGCCCGGGACGGACCAGTATGGATCCGGGGAGAACGTCAGCCTCGCTGCTCTGCGCGACCTGAATGCGTCCCCTTCCTCGACGGTGCTCTCCGGCTACGACGACAGCGACTACAGCGTGGGCAGCTTCAAGCTGCTGGAGCGCGGGCGCGACTACGTCTTCGACGGCCAGCTCGGCTACATCTCGCTCAACCAGCCCCTGCAATCCGGCGAAGCGCTGGCGGTTTCCTTCCGCTACCAGGCGGACATTAACGGGCAAACCCAGACCGTCCAGGTGGGCGACTTCAGCGGCGGAAGCGGCGGGAAGCGCCTCGTGCTCAAGCTGCTGCGCCCGGCCACCAACCTGAGCGCCCCCTACGACGAAAACGCCGGCGGCGCCGCCAGCGACGCGGTGCCGGCCTGGTATCTGCAAATGCGCAACATCTACGAGCTGCGCGGGAGCAGCTTCGACGCCAACGGCTTCGAGCTGGACGTGCAGTACAACCCGCCCGGCGGCACCGCGCAGTCGAGCCTGCCGGACCTGAGCGGGGCGGGCACGCTGCTGGAGCTGCTGGGCCTCGACCGCCTCGGCGCCGACGGCACGGAGAATGCCAACGGGGCGTTCGACTTCAACCCGCGCACCATCGACACGCAGGAAGGGCTGCTGATCTTCCCCTACCTCCAGCCGTTCGGCGACCGCCTGCGCGCGGTGATCGGCGAGAACGCCCCCAGCCCCGACCAGGCCACCACGCTGCAAAGCCAGTACGTCTTCGACCGGCTCTATGAGGACAAACCCGACAACGTCGAAGCCGAATCCGACCAGTCCGGCGACTACCGCGTGACCTCCACGGACCACGAGGACGTCAAGAAGAAGCTGATGTTGCAGTTCACCAACTTCGGGAAGCCGACCATCGGCACCGACTACAAGGTCAACTATCAGAGCGGCACGGTCACGATTCTGAACGACCAGTACCTGAGCGCCGGCAGCGAGATCAAGATCGACTACGAAAAGAACGCGCTCGTCAACGTTCAGAAAAAGACGCTCCTGGGGGCGCGCGCCAACTACCGCTTTCGGGAAAACTTCTCGGTGGGGGCCACCGTGATGCGCCTCTCGCAGCGCTCCCCCGCCGACAAGCTGCGCATCGGGCAGGAGCCGATCAAAAACACCATCTGGGGCGTCGACGCGGCCTTTCAGACCGAGCCGCGCTGGCTCACGCGCGCCGTCGACGCGCTGCCGCTCATCCAGACGAAAGCCCCCAGCCGCCTCGAGGTCAACGCCGAGTTTGCCCAGTTGCGTCCCGGCCACACCGAAACGCAGGCCTTCGAGCGCACGCGCCGCAACCTCCCGGACGGCCGCAGCTTCGCCCAGGACGAGCGCAATGGCATCTCCTACCTCGACGACTTCGAGGGCTTCGAGAACACCTTCTCGCTCAAGGGCCAGCTGAAAAGCTGGCGCCTCGCCGCGGCCCCGGCCAGCTACGACTCGCCCACCGGAGCCGACACCAGCAGCGCGGCCTTCGGCGAGGCGCTGGCGGCCAACAACTGGCGCGGCACGCTGGCCTGGTACCAGCTCAACAACGAAACCGTCGAGTCGCTCTCCGACATTCCCAGCTACAACAGCGCCCTCAAGCAACTCGTCGAGGTGCAGGACGTCTTTCCCAACCGCGACACGCGCGCGCAGTCGAACAACACGCTGCGCACCTTCGACCTGTACTTCGACCCCCGGCGGCGCGGCCCCTACAACTACACCGGCGACCTGCGCGGCTTTCTCGACCGCCCGAAACGCACCTGGGGCGGCATCACGCAACGCCTGCCCGAAGGCCAGACCGACTTCGGCACGCAAAACATCGAGTTCGTCGAGTTCGTCTTCAAGCCCTATCCCAAGAGCAACTCCGCCTCCGACGACGCCGCGCTCTACCTCAACCTCGGCAGCGTCTCGGAGGACATCATCCCCAACGGCGAAGGCAATGACGAAGACGGCCTCTCGACCACCACCTTCGACAACCTCTACCCGAACGGGCGCAGCCGCCGCCCCCTCGGCAAGCCCAACAGCGCCGTCGACATCGAAAGCCCCGTGACCGAAGACCTCGGCCTCGACGGGCTCGCTTCTTACACGCAGGACGGCTACGACGGCGTGACCGAGCAGGCGCAGTTCTCGCCCTTTCTCTCGGGGCTGCCCAGCGGCGGCTCGGGGCGGCTCGCTGCCGAGGCGGCCCGCGCCGAAGCGGACCCCTCCGGCGACGACTACCACCACTACAGCGACGACGATTTCTTCGAAAACGAAGACTACTTTCCCGGCGGCGCCTCCTTTCAGGAACGCTTTGCCTTTTTCTACGCGGGGCTGGAGCTAAACTCCTACCAGGCGAACAACACGCTTCCCTCGCGTTTCACCCAGAAGCGCGGCACCACGCGCGAGCCGGATTCCGAGAACTTCGCCTTCGACAAGCTCAACCAGAGCGGCGACTACTTTCAGTACCGCATTCCGCTGAGCAAAGACGCCCTCGACACGCAGGCCCAGCCCGGCACGACCGACGACTTCATCGTCGGCGAGATCACCAGCGAGGACGGCACCGGCACCGGCTGGTACAAGGCGCGCGTCCCGGTGCGCGCCGCCACCGACACGGTCGGCACCCCCGGGCTGGACTTCGTCGAGCAGATACGCCTGTGGACGACCGGCCACCGCGCGCCGATGACGCTGCGCTTCGCCACGCTCGAGCTGGTGGGCAGCCAGTGGCGCAAGTCCAAAAACGTCACCCTCTCGGACACCACCCGCGCCACGCCCGACCCCGACGCGGCCGACGGCTCGCGCCTCTCGATTGCCAGCATCAACAACGAGGAAGACAGCGGCATCTACCAGCCGCCCGAACGCGCCGTCGTGGCGCAGCAGCAGGTGGCCACTGGCGGGCGCCAGCGTGCGCGCGAGCAGTCGCTGGTGTTGCGCGTAGAAGACCTCCGCGAAGGCCAGCGGCGCGCCATCTTCAAGAAAGTGCAAGACCTGAACCTGCTCAAGTACGGGGGCCTCCGCATGTTCACGCACCTGCACTCCACGGCCAATGACTTCGGCGAAGTGGCCGAAGCGGCGCGCGGCAACGTGGAGCTATTCGTGCGCCTCGGCGCCAACGAGACGGAGGACTACTACGAATATCGCCAGCCGCTCACGCCCACCCTCGGCCCGCTGGGGTCCGCCCCGCCGGAACGCCTCTGGTACCCGCTCGACGCCGCCTCGGGGCCCTCCCTCGCCAACGAGATGAACCTGCGCCTCACCGCGCTCAACCAGCTGAAGGTGGCCCGCGACGCCGCTGGCGCGCCTCTCGACACCACGTTCTGGAGCCGCGAAAAGAGCGTGACGCTCGACCCGGCGCTCAGCAGCTTCGCCCCCGCCGGCGCCACCGTTGGTATCAAGGGCACGCCCTCGCTGCAAGACGTCAGCACCGTGGTGGTGGGCCTGCGCATCAGCGACGAGGCCGAGCGCAACGAATACGAAGACCTGACGCTCTGGATCAACGAGTTGAGCGCCACCGGCTACGACGAAAGCGACGGCTGGAGCGCCCTGGCCGACGCCCGCATCAAGCTGGCCGACTTTGCCAACCTGAACGCCAACGTCGAACGCCAGACCGACGGCTTCGGCAGCCTGGCCAGCACGCTCGGGGAACGCAAGCAAAACCGCCTGCTCGACTGGAAAATCGGCGGGGACGTCTCTGCCGGCAAGCTGCTGCCGGACGCCACCGGGTGGCGGATTCCCGTGTCCTTCAGCTTCAGCTCGAACACGTCCACCCCGCGCTACGCCCCCAACCGGGGCGACGTGCGCCTCAACGCCCTCCTCGCGCAGGCCGAGACCGGCGCCCTTCCCGCCACGCGCCGAGAGGTCCTGCGCACCGCCCAGACGCGCAACTCCAGCCACCGCGTGCAGGTGGGGGTGCAAAAAACCAACTCGTCTTCGCCCTGGCTGCGCTACACGCTCGACAACCTCAACTTCGACTACACCCTCTCGCAGTCGAGCCGGCGCGACCCCTCGCAGCAGCTCAATGACAACTGGCAGTGGAACGCCAACCTCGACTACCAGCACGACTTTCAGCAGCCGCACACGGTGCAGCCGCTGTGGTTTCTCGAGTCGCTCCCGCTGGTCGGGGGGGCGCTCGGCGGGCTGCGCTTCAACTATGCGCCGCAGTCGGTCGGGTTCTTCAGCAGCTTCCGGCGCCGCGGGCAGCAGCAGCAAGACCGGTCCACGCGCCCGCTCGTCCCCGACTCCGGAAGCGTGCTGCGCGAACCCATCCGCGACACGCACACCTTCAACCACAAGCGCGAGTTCGACCTCCAGTACGACCCGTTCGGCTTTCTGAGTCTTACCTACAACACCGTCACCAACCAGAGCCTCAACCGGCTCGGTGCACGCGAAACCTTCCGCGTCCTCCCCCCCGGCGGCGGGGAGCGCGTTTACGACAGCGAAGCGCGCGCCGACACGGCCATCTCCGATTACGTCGAAAACAACCCTGAAGGCGAGGCCCCCCTGAAGGAACGCCGCCTCAGCACGCGCGGCGCCGGCGAGGCGTTCGGGCGCTTCTTCGGCAGCGGGCGCCCGCGCACTGGCGACTACGCGCAACGCTTCGGAGCCTCCCTCGATCTGCCCTTCGGCGACAGCGAGGCGCTCAACTGGATCAAACTGGAAAACCTGCGCTACCGCGCCAACTACAACTGGAACAACAGCCCGCGCGGCAGCGATCTGGGCGCCACCGTGAAAAACAACGCGACGTTCGAGACGAGCCTTTCGCTGACCCCGCAGAAGCTGTGGCGCAAGTTCGGCTTCTACCGCCGCCTCGAAAAGCAGCAAGAAGAAGCCGCCCAGTCCGGCAGCGAAGAGGAACGCCGCCCCAGTGACGACTCCCCCAAGGGCGACGACGAGGCGGGCGACGACGAGGCGGCCTGTTCCTCGGGGTCACGGGCCTGCGCGATTTTACCGTCAACTACGAGACCACCCTCGAGAGCACGGCCACGCACGTCGGCTTCCGCGACGAAAACGACCAGGTGCGCGCCGGCTACTCGCTGCTCGACGCCCTCCAGAACGAGGGACCGCCGCTGGCCTATCGCTTCGGCCTCAGTCGCCGCATCGGGACGGGGCTGCGCCTGCCCGGCGACAACTACGCGCTCGAAGACCGCCTGCGCGACAGCAACAAGTTGCGCGCGCGCACCACCGTCCAGTTCAGCGAGAACTTCCAGATCGGGCTCAAATGGCGGATGAACTGGGACGAGACGACCACCTTCAGCAACCTCTCGGGCGAGGAGTCGCGCACGCAGGACGGCTCCAACACGTCGAGCGTCTGGGCCTTCGGCGGCGGGTACCGCGCGTTCTTCGACCGCCAGCTCGAGGCCCTCCGGGGCGACCTCGACAGCCGCGACACCGACGGCGACGGCACGCCCGACGTAGACGCCGACGGGCGCGTGGCGCTCTCCAACGCCTCGGTCAGCGACGACTTTCGCAGCGCCTTCACCTCCTCGTTCGGCAGCATCGGGCAGAACGGGTTTCTCTCGCTCCCGCTTCCCTCCTGGCAGGTCACCTACTCGGGCCTTTCGGACTGGCCGCTGCTGGGGGCGCTCACCCAGAACGTGAGCCTCACCCACGGCTACTCCTCCGAGTACGCCACCAGCTTCAGCAGCACCCAGATCGACGAGCCCGTCGACTACGCGTTCGTCAACGGCGCCGGCTACCAGCGCACCTCCTTCGAGGTCGGAGGGCAGAGCGTGCAGGAGCGCTTTCAGCCGCTGCTGGGGCTGGACGTGAGCTGGAAAGGGGCCCTGAGCACCAACCTCCAGTGGAACCGCTCGAACACCTTCCGGCTGCGCCCGGCCAGCGAAGAGGTCGTCGAAGACCACACCAACGAGCTGTCCTTCACCGCCGACTACCGCAAGCAGGGCCTCACGCTGTCCTTCCTGCCCTTCATCGGCGACATCGAAAACCAGATCACCTTCAGCCTCACCGCCTCGCGCACCGTCGAGCGCCAGCGCGACTTCATCATGCGCCGCGCCCTCAACGAGGCGGCCACCGCCATCAGAAACGGCTCGAGCTACGACCCGAGCCTGCTCCTCGACCCGCCTGGAGGTGGCTCCGAAGATTTCCTACCGCTTCTCGAACCGCGTCTCGGTGGATTTCGTAATGCGATACGAGCAATTCGAGGGCAACCGCCGCCCCTCCTACAGCAACATCGACGGCGGCTTCAACGTGCGCCTGAGCCTGCAGCAATGAGTACGGGAGTGCGGGGGGGAACGCTGCGGTCTGAAGAACCTCCAACCTTCCACGTTCCACCCGCAATCGTGAACCGCGAAGCTGTCGTCGCATGTGTGCTGGGGCGGGTGGGGTACGCGCCGGCGCGGCGTCTTCAGCAGCGCCTCCAGCAGCGCCTCATCCGGGCCAAGCGCGCCGCCCCCCCCGAACCGGCGCCGCACGTGCTGCTTCTGGTGGAGCATCCGCCGGTCTACACCCTCGGCAAAAGCGCGGACGAGGCGAACCTGCTGCTCTCGGAGGAGGCGCTCGCGGCGCGCGGGGCGGCGCTGCACCGCGTGGGGCGCGGCGGCGACGTGACCTTCCACGGGCCCGGCCAGCTCGTGGCCTATCCGCTGCTGGACCTGGACCGCTTCTTCCGCGACCTGCACCGCTACCTGCGCGCCCTCGAAGCGGTCGTCATGCGCACCTGCGCGACCTTCGGCGTGGAAGGGGGGCGCGTGGACGGACGCACCGGCGTGTGGGTCGGCCCCGACGCGCGCGGCCCCGAGCGCAAGGTCTGCGCGATGGGCGTGCGCTGCAGCCGCTGGGTGACGATGCACGGCCTCGCGCTCAACGTGAGTACCGACCTCTCGTTTTTCGACCACATCGTGCCCTGCGGCATCGCCGACCGGGGCGTCACGTCGCTCGCCCGCGAAACGGGCGGCCCCGTCGACGAGGCCGAGGCGCGCACGTCCCTTCTGGACGCCTTTGCCGACCGCTTCGAGGCCGACCTCACTCGCAAGCGCGGCGAGACGGCGCGCGCCTTTCTGCGCTCGTTTCTGGAGAACGACGAGGAGGCGGAATGGCCGGCGCTGCTTCAGCGCGAGATCGAAGTATGACCGGGCACGGTCCGTCCTGCCTCTACGGTTTGCGAGCGAGCGTTTCCGCCGGCCCGCCCCCCCTCGGCCCGCGAAACCTTCCCCTTTCAACCTTCCTCTTTCAACCGCCATGCCCGCTTCTTTCGACGCCGACCAGTTCACCCAGGTCCTTCTCGCCGAAGCGCTCTTCTACGACGAGGAGTACGGCGCGCTCGGTCACCTCGGCCTCATCGACGAGGAGGCGCGCCGCGAGCGCTACCTCGCCTCCTTTATGCCCGAGGACGGTTCCTTCATCATCGAGGAGGCCACCGCCTGGGAAGACCGCGCCCCCGACGACGAGGACGAAGGCATCGGCTACGCGCTGGCGACCGACAGCGACGAGTACGCCCACTACCCCGTGCCCGAGCAGGCCGCCGAGGCGCTCCTGTCCCTCGCGCGCGAGCACACCCTCCAGCCCAGCCTCACGCTTTTGTTCGAGGACGAAGGGGGGTGAGTGTTGTGGGTTGAAGCGCACCACAGCACGGCCACACTCAAACACTGCGCACCAGCGCCCACGCCAGCAGCGCCCACCCCGCCAGAAAGGCGCCCCCTCCGACGGGCGTGACGGCCCCGAGCCAGCCGGTGTCGGTGAGCACGAGCAGGTAAAGGCTGCCGCTGAACAGGACCATCCCGGCGACGAAACACCCCCCGGCCCCCGTCAGCAGCGTGCTCGCCTCCAGCGTCCGCCCCACCCAGCCGACGAAGAGCAGCGCCAGCGCGTGGTACATCTGGTAGCGCACGGCCGTCTCGAAGACCGCCAGGCGCTCCGGTGTCAGGCGCCCCGCGAGCGCGTGCGCCCCGAAGGCGCCGGCGGCCACGGCCAGCCCGGCAGCAACCGCGCCGGGGACGAGAAAGGGTTTCATTCAGCAAAGTTCGTTTCGTTGAGAAGCAGACGGCACCGCCATCTTCCGCGAGAGACCGTTTGCAAGTGATGCGTGATGAAGCCAGGCCGATTCGCTTTCATTCTGGGTCTCCCGGCGAGCCCATTCAGAAAGCGGCGACGTTCGATTTCTCTTTCAGCGCCGTTGGCGAGCAGCCTCACGC
>PXTX01000140.1 GCA_003023275.1 Bacteroidetes bacterium SW_4_67_19
CGCGAAGCCGCTACGTCGCGCACGTGGATGGACGAGTACCGCGACGCGGTGCGCGAAGAGGTGCGCGCGGCCGCTCGGCGCGGCGAAGACCCCGGTGAGGCAGCGGGGCGCATCCTCGAGGGCCACCGCCCGCTGGTGGTGCGCAACGACGCCCAGGGCGGGGAGTCGAAGGGGCTGTTGGGCACCGTGCTCGACCTGGCCGGGCGCACCCTCGTGAGCGTGGCCGTCAAGTACGCTGTGGACGCCGCTTCCGAGCAGGTGCTTTCCCCGCAGGGCGCACGCGGAGGGGAAGGAGCCAGCGATGCCGCCGCTCCGGTCGCCAGCGCCGTTTCGAGCAGCGAGGAAGGGGCCTGAAACGTAGCACGTCGAACGGGTCACGCTTTCCGTCGAAGAGCCGGCGAAAACGTCTTTTAGTCCGAAGGAGAAGGGGCGACGGCGTTGCGTGAGATCCGGGCGAGGGGTTACTTTGGGCGGCGCGTGGAAAGGAGAGCGCGATCCGGGTCGAGAACCATCCACTATCTGCTATCCACCCCCTCCAAACAACATGCGCATCGCTCTCTTTGGCCCGCCCGGCGCGGGGAAAGGCACGCAGGCGCGTCTCCTGTCGGAGCGCCGCGGCCTGCGCCATCTCTCGACCGGCGTCATCATTCGCCAGGCCATCGAGGCGGAGACGCCCGTGGGCCAGAAGGCGCAGCCGTTCGTCGACACCGGCGAGCTGGTGCCCGACGAGATTATGCGCCCGCTGGCCGAGGAAGCCATCGCGGGCGAAGACTTCACGCGCTTCGTCCTCGACGGCTACCCGCGCACCCTCCAGCAGGCCGAGTGGCTGACGGCGTTTACGTCCCCGACGAGAACATCGTCGAACGCCTTTCGAAGCGGCGTGTGCACAAGGAAACGGGGGAGAACTTTCACCTCGACGCCAAGCCCCCGCCGTCGGACCTGGACCCGTCGCTCATCGTGCAACGCCCCGACGACCGTCCCGAGGCCATCCGCAAGCGCCTGGCGGTCTACCGCGAAGAAACAGCCCCCGTGCGCGCCTACTACGAACGCCGCGCGGAGAGCCCCTTCCGCAGCATCGACGGCACCGGCAGCTTCGAGGAGGTGTACGACCGCCTCGACGCGGTGCTGGAGGCGACGGAGAGGGTGAATGCGTGAAACGTGATGCGTGATTCGTGAGGGGGCTTCCCACAGATGCCCAAGAACGTATTCCACGTGCAGCATTTCCTGAATGGAGTTGCCGATGGAGCAGCGCCGCAAACGTTGGAGGCCCGGTTTCATCACGCATCACGCGCCCCGAACGGAGTGAAGGGCCCCCTGCGGGTCATGCCCTTGTGGTAGAAGTACTCCTTGCGGTGCAATACGCATCACGCCCCCGTAGTTTTCGCGAAGTCGCTGCGTTTCCATGACTCGCTCCGTTTCGTCCTCTGAAAACGTGCGTCCCGAACGGGCCGAGGCGCACGTCCAGCAGTTGCGTGAGCGCGTCAACGCCGAACTGGCCGCGCTGGAACCGCGCGAGCAGCCGGCGCTCCTGTACGAGCCGGTGCGCTACGTCCTCGACGGCGGCGGTAAACGCCTGCGCCCCATCCTGTTGCTCCTGGTCGCCGAAGCCTTCGGCGCAGATCCCGACGACGCGCTGCCGGCGGCGCTGGCGGTGGAGGTCTTCCACAACTTCACCCTCGTGCACGACGACGTGATGGACCACGCGACCGAGCGGCGCGGGCGGCCCGCCGTGCACCGGCGCTGGGACACCGGCACGGCGCTGCTGGCCGGCGACTTGCTGCTGGTGCGCGCCTACGACCTGTTGGCCGAGACGGAGACCGCCGACCTGCGCACGCTCATGCGCCCCTTTCGCCGCATGGCGCGCCGCCTCTGCGAGGGGCAGGCCTTCGACAAAACCTTCGAGACGCAAGCCGACGTTTCCGTCGAGGAGTACCTCGACATGATCGACGGCAAGACCGCTGCGCTCCTGGGGGCCACGCTCGAGCTGGGCGGGCGCTGCGGCGAGGCGGATTCCGACGAGGCCGACGCGCTCCGCCGCGCCGGGGCCGCGCTGGGCCGCGCCTTTCAGATCCAGGACGACCTGCTCGACCTCACCGCCGACCCCGAGCGCTGGGGGAAGCCCGTCGGCGGCGACTTGCGTGAGGGGAAAAAGACGTTCCTGCTGCTGCGCGCGCTCGAATGCGCAGTGGACGGCGCGGCGGACGAGAAGACGCGCGCGCTCTTCGAACGGGCTGCTGAAGAAGGGCTGACGGAGGAGAACATCGAGGCCGCGCGGCAGCGGA
Organism: Bacteroidetes bacterium SW_4_67_19; assembly: GCA_003023275.1. Lineage (GTDB taxonomy): Bacteria > Bacteroidota > Rhodothermia > Rhodothermales > Salinibacteraceae > QS-8-64-10. The sequence continues at coordinate 2,283 of PXTX01000140.1, forward strand.
TGGACCGGCTCGGACCGAGCGCCAGACCGAGGCCGCCGGCACGCTGCGCTGGCTCATCGGCGAGATGCAGGTGCGTGACGCGTGACTCGTGATGCGTGACTCGTGATGCGTGACGCTGCCAGCCGCCACTTCGACGCGCTCCCGCCATATTGATTCCGATTTCACCCCCCGCGCGTGAACCCCCCGGTTACGATGATGGTACATTGACTGTGAAGTACCTCATTTCCAAGCGCCGACCCCAGCGTGCAGGCTACCTTCCACGCCTTCGGGCTCAACCACCAGACGGCCTCCGTCGCCGCGAGCGAGGCGTTTGCGCTTTCGGGGGAGGCGCAGCGCCGCGTGCACACCGCGTTCCGCGCCGGGGCCGGGGCCGCCGACGGGGACGGCCCCGAGCTGGTGCTCCTTTCCACGTGCAACCGCACGGAGGCCTACCTCTACGGCGCCGACGAGGACGCCGAGCGCCTGCGTGGGCTGCTGGCCTGCGAGGCGGGGCGAGGCTGGCCGGGCGCGGAGGAGACCTTCCACCGCACCGACGAGGCGGCCGTGCGCCACGTCCTGGAGGTCACGGCGGGCCTGCGCTCGCTCGTGCCCGGCGATGCGCAGATCCTCGCGCAGGTCAAAAACGCCTACCGGCGCGCCGTCGAGGCCGACGCCGTCGGGGCGGTGGGGCACCGCCTGATGCACACGGCCTTCCGCGCGGCCAAGCGCGTGCGAAGCGAGACGAGCCTGTCGAGCGGGGCCGCCAGCGTCTCGACCGCCGCCGTGGCGCTGGCCGAAGACTTTTTCCGGAAGCGCCGGCCCGACGGCTGGACCGACCGCCGCGTGCTCTTGGTGGGGGCGGGGAAAATGGGCCGACTGGCGCTCGAAGCCCTGGCGGACCGCACCGGCGACCGAGCGGCCCTCGCGTCGATGGCGGTCACCAACCGTTCCCCGGAGCGCGCCGCCGAGGCCGCCCGCGCGTTTTCGGGAGCGGAAACGGTGCCGTGGGGGGAGCGCCACGCCGCCGCTGCGCGCGCCGATCTCGTCATCGTCGCCACCGGCGCGGAGGAGCCGACCCTCTGCGCCGAGGCGCTTCCGGAGCGCCCGTCCGCCGCTGACGGCGATCCCGCTACGCTGGTGGTCGACATCGCCCGCCCGCGCAACGCCGACCCGGCCATCGCGGAGCGGTCTGGCTTTGCGCTGCGCGACATGGACGAGTTGCACGGCTGGGTGCGGGACACGCGCGCTGCCCGCCGCGATGCGCGCCCGCAGGGCGAAGCGATCTGCCGGGAGGAGACGAGCGAGTTCGTCTCGTGGGTTTTTCACCAGGAGGCGATGCAGCCGGCCATTCAGGCCATTCGCTCCACCTTCGAGAGCATCCGCCAGCAGGAGATCGACCGGCACGCCCACCGCTTCGCCGACGCGGACGCCGAGGACCTCGAACGCCTCACGCAGTCGATTTTGCAGAAGGTCCTGGCCGTGCCCATCGTGCGGCTGAAAGGGGCCGGCGCCGAGTCGATGGACTTCACGCGCGGCATTCGGCTCCTGGAGACGCTCTTCTCACAGCCCGGCTGTGAGGACGACGAAGAGATGGGCGAAGCGACCGGATCGGAAAAGGCCGACGCGAATGGAGACGGGAACGGCGACGCGCGCCCCGTGGACGCCCCGGCGCGTTGCCCCTTCGAGACGCACCAGCCGTCGGGTGCTGATCCGCGCCCTACGGACGAGTTGCTCGACGCGCTCGACGAGCCGGCGCTGCAAGCGCCCGCCCGGCCGTCCTCCCTGCCCGTCGCCGAAGACGCCTCCCCCTCATGAGCGCTTCTGCCGCTTCTTCTGCCGGTGAGGCACTGGTGCTGGGTACGCGCGGTAGCCGGCTGGCCCTCTGGCAGGCGCGCCGCGTCAAAGGCGAGCTGGAGGCCGCCGGGCACGCGGTACGGCTGCGCGAGATTACGACCACCGGCGACCGCCGGCAGGACGTGCCCGTCTCGCAGATGAACGACGAGGCGGTCTTTACCAAAGAACTCGACCGCGCGCTCCTGTCGGGCGAGATTCACCTGGCCGTCCACTCGCTCAAGGATTTGCCCTCGCACGTCCCGAAGGGCATCACCCTCGCCGCCGTGAGCGGGCGCGCCTCGCCGCTGGACGCCTTCGTCGCACACCCGTCCTTCGACGGGCTGCTGGCGGACCTGCCGGAGGGCGCGACGCTGGCGACCGCTTCGCTCCGCCGCCGTGCGCAGCTAAAGGCGTGGCGGCCCGACCTCGAGGTCGTCCCCGTGCGCGGCAACGTAGACACGCGCCTTGACAAGCTCGCGCGCTCCGACTGGCACGGCATGATCCTGGCCGCTTGCGGGCTGCGCCGCATGGGATTGGAGGAACACATCCGCGAAGCCATCGCGCCGCGTGTGATGCTGCCGGCCGTCGGGCAGGGCGCGCTCGGGATCGCCTGCGCGTCCGACGACGCCGACGTGCGCGCTTTGCTGCGCCGCGTGCTTCACGACGACCGCGCCGGCACGTGCGCCGCCGCCGAGCGCGCCTTCATGCAGGCGGTGGGCGGCGGCTGCCAGGTGCCTACCGGCGCGTGGGCGCGCTTCGACGACCGCGGCGACGCTGCCGGCGAAGAGCGCCTCGTCGTGAGCGGGTGCATCGCGGCGCTTGACGGCGATCCGCTTTTTCGCGAGGAGCGCACCGTGCGCCCCGCCGAAGCCGACCCAACGGGCCGCGCGCTCGCCGAGGCGCTTCTCGAACGCGGCGGCCGGGCTGTCTTGCAAGACGTAAAACGTGATGCGTGACGACGCTCCGCTCGTGCTCCTGCTGCGCAGCCGCGACGAGGGCGGCGACGAGGATCGCTACGAGCGAGCGCTTCGCGAGCGCGGCTTTCGGGCGACGTGCCGTCCCGTCCTGCGTTTCGCGTTTGCGGGCGACGACGACTTCGGGGGCGACGATGCGGGCGCGGCGCTGCGCCACCCGGACCGCTGGGCGGGGCTCGTGCTGACGAGCCCGCGGGCGGCGCAGGCGCTGGAGGAGATGCTGCGCTGGCTCCCCGATCAGGTCGCCGCGTGGGAGGCCAAGCCCGCCTTCGCCGTCGGGCCGAAGACCGCTGCCGAGCTGCGCGCGGGCGGCTTGGCGCCGACGGGCGAGGAGAGCGGCGATGCGGAGGCGCTTGGGTCCGTTATTGCAAAGAATGTCAGGTCCAACGAGGAAGCCGCCGCCGAGCGTCCGCTGCTGTTTCTCTGCGGCAACCGTCGCCGCGAGGCGCTCCCGAACCGCCTGCGTGCTGAGGAGGTGCCGTTCGAGGAGCGCGTCGTCTACGAGACGCATCTGCGCACGGGGCCGTGGCTGACGAGTGACGGTTCAGACGAGGCGTTTCCGGAATGGGCCGTCTTCTTCAGCCCGTCGGGCGTGGAAGCGGTGCGGCAATCCGGCGAGGCGGGCTGGGGGGCCGTGCGCAAGGCGGCGCTGGGGCCGACGACCGCGACGGCGCTGCGCGAAGCGGGCTGGCCGCCGGAGGCGGTGGCACGTGAGCCGACGCCCGAGGCGCTCGCCGACGCGCTCGCGAAGTGCGAATGACGAAAGGCGATTGGCGAATCGGTTTACCGTCGTCACGAATCACGCATCACGCACTACCGCACCAGCGTGAGCGACTGCGTCTTCGCCGCGCCGCCCTCTGCGCCGACCAGCCGCAGGAAGTACGTCCCGCTGGACAGTCCCGCGGCGTCGATGCGTACGCGCTTCAGCCGGCCTGCCGCCGGCGTGCCGCGCCACAGCGTGCGCACCTGCCGCCCGAGCGCGTCGTAGAGCAGCAGGCGCACCGGCTCCCCGCGCTGCGACCCGAACGCCACCGTCGCGGCCGCTCCCGTGCCGCGGGCCGGGTTCGGATACGGCGCTTCCAGGACGAACCGTTCGCTCATGCCGATGTGCACTTCGACGGGACGGTGCCGCTGGGTCGCCCCGTCCAGGTCACGCTGGCGGAGGCGAAAGGCGTGCGTGCCCGGGGCGAGGTCGGAAACGCGAAACCGGTACTGCTGCGGGTCTTGCGTCGTCCCGGCGCCTTCGACGAAGCCCGCACGCTGCCAGGTGCTGTCGGAGGCGGCGCTCCGATGTTCGATGACGAAGCCGTCGTTACTGGTTTCCGAGACGGTTCGCCAGCGCAGGAGGGCGGCGGCCGGTTCGTCTCCGAGGCGAGCGGCGGTGAAGGCAGCCAGCTCGACGGGCGTGACGCCGGCGGGCGCTTCGTAGGCGCCGAGGTCGACCTCGGGATCGGCGTCCTCGTTGTTGTCGATGAAGCGCTCGGCGCCCGCGAGGTCGAGCGGCAGCTTTTCGGTCGTGTCGCCGTCGGCGTCGAGGTCGAGGGAGTCGGGCGGGAGGTAGCGGCGCGCGCCCCGGTCGAGGACGGGCGCGCCGTCGGTTAGGACGCGCAGGTCGCCGCCGGAGCGGTCTTCGAACTGCGGATCGGCGTCGACGATGAAGTCGGGGCGGGCCGAAGCAGAGCCGTCATAGCCGCCTTCGACGAGGGACGTGTCCACGTCGGCGACGCTGGCGGGGAGCGAGTCGGTGGCGATCTGGTTGGCGCTGCCGTCGGCGCGGTTTTTCCAGAGGATGCTGTTGCGCACGACCGCCTCGCTGGAGTCGGCCACGAAGAGCGCGCCGCCGCTGCCGGCGGCCCGGTTGGAGGCGAAGGTGGCGTTGACGAAGCGCGCAGCGGCGCCGTCGGTGACGTAGACGGCGCCGCCGAGGCTGGAAGGGTCGTCATTGTTGCCCGCCGGCACTTCATTGTCGTAGAAGAGCGTGTTGGCGAGCGTCAACGGACCGCTTACGGACAGCGCGCCTCCGTAATCTCTCCCGTAAGGATTTTCGATCGCATTGGCGTGGAAGGTGACGTTGATGAGCAAGGAACGCGCTCCATCGTGCGCCATTCCCCCGCCTCCGTTATCTGAACTGTTGCCGCGAAAGGTCACGTCCACGAGAGTCGCGGCGCCCAAGTTGTACATTCCCCCACCGAGTCCGTCACCGGCTTCGTTCGCCTCGAACGTCACATTTTCGAGAGTAGCCATCCCCCGGTTCGCCATTCCGCCGCCGCCCATCACGGCGAAGTTTTCTGTAAAGGTGACGTTCTCCAGCACCGGCTGGCTGTCGCCGCTGGCGAACAGTCCGCCTCCGCTTGCCCCAGCGGTTCCGTTGCGTTCGAAGACGACCCTCGTCAGCACCGGAGCGCCGGTCCCGACGTACATCCCGCCGCCCGATCCTTCTCCATTGCTGTTTCCGACGAACGTGACCTCCGTGAGTGTGGGACGGCCGCTTTCGCTGTAGAAACCGGCACCGTCGAATCGGGCGTCGTTGCCGTCGAACGTGACGTTTGTGAGCGTCGGTGCGCCGCCGTCCGTGTTGCGCATTCCCGCTCCACGAGGGGTAGCGTTTTCGGTGATGAGAAGGTTGGCGAGCGTCGGCGATCCGCCGGCGTTACGAACTGCGCTTTCATTGGGAAAGGGAGGAGTCGGATTCGATCCCGTACCGGCCCCGGAAATCGTAAACCCGTCGAGGATCGTAGCGGCCTCGTGCCGTGCGTTCGTCACGATGACGAAAGACGCGTTGTCGGCACGGTTCGGGGGAGAATCGTTCGCGTCGTTTCCCGCCAAGTCGCCGCTCAAGACCGTGCCGTTCGCTTCGGGGTCGGCCGTGCGACCGGCGCGCTCCGTTTCGTCGCCGTCGAAGCCGCCGTACACCCCGACGCCCGGCACCAGGACGAAGCTCGTGTCCCGCTTGCCGTCGGGGACGCGCGGGCCGTCGTCGGGACGGTAGGTGCCGCGGGCGACCCAGATCTCGTCGCCCGCCGCGGCGGCGGCGAGGCCGCGTTGCAGGTCCGGGAACGCGCGTGGCCACGAGGTGCCGTCCGCGTTCTCTGAAGAAGCGCTCGAATCGACGTAGACGACGTCGTCCTGGCCCGAGGCGGGCGCGGCGGCGAACAGGAGGGCGAGGAGGGCAGCGGAAAGCAGTGACCGTTTTTGCATGGGACCGTCGCAGTTTGAGATTGGAAGTTGCGGGTTGACACTTCTTTCGCCCGGGCCGGGACCGCTTCGATTTCGTCGTTTGCCAAAGAT